>DETG01000108.1:0-43563 GCA_002361535.1 Prevotella sp. UBA3294
TCCAGTCGTAGTTGTTCACCATCTCAGCGGCATTGGGTTCCTTCGAATCGAAATCAAGGAACTTAGCCACTTGTTTCTTGATACATTCCTGGTTATGATAGAGTGTTTCGTTGTTGAGGAGGTTGCGTTCCTGACTCTTTCCAGAGGGATCGCCAATCATACCGGTAGCGCCACCGACAAGGATGATAGGCTTATGTCCGCAACGCTGCAGATGACGCAGCATCATGATGCCGCAGAGATGACCGATATGCAGGGAGTCGGCCGTGGGATCGGTGCCTAAATAGGCCGTCACCATCTCCTTCTGCAAGAGTTCTTCCGTTCCTGGCATCATCTGTGCCAGCATTCCGCGCCAGCGGAGTTCTTCAACAAAGTTCTTCATTTTTATTATTCTTTTGAGATTTTACATTGTTTCGATATAACGACATATCGATATAACGATATAACGAAATGTCGACAAAACGATCATTGGGTCCTACGATCCTCATGGTACGGGATCATATCCGCTGCCACCCCATGGATGACATCTCAGGATGCGCCGGATGGCCAGCCACATGCCTTTCACAGGACCATACTTAATGAGGGCTTGACGTGCATACTCAGAACATGTGGGTGTGAACCGACACGAAGGAGGAGTATAGGGAGAGATGGCTTTTTGGTAAATCCAGATAGGTATCAGCAACAAGGCCACGAAACACCAGGAAACAGCTTGTAACACAATCCTCACGACCTTCATAAACGTTCAGACATTCGTTGTAGTAGTTTGACCACCCTCTTCTCCACCGTTTCGCTGCTGTGCAGCTGGTCGTCGAGCCAGATGAATGCCATCAGCAGACATCTCCCCTCACCAAGATCCGGCAACAGATTCTTGTTCTTCCGATACGCCTCGCGGATCTGGCGCTTGACCCTGTTCCGCTTGACTGCCCGCTTGAAACAACGCTTAGGGACACTGATCAGGATCTGCTTCTTCGCAATGGAATCGCTGACGCCCTGATCGTCTGACATATAGACAAGCCTCATGGGGAAAGAAACCACCGAATGACTGTCGCCTCCCCCGAAGAGCTTATCGATGAGCCGTTTGCTCGCCATGCGCTCTTCCTTCTTCAAGGTAAAAGCAGCTGCGGCACTCATTATTCGTCTTCGTCCTGACGTGCCAAGTATGATTTCAGGGCACCCGTCATGGAAGGGAATTTCTCCGACGGTGCCTCAATCACCACATTCAGTCCGGCCTCATGTGCCGACTTCGAAGTAGAGGGGCCGAAAGTAGCCACAGCTATATCGTTCTTGCTTGTTCCAAAAGTTTTAGTAAACGCGTTAATACCTGAAGGACTGAAGAACACACACATGTCATAATCGAAAGCCTTCACCTCCTCCTCTGTGAAATCATTGCTCACCGTACGATACATCACACACTCTGTGTGCAGCAGCTTCTTCGAGTCGAGCAATTCCTTCACACTATCATCATGCACATCGCTCATCGGAATCAGGTATTTCTCCGTCTTGTGCTTTACCATCGAGGGCACCAAATCAACGATCTTTCCCGTCTGTCCGAAGAACACTTTCCGTTTACGGTACTGCACATATTTCTGGATGTACAAAGCAATTTGTTCAGTAACACAGAAATACTTCATGTCTTCAGGAATCTCCAATCGCATCTCCTTGGCCAGTTTGAAGAAATTATCAATGGCATGACGCGAAGTGAATACGATTGCCGTATGCCCCATAATGCTCACCTTCTGCTGGCGGAACTCTTTAGAAGTGAGTCCTTCTACCTTTATGAACGGACGGAAAACGAGATCCACGTCATAATCTTTAGCGAGGTCGAAGTACGGTGACTTCTCACTGGTTGGCTGCGGCTGTGAGATGAGAATCTTTTTTATCATTTGGTGTCCTAAAAATTTATTTTTAAATAATCCACAATCATCACCAAAAATCCTGCCAATGCAAGGATAGGTACGATTTCGAGCGCACAAAAGTACAAAATTATTTGCAAAACGGCTCCATTTTGCCTGAAAAAGATCACAAAGCCTTTATAAATCGTCAATATTTTCACTAAAATTAAAACAACAGCGGCATAAATGATGGCACTTTGCACTGAAATATCGAAGTAACTTTGGAGCATAACAAGGGGGAATAAAGACACCCCTTCCACCGCTGAAAGGAACAACATAGCCTTCATCCATTGTTCATTTTTTTTCCTATCAAAGAAGATCAAGTTCGTCAATGGATACAGCAGTCCTTTCAACAAAAAATAGACTATGAAACAGCCAAAGAAGATGGCGATGAGCTGATACTCCGACTCCAGTACGAAGGTGTGGGCCACCCTGTCTTGAGTATAGAAGAAGGCGAGCAGTGCCCACAGCAGACAGGTGAGCGCCACCATGAAGAACTGGAAGCGGAACTCGCCTGATGTCTCCGTCACCACCGTTACATTCTCGCTACGGGGCACATAGAAGAAACTTTTTACTTGTCGAAGGATAAAATGATGCAGACGCGAGTAAGCAATCAACATAAACAGGAAACAGCCTAAAAGCAGTCCTGTGATAACATCATCATTCCTAATGGAATAAGGGACGGGGTCTCCTGCCACGCCGTAACGTTCCACATTCAATTCTGGATGCAGCAGCGAGTTGTTCGAGAAAAAACTCTCACGATAGTACTGGGGCAGGTTCACCTCCTTGATACTCTTTCCCACATCCTGACCCGGCAGATGCAACGTGTCGGGACGTGTACTCAGGTGTTTCAGTTCCGGGTGGAAGACCGACTGGATGGCCGAGTCTTGCTGAGCAGGTGTCGCATTAGGCGGCAGCTGTTGCAGCACTTGGTAGGGATGTTTCGGTTTGCTCTCTTCAACTGGTTCTGCCGGCTGGACGGTCATGCTGTTCTCCTCTTCGAGAACTTCCTCTGAAGATGACGGCACCACCGGCTCTGCTACGGGCTGTTGCTGACGGACATGTTGTAATGTATCCTGCTGCTGAAACATGAACAAACCTTCCCCCTACTCCTTATTCTATTCTCCTATTCCAAAGGTCTTTTGGATCTCCTCCACACGGTCGAGCTTCTCCCATGTGAACAGCTCCACATCGATGGTCTTCGTCTCATGATAATGACTGGTAAAGGTCTTCTTCACCACTTCGTTTTTCCTTCCCATGTGACCGTAGGCAGCGGTTTCCAAATACATCGGCTGACGAAGTTTCAGTGTACGTTCTATAGCCTTTGGACGCAAGTCGAACATCTCCCCGACCTTACGGGCGATTTCTCCATCGCTCATCGCCACATGACCTTTGCCATAAGTATTTACATAGATGCTCACAGGCTGTGCCACACCAATGGCATAGCTCAACTGCACCAGCATCTCATCAGCTACGCCAGCTGCCACCATATTCTTGGCGATATAGCGTGCCATATAGGCGGCAGAGCGATCCACCTTCGAGGAGTCCTTGCCCGAGAAGGCACCACCGCCATGTGCACCTTTTCCGCCATAAGTATCCACAATGATTTTCCTACCTGTCAGACCTGTGTCTCCATGTGGACCTCCGATAACGAATTTCCCGGTGGGGTTCACCAAGTAATTGATATCGAGCCCGAAGAGATCGAGCACTTTCTGAGAGTGGATCTGCTGTTTCACCCGTGGAATCAAGATATTAATGACATCGTTCTTGATCTGCTGGAGCATGGCCGTGTCATCGGCGAACTCATCATGCTGGGTGGAGACGACGATCGTATCAATACGCTGGGGCACCCCATCATCAGAGTATTCCACCGTGACCTGACTTTTCGCATCTGGGCGGAGGTATGTCATCACTTTCCCCTCCTTACGGATCTCTGCCAAAGTACGCATGATGAGGTGAGCCAGATCAAGACTCACCGGCATCAGGTTCTCTGTCTCGTTCACAGCATAGCCGAACATCATACCCTGGTCTCCTGCGCCCTGATTGTCGGCTTCCTCGCGGTCAACACCTCTGTTAATATCCACACTCTGTTCATGGATGGCAGTGAGGATGCCACAGGAGTCACCATCGAACTGGTATTCGCTCTTGGTATATCCAATCCTCTTGATGGTCTTACGAGCAATGGTCTGCAAGTCGATATACGCTTCCGACCGCACCTCGCCCATGATCACCACCTGTCCGGTGGTGACGAATGTTTCAATAGCGCATCGTGCTTTGTCATCATAGGCCAGGAACTGGTCTAACAACGCATCGGATATCTGGTCGGACACCTTGTCGGGATGTCCTTCAGAGACTGATTCTGATGAGAATAAATATGCCATATCTTTATACCTTAATTATATTTAGGGTGCAAAGGTACGGATAAACGAGCAAAATGCAAAAGAAAAGTTTGTTTTCTTTTTCTTTTTCGAGTGAAAGTACTTTTCAGTAAGCACCTATATGGGAGGCTTAACCGCATTCCCGAGCTCGCTCGCCTACCCATAGCCTTTCCTCCCATCGCTCTTTCATTAAGGTAAGCTCGCCCCGTCAAAGGGGCGGCTTGGTTTCTTTTCGGCTTACGCCAGTGCCCTTTAATTCTGAACTGGGAACTGGGAATTATTAATTGTGAATTGGGAACAGCGAATTGTAGAAACGGTGTTTTGGGAACATGAAAACGGCGTTTTCAGACTCCAAAAACATAGTCTTTGCGACCTGAAAACGCCGTTTTCACTATATGTGGTAAATTATTCCTGCGGCATCATGGTGACTTCCATCTTGTTGCCCGACTTCAGGAATTCCTGCATGAATGCACAGATGCTTGCAGGGGTCTGTGCTTCCACCACCTTCTTGTAATCAGTATGCAGGTCAATGCCAAATTTACGATAAACGGTGATAACCTTCGACCAGTAACTGTTGGTCTTGGCAGCATCATCGGCGCTCTTCAGCATATACTCCTTTACCTTGGTCAGCATATCAGCATCACAGCTCTTGGCGAGAGCAGGCACTTCCTCGCTCATGATCTTCAGGGCCACGTCTGCCATCTCAGGCTTCATGGGGCACTGAACCGTGATCAGAGCCACCTTGTCGTCCTCACCACGTTGGAAAGTTCCCACTGCGCCACAAGAATAGGCTGCACCTGCCTCCTCACGAATCTTCTTCAGGTAGATCATGCTCAGCACCTGTCCGGCGATATCGGCACGGATACTGTTCTCCAGATTATACTCCATGTCCTTATTACTCCAGAGCATCACAGAGATAGCAGAGGGAGTCTCCATCTTGCGCTTGAAGCTATTCTTGATGTTACCCTTGACCAGATCGACACGTTTCGGGCCTTTCTTGACGTCACCCTTGACAGGAAGAGAACCGATATAACGTTCAATCAGCGGACGGATAGAGTCTTCCTCGAAGTTTCCGATAATGGTGAAGGTATAGCCGTCGGCATAGGTGAAACGTTCCTTGGCGATTTGTAGGATACGGTCGTAGTTCACTTTCTTCAAGTCTTTCTGTTCCAGGGGCTTCGTCCACTTGTTATGTCCGTAGAGGGTAGAAGTGAGCGAGTCAGAGAAAGCCTGCATCGGATCGGTAGCCTTGTTCTTCAGCTGCAGTTCCAAGCCACTCATCAGGTTGTCGTATGATTTCTGATCCTTCTTGATGTTGTGGAAATACAGATAGATGAGCTGGAACATCGTCTCCATATCCTTGGGTGTAGAGCTACCGCTCACCACCTGCCTGCGTTCGTCGAGAGAGATGGATGCACTGGCAATCTTTCCTGCCAGAGCCTTAGTCAGCTCATTGTTCGAGAAGTTTCCAAGACCGCTGATCTCGATGACATCATCGAACAGCTGTAGGTTCACGAGATCCTTGTCTGAATAGAGCGTTTTTCCGCCATCGGCAGAACCAGTCAGGATCACTTGGTCTTTCTTATAATCGGTCTTCTTGAGGATCACCTTCACTCCATTGCTCAAGGTGAGTGTCTGGTAGTCAAATCGATCACTGTTCTGCGTCTGGATAATGGCACCTGGCTTAGGCAACTGGGTCATCAGTGGCTCGTTTTTCACGTTATCCACGTAGGCCGTGAGTTTCTCAGCCCGTGCACCGTCGATGGCTTTCTTCAGGGAAGCCTCTGTGGGATAGACAGCTCCTTCTTTCTCGTTCAGCAAGGACAGCACCACCATATTTGTATCCGAGGCAGGCACCAGTTCCTTCATGTATTCATTGATCAGCTCTAAAGGGATGGCAGGAATGAGTTGTTTCATCATCGTATATTCATCATCGAACGATGGGATAGGCACCTTGGCCAGAAAGTTTTCCACATATTCGTTCACGAACTGACCGTTGGTACGCTTGTCCTTGTTGCTGTATGCCTTATCGAGCGAACTCTCGTAATTGGATTTCGAACGCTGATACTCCGTGGGAGTGAAACCGAACTCGGCAGCACGGCGCACCTCTTTCAGAGCAGCGGCCAGCGACTCTTCGATCTTTCCATCCTTTGGCAACACATCCAAATCGAGGGCTTCCATGGTCTTGGCAAAAATATAGTTTCCATCAGAGACAGAAGCACCGACGAACGGACAATCGGCTTGCTGAGAACACTCGTTGAGGCGAGCATTGAGCATACCCATGGCACGTCCCTTCATGTAGTTATTCAAGAGGAAAGCCACGGTATTCTTCAATGAGTCGGGGAAGGCCTCGTGCTTGAACATGATCTCCACGCCGTTGGTCTTCTGCTCTTTATCCTTGTCAATCACATAGATCGGCTCAGCATTGTCGGGCACCAGTTCATCCACTACAGGTGCAGGGTTCTCGGGCATCTTGATGTCGCTGAACATCTCCTTGATCTTCCCTTCGATATAATCCACATTCACGTCTCCCACCACGATGATAGCCTGGTTGTCAGGACGATACCATTTCTCGTAGTAATCGCGCAGTGTCTGCGGCTTGAAGTTGTCCACAATCTCCATCAAGCCGATCGGCATGCGCTGTCCGTACTTGCTGTTAGGATAGAGCTTCGGCAGGGAGCGTTCGAGCATACGCATCTGCGCACTGGTACGCATGCGCCACTCCTCGTGAATCACACCACGTTCCTTGTCGATCTCCTCAGGATCAAGCAACAAGCCGTCAGCCCAGTCGTGTAAGATCAGCAGACAACTGTCCTGAACACTCTGACGGGCTGTGGGAACATTGGAGATGTTATATACCGTACGATCGATGCTGGTGTATGCGTTAAGGTCGCCACCAAACTGTACACCGATGCTCTCACAGTAGCGGATCACACCGTTACCGGGAAAATTCTTTGTTCCATTGAAACACATGTGTTCCAAGAAGTGTGCCAGTCCACGCTGGTCATCATTCTCCTGGATGGATCCCACACGCTGGGCGATGTAGAACTCTGCACGGTTCTCAGGCCAGTTGTTGTAACGGATGTAATAAGTCAGTCCGTTCTCCAATTTTCCAATCCGGACATCCTTGTCAACAGGGAGTGCCGGCATCATCTGCGCCATGGCCTGACCTGCCACGGTGAGAAGCACTACAAACAAAAAGTGTTTTAAACGAATCATAATGAATAAGTTTTAAATAATCTGTAGAGTGATACGTTTTCATGCGCATCATAGTGTACAGAAAGGTGTTATTATTAAAGAATTTTATACTTTTTCCTTCATATTGCGTGGATGGTGGTTTAAGATTTCCTCACGTAGGGTATGGGTATCGATATGGGTGTAGATCTCTGTCGTCCCTATCGACTCATGTCCTAACATGGCCTGGATAGCCCGCAGGTCGGCACCTCCCTCTAAAAGAGCGGTAGCAAAGGAGTGGCGCAAGGTGTGAGGAGATATGATTTTATGAATGCCAGCTTCCTCTGCCAACCGCTTGATCATGATGAGGATCATCGTACGGGTGAGATGAGCCCCCCTTCGGTTCAAGAACACATAGTCTTCTTCTCCCGCCTTTACATTGGTCATGGCATCTCGGTCAATGAACCAGTACTCCAATTCCTTGATGGCACGTGGAGAAATAGGCACCAGTCGCTCCTTCCTGCCTTTTCCCTCCACCCGCAGGAATTCTTCTTCCAAGAAAAGGTTCGACAGCTTGAGATTCACCAACTCACTGACACGCAGTCCACAGGAAAACAGGACCTCAATAATGGCCTTATTGCGATGCCCTTCCCATTTCGAGAGGTCGATAGATGACTCTAACATATCCACCTCGGCCGTGCTCAACACCTCGGGAAGGTGCTCAC
The DNA here is from genome assembly GCA_002361535.1 of Prevotella sp. UBA3294. Lineage (GTDB taxonomy): Bacteria > Bacteroidota > Bacteroidia > Bacteroidales > Bacteroidaceae > Prevotella. The sequence goes on from DETG01000108.1 coordinate 8,167, forward strand.
CAATCTGAGGACTCTCCAACAGTTCTGAGGGATCATTGTCGATCCATCCGTCGAGGTACAGGAAACGGTAGAAAGCACGTACACCACTGAGGATACGGCACTGCGACCTGGCACCAATACCTAAATCGTGAAGGGAAGCAGCGAAATGCTGTAGATCCTCTAACTTCACCTTCACAGGCTCGATTCCTTCTCCCCGAAGGAAAGTAACTAACTTCTGCAGATCACGCATATAGGCCTCCACCGTGTTCATCGTGAAATTTCGCTCCAACTTCAGATATCGCTGGTAGGCTTTTGCCACATTTGCATCCGTTTTCTTGCCAGTTTCCATTTAATTTGTTACTTTTGCCGCTACAAAAGTACAAAAAAACTTTTAATTATGAAAATTTTCATCATAAATGGCCCTAACCTGAATCTGCTCGGCATCCGTGAGCCAGGCATCTACGGCAGCAATTCCTTCGATGATTATCTGCCAAAACTGCGTGCACACTATCCAGACATCCATCTGGATTACTACCAGAGCAACATTGAGGGAGAATTGATTAACAAGATGCAGGAGGTGGGGTTCACCTACGACGGCATCGTTCTGAATGCCGGCGCATATACACATACCAGCGTGGCTCTCCACGATTGCATCCGTTCACTGAAATGCCCTGTCATTGAGGTTCATATCAGTAATGTACACCAAAGGGAGGAATTCCGTCATCGCTCCATGATCAGCAGTGCCTGCAAGGGAGTCATCTGCGGCTTCGGACTAAACAGCTATCGGTTAGCGATCGAATCGTTCAGAGATGAAAGATGAGCATCGAAGACTATATTCTCCAACATATCGATCCCGAGGGTGACTATCTCTATCGTCTCTATCGTGCCACCAATGTTCATCTGCTACGAGGTCGTATGGCCAGTGGTCATCTACAGGGACGACTGCTGAAGATGCTCGTCCACATGATCCGTCCAAAGAATATTCTTGAAGTAGGAACATTCAGCGGATACAGTGCTATCTGCATGGCAGAGGGGTTGGAAGAAGGAGGCATGGTCTATACTTTCGAGGTGAATGATGAGATGGAAGATTTTACCAGGCCATGGATAGAAGGATCTGCCGTGGCTGATAGAATCAAATTCATCATCGGGGATGCCGTCGTAGAGGCGCCGAAGTTAGGCATCACCTTCGACATGGCGTTTATAGACGGGGATAAGCGCACCTATTTAGAAACGTATGAGATGGCTCTTGGCGTTGTGCGCCGCGGCGGTTTCATCCTTGCCGACAACACCTTATGGGACGGTCATGTGTTAGAAACTCCTGCCCCCGCCGACCGGCAGACTCAAGGCATCGAGGACTTCAACGACTTCGTGGTTAGGGATGAGCGTGTAGAGCGTGTCATCCTCCCTCTACGCGACGGACTCACATTGATCCGAAAGCGATGAGATTTATTCAGTTGCATCACGTTTCCTTCTTCTAAACAAGACCATAGCAACGATGGGGGCTCCCACCAGTGCCGTCACACTATTGATGGGCAGGGCCCCTTCGAAACCCGGCATGCGCGCAATGATGTTACAGACGAGGGCAAGGGCAGCCCCTGTGAGGGCCGTAGCCGGCATCAGGACACGATGATCACTGGTGCGCCAGATGGCTCGGCAGAGATGAGGAACCGCCAAGCCTAAGAACATGATCGGACCGCAATATGCCGTGACAATAGCAATGATCACGCCAGCACAACCTATCACCCATATACGCGATGACTTGATGTTCAGTCCTAAATTCCTCGCATACTGCTCACCTAACAATAGGAGATTCAGCGTTTTGATGAGTAACATCGACAGAGGGATGAGAATGACCATGATCGTGACAAACAACCACACCTGATCTCCCGAGACACGGGCGAAACTGCCCAGGCCCCAGATCACATAAGCACGGATATCCTCCTCGGCACTGAAATACTTCAAAACGCCAATAATCGCATTTGCTACATATCCAATCATCACACCAATAATGAGCAGCGTGACGTTTCCCCTCACCTTCTGAGACACATAGACAATGAGTGCCATCACCGCTATTGAACCGATGATCGCAGCCACCGTTAGTACCACCTCCCCCACATAACCTGTACTGCTCAACGCCGTTCCCAAAAGACTGCCCGTGGCCAGCACTACGAAGGCGACCCCTAAGGAAGCACCACTACTGATTCCTAACACCGACGGTCCGGCAAGTGGATTGTGGAATACTGTCTGCATCTGTAATCCACTAATAGCAAGTCCAGCACCCGCCGTGAGTGCTGTCAATGCCTGGGGAACGCGTGATTTCAGGATGATGTTGCGCCAGATCAGGTTCTCCTCATGACCAGACAGGCTGCCAAGGACAGATGACATAGGTATATCCACCGTGCCCAACAGAAGGTTGAGCAGGAAGAAGACAATGATAAGCATTGTCATGAGGAGCATCAGGGGGAAGGATTTGGGAGACATAAGTGATGAAAGATAGGAGATGAAAGATGTCAATGAGCAATTAGCCCATAGTATTTGGGCGTATAGTTTTTCAATACTTCAGGATGTATGGCTTTGATGATATCCTTCAGTACCACATCGGGTTCCATGGGAGCCAACTCGTTCACAGGTGTATAGAAAGTCTCGCTACAGATGACACGACGGTCTTTCCATGCCCGGAAATCTGCATATCGGGCATCCTGTGCCTTCATCCTTTCGTAGGTCATCTTCTCTCTATTTTTATTCTGGATAATCCAGAAGTCACACTGTTGTGCCTGAGCATACACCTTCTCGAAATCGATGTTCACTCCTCCACTGCGGTCATCATCCTTCAGGAAATAATCCAGTCCTGCATCCCGGAACAGATGAGCGAAATAGCTATCTCCTCCCATCGCATACCAGTTGGTGCCGTGCATCAAGCCATAGAGGATCTGCGGCCTGCGACTGTCACCATTGACTTCTTCTGCCAGTTTCTTGGCCTCCTCATATCGTTTCGAGATACTCTCAAAGAGTTCGTTGGCTTTTTGGCTCTCCCCGATAAGCATTCCGATGAACTTGATCCATTCGGCCTGTGCTAACGGATCGGTCTCCTGATAGCCGAGATAAGGCACCAATGGCAGTCCCACCTCCTCCATCTTTTCGTATCCTCCTCGTTTGGAAAGAGAGATCATGATGACATCAGGATTGGAGGCAATGATCAGTTCTTCATCGAAATTCCCTTCTTTTCCGATCTTCACCGTCTTTCCCTCTTCGATGCGCTTTGCCATCTCCTTGTTCTCCAAACGGCGAGAGGAGTTGATTCCCACGATATGGTCAAGGGCTTCTAACTTGATAAACCCACTGAGCTGAAGGGTTGTCATACAGACCACACCGCGAACAGGAGTCTCCAGCACGGAACAGTCTTCAGGAATGCCCTGCGGCTTCTCACCTCGCGGTACTAAGGCAAACCGATATTCCTTAGCATCCTCTTTCTGCGGATCGGCAATGGTAACAAGCCTATACCCATCGCGATGCTCCACAGAGAAGCCTTTTGCATATTTCAGCACTACGGTGGCTGTGTCAAGGGTATTCCCCTGTGCGGCACCGGCAGAGTGGGATATTTGTCTGCATCCACTGACCAATAGTGTGCAGACCAGTAGGATCATGATCTTTCTCATGTTTAATCTTTTATTAATAATGTGCAAAGTTACCTAATTATCTTTGAATGTGCCAACAAGCGCCTCTATTTTTCGTGGGATCACGTTCCCGTATAAATCACCCCCCTGTCGGAAATCAACAAGATATCAAGTTGTCCGTGGGGCAACAAGGCATCACAATGATGATGGCAATGCCCTATGATCACCTGTGCCAGACGGCACATATCATTCTCAGAGAGAAGCGTCCACAACTCACGAGCCATGTTCAGACTGGTCAGTGGTGTGCGTAGTGAAGAAACTGGGATTCCTGCCTCATCGATCATCTGCTGGATGAAATCGCGGTTCATCGTCACCTGATGACTGTGGGTATTGAGATTCCCTTCAGCTAATTTCACCGCCTTTCCGATCATCAAACCCATCACGACATGCTTCACATCCAGATCGGCAGCAATACGTAATGTTTCACCAATAAAGTTACCATAATGTACGAAGGCCTGCTCGGGCAGTTGGGGATAACGGTCTCGCAGGTACTGCTCACTACGTGCTCCACTGTTGATCACGATCTGGGGCGTATCGGCAGGGGAGAGATGAGACGTGAGAGCATACCCCACAGCCATCTCTTTACGGATACTATTGATCCAGGCATCACTGCTAAATGGTTTTACAATGCCATGGGTGCCGATAATTGAGATGCCGTCAACAATACCAATACGGGGATTGAAGGTACGCTTGCCCACAGTGCGTCCTTCAGGTACGGTAATGGTAACCTCCACTGCAGGATGAATCTGTAAGCGTGAAATATAAGACATGAGGTTCTCATGGATCATACGCCGAGGAATCTCATTGATGGCTGGTGCCCCGATAGGTAGTCCGAGACCAGGCAAGGTTACCGTTCCTACGCCCTCACCTCCCTTGATCACAATCTGCTTCCGGCACCCATCTCCTTCCTCAAGAATCTTTATTCCTTTCTCCTGGCTCATCTCTAACAGCCTCACAGTAGCACAGATCGCCAGACCATCGGTAATATCTGGGTCATCACCAGCATCTTTAATGACCGTAGCGGTATCCCCCTCAATACTGGCAACATCCACGTCGATATCCTCTCCATTGGGCAGTCGTACCATGACGGTATGTTCTTTCGTGAGTGCTGCGATGGCTGCTGCCGTAGCACAGGTTCCTGAAGTCAGCCCTGTCTTCAAGGGGAAGAACTCCGGCAACAGTTTCTCCACCTTACGACGTAAGCCATAAGGGCCATTCACCATCATACAACAATCTCCACCTGTCACACTCACAGTCTGCGGACGGCACACCACAAAGATTGTCACACCTGCTTCCTTCGCAGCTCTGATTTTCTCTTCAAATCCCCCACTCTTCCCACTTTCCTTTGTAAGGATGGCCTGGGGATGCAGTTGCTGGATCAGCGATGCAGTATCCTCTTCTTGATAATAAACGAGATGATCAGCAGGAAAGCCCTCTCTACGGGCTATCAACTGCGATTCTCTTCTATTCAGGATACGGAACCAGCAATCAGAAGTTGTGGGAGATTGCCAGTAAGCTTTCAGTTTACCGATAGTCTGTACACCTGTAAGAGCCAACAGTGTTGTTACACCAGTCATCTGAAGTCGTGTCACCGCCTCCTGATAATCCTTACACCAGACGATATCATCAGTATGAGGAAGGTATTGTCGTTCATAGCGGATGATGGGTATCTGCAGTTCGCATGCAGCCATCTGCACATTTTGATGAATATGCACTGCAAAGGGATGTGCAGCATCAATCAACAGGCGAATCTTCTTCTCCCTGCAAAAAGAAATGAGGGTCGCAGCATCCATGGCACCCGTGAGACGTGTACCGTGGGACATTTCTACCTCTTGGGTCTTTCCTTTTGTAGCATAGTAATAGTGTGCGCCCGCCTCTTCGAGCACCTGCACGGCCTTGCGGCCTTCGGTCGTTCCTCCCAATACTAAGATCATGGCAAAGCGGTTATTTCCCTTCTCGGAACAAATGTGTGAAATGTTTGTCGTAGAGTTTCGAGAGATGCTCACGGTTATCAATAGCCTCTCCCACCACGAGCATGGTAGTAAGTGTGAGATGGTTGTCGTGCACGATTTGGGCCAAGTCTTTCAACTGTCCTCTGTAGATACGCTGGTCGGGCCAGGATAGATGATAGCAGGCTGCCACGGGTGTCGTTTCAGGATATTCCTGAAGGAGCTCCCTCTGCACATCATCTACGATGGCAGCACTAAGGAAAATGCACATCGTACTCTGGGAGCGTGCCAGCAGGTGCAGTTTCTCTCGTTCAGGCATGGGGGTGCGCCCCTCGCCACGAGTGAGAATGATGGTTTGACAGCGTTCAGGAATGGTGAACTGACTGCGCAGCTCTGCAGCGGCAGCCAGAAACGATGAGATGCCCGGTGTGATATGATAGTGCATGTGATGTTTATCGAAGAACGCCATCTGTTCCTGGATAGCTCCAAAGATACAGGGATCACCAGTATGCAGACGAACGATGAAGTGCCCTTGGTCGTAGTGCTCTTTCATCAGTGCACATTGCTCTTCGAGATCCATGTCTGCCGAGGAACGTACCACCGCTCCCACCTTGTGACATTCTGTGAGTGCACGTGGCACCAAGGAACCGGCATACAGGATCAGATCAGCACATTCCAGCATCTTGCGACCACGAACAGAAACTAAGTCTGGATCACCAGGACCAGCCCCAACAATCTCAACATGACCGGTTCGTAGGTATTGTCGATTGATAGCTACCGCAAAAGTGAACATCTTTGAGTCGTCTTTCTGTTTAGGAAGCAATAACATTCCCTGAGAGGAAGCCAGCAGTGCAGAGGCTTCACTCACGCTCGGTGTTCCCACATGCTGTCTGACTACAGCACTGGGCGTAGGTACAACTACTGACGATAGTTCCTCGGCGGTGAAGAAGTGCACTGTATCACCTCGTTCCTGCAAGTGCTTAACCACCGGCTCATCTTCCTTCACATCGATCGTGGCATAATCGCGAATAGACCTGTAGTCGAGACCTTTTTCCAACATCATACGCTCTACCGACAGAATGATTGACTCCACATGAGGGGCCTGATGGGCAAGTCCGATGCCGACATTCATTACCTTCGGGAAATATTGCAGCATCAGCACCCCTGGAACAGGATCATAGTGACGGAAAGATACGATCACAGCAAGTGTGAACGTCCCTGATTTGATCTCATCGAAACTGTTCACCCGTGTGACATGTTCAGGGATAGTACGTTCCAGTTCATCCGTCCCTTCATCACGGATATCTAAAAGCAGTGCCGTAGGCTTCCTGTTTACGAAAGCGAAGATGGCTGCGTTCATCTGTTCGGAAGGCACCCATCCGTATTTCTCTGCCAGCAGATCAAGTGCCCACAACCCCGTGTTATCACTTTGGGTAGTGATCACTGGGACAGCGTGCAGGAGATCGGCCAACTGATGGGTGAGTGCGTTAGCTCCACCCACATGACCAGACAGCACCGAGATCACATGTCTCCCCGTAGTGTCTATACACACCACGGCAGGATCCGTATATTTGCTTTCCACGAAAGGGGCGATGGTGCGAACACAGATGCCCATGGCACCGATGAAGACAAAAGCATCATAGTCATGGAAATATAGGCCTACATCCTTTCTTTCGATACATGCTATCGGGGTGTCAAACAACGGGCTGATGACTTTTACCAGCCTTTTACTCTCTTCTGTGATGGCAACGATGGCTATTTTCATGGTTTTCTTGCTTTTAAGATGTCGATAGGATGATAATCATTGATGGCAACATGCAGAGGTTCTTCCAACAGCAGGCCACATGCTTTGGCAGCATGAATGAAACGTTCTCGGTTATCAGTGCGGATACGGGCATCGGTTACAGAAGAGGGCAAGACACAGTTATAGACAAGAATGCCCCCTTCTGACAAGCATTGCACTGTCTTCTGAACCATCTCGGGAAGGTGTCCGCCATGTCCGCCAATGAAAACGGCATCTGGCTGTGGATAGCCACTGACATCCAGTTGAAGGAAGTCACCCATCACCGTCTCGATGCCTGGTGCATGGAAACGATGACTGTTCACATCCATCAGTCTCCTTCCCTCCTCACGGATTTCGAAAGCAGTAACGTGAAGATGTGGGAACATGAGTTTTGCTTCAATGGAGACACTGCCCGTACAGAAGCCGATATCCCAGAACGACTGTCTGTTTCTCAGTTCCAAGGATGCAAGAGTCAGCAACCGGATGGGGGCCTTGGTAATCATTTTCTCCCGTCCGTCGAGAAGTTCGAAGAGATGATCAGGAAGGGGAAAAGGAGATGAGAGATGAGAGATGAGAGATGTGAGATGAGACGAGTGGTGCACTTTTTGTAGGATTAAGCAATTCAGACGTGCAAACTCCCTCTCTACTACCTCTTCCAATGACAACGTTGTAATGCGTTCATGATCAGGATTTCCCAGATGTTCACCAACAGACATCACGTATCTGTCATAGCCGTAGTCGAGCATGCGTTGTGCTATGGCTGCAGGAGTATGAACATTATCGGTGAGCACCCCGATCTTCCTCCATCCTCGTATCAGTGCCTCATCAAAGGCATGCCATGGGCGCCCTGTCAGTGATACGATATGCATGTCATGATAGGGCATCAGCAACCGATGTGCCAGCATCTGTAGCGAATTAAAGTAAGGATAGACGGTGATCTTGGCATCAGGCATCTGGCGCTGGAGCGTATTGGCAAAGCCAAAGAAGAGTGGGTCGCCGGAAGCGAACACCACGATCGTCCCTTCCATCTTTTCATATTGGACAAAAACATCCTCCAAGGGCACGGTGATATCAATCCAGATATAGCCATGAGGAAGGTAAGGTTTCATCAGTTCATGATGGCGCTTACCGCCGGAGAACAGACGGTTCTCCTGCAGCAATTGTCCTATTTGCTCCCCGTGAGCGAACCTTCTGTCATCAGGGATACCAATCACGATAAACTCCTTACACATCGCGTCCAGGTTTTAACTGTTCTGCATCCTCCCATGCCAGGATACTGTTTACCAATGTGGCGGCAATATTGCTGCCTCCTTTCCTTCCCTCGATCATCAGCTTAGGCACATGGAGGAAACTCTTGAGCATCCATTTCGACTCACAGACATGCACGAATCCCACAGGAGCAGCGATCACACCCACAGGATCGGCTTTCTGCTTTCGCATTAAATCACACAACTCCATCAGTGCCGTAGGAGCATTGCCGAAGACATACAGAGCCTGGGGATTCTCCTCCACTGCAAGACGGATTCCTGCTTGTGTACGCGTAATTCCTTTCTCTTTTGCCATCGCAGCCACCCGTTCATCGTGCAGGTAACATTTCACTTCGATGCCATAACGTTCACAGGCTGCTTTCCGGATACCGCTGGCCACCATCGTCACGTCCGTGACAATCGTCTTCAACCTTCCTTCCTTCATCGCCTGATACAATAGCGGCACAACATCCTCATCCGTGTATAGCCATTGTTCCATGTCGAAGTCGGCGGTGGTATGGATTGCATGCAGCAAAGGCCATTTCCTACTAAGAGGGATATCAGGGTTACGCAGTTCACGGCTGATAGTACGGAAACTCTCCATCATGATAGACTGTCCGATGGCTGTTTCCCTACCCTCTTCTTGCCCTTCTCTGTAATATCCCCTTGGTGTGATGATATGATCCTCCCACGCATAAGATTGGGAGTTACCGATGATGATCACCGTGAACATATCCACATCCTCTGGGTCCAAATCTCGTAGGGTGGTCACCTTCACCTCCTGTTCCGGACGTCCTGCCTGACGAACATATCCCACAGGGGTACTTTCCTTGCGTTCTTTTAGGAACAGTTCTTTCAGGCGGTACAGCTGCCAGTAGCGTCCATGACTCTTGGGATTATAAACAGCTGTGACAAAATCGGCTTGGGCTGCCGCAACGATCCGTTTCTCTATTGTTGACCATGGGGTCATCAGGTCAGACAGGGAGATCACACAGAAGTCATGACCAACAGGTGCGCCTAACAAGGATGCCGCCTTTTGGAAAGCAGAGATACCAGGAAGGGATGACAGTTCAATGTTTTGAGGATGTGTGGAGCATTGGGCCATCTCCCACACCAACGGTGTCATTCCATAGATACCGGCATCACCACTACTGATCACCACCACGTTTTTTCCTTGTTGTGCATACTCAAAAGCCTGCCGGGCACGGTCACGCTCCCGTTTCATACCGGTATCCACGCACTGTGCTCCCTCCTTCAGGTAGGGCTCAACAAATTGGAAATAGTATTGATAGCCCACTACCACATCAGCCTCTTTGATGGCATTCATCACTGCAGGCGTGATATCCTCCACGCTTCCAGGTCCGATACCCACGACAGTTAGTTTTGCCTTACTCATGTCTTGATAGATTTCTTTTGCAAAAATATAAAAAAGGATGCGAATGACAAATACCATCCTTCTATTTTCTTTCACTCTTTAATTCATTCCGGCACATAGATAATCTCACCATTCTCCAGTTGATAGGCAACACCCACCTTCCTTCCACGTTTCCCTGATATCTGCTGGTCGTCAGTGGGAGTATAATGTTTGATCTGCTGTCCCTCCTTGGTGATAATCTCCATATTGTCCTTTCCCGGGTTCTTGATCATGGTGAAGTTCTCCTTACTGAAAAGCTCCGACATGTTAAAATGGGTGACCAGGGCTACCATTAGAGCCACGGCAAAGACCATTGCCACGTCGAAAAGGTTCGCAACGGTCTGCATGGGATCATCATCGCCTTGCTGTAGTAGTCTATTCCTCGTTCTCATGGCACAATAGCTGACGTACATATTCCAGGTTATTCAATTCTCGGGCATACCATCGCTGTCGTACCTGCAAGGTAGTCACACCGATCGCCGCGATCACCATACCCACCACAGTAGTAGCGAACGCCACTTGCATGTTATAGGCCATCGCAGAAATATCCCCTGTGGCAAGTCCCACCAAGGCTGGTCCCATAGGAATCAGCGTTCCCATGAGTCCAAGCATCGGTCCTAACTTCACCAAGAGGCGCGATCCCGACAATTCCTTAGCAGCATCAACCTCGAAGTTGGCCACCACCCGCTCACAGAACGGTTTATTCGATACATTCGCCGAAAGAGTGATCAGGGCTTTCAAATACAAGGAGCGATCATCGGGAGCCGACTGTTCTGTCAGTGTCCGCAATCCTTCCATGACATGCTCATGTGCTCCTGACTCTAAGAAATCAGTCCGTGCAAGCATTGTCTTCCGACGAAAGAACTCTCCAAAGAATCCTGCCGCCAACACCAGCGCCCTCACAAAAAAGAGCAATAGCAACACCACCACTGGTACCAACAAACCGTTGGAAATCCAGAAAAGAATATTCGATATCGTTTCCATCTTCCTTTTAATATCCTGTGATCGCCACACAGAGAATGACGATCATCAAATTGATGATAAACAGCAGTTCCTTTAGCAAGTGTCTTTCTCGCAACAGCCACCGCAAGAGAAGCGAGCCGCCGAGCATCAGTAATAAGACAAGTCCTGCCGACAGCCATGCCACCCAGTCATAGTCAACACCTGGCAACCCATATAACAGCTGTACCTGAAAATAGCAGAGTGCAGGAAGAGCCAATAAACCCGGTTCATAGTCCAGTATGACATACCATCCTTTCTGCTTCGGCGAACAGAAGCAATAGGCCATCATCACCACCGCCTCAATGACCATACACACCGCCACGTCGAGTAAGACACCCCTTGTGGCGGCAAGCTGCGTGAACACCTCATGCGACAGCTCCGTCATGCGTGGAGTTACCCACCACATGAAAGCAGCATAGCATATCGCTATGGCAATTCTCATCCTGGTGGAGAGAAGTCCTGTCTTGACAAGGGAACTCATCAAGATCAATCCTGCTTGTATCGCTATAAGATATTCCATGATACTGATTCTTTACTTCTTACGACGAAGCCAAACCACCAGCACCACCAATCCGAGTACCACCACCATGCCGACGACGATGCCGTTCACCACATGCGGTCTCTTCCACATCGTCTGTCGCTGGTTCTGCTCCTTCAGCACCATGTCTTTCTGTCCCGACGCACTCATCTTCACAGCGTCCATGCTGTGCTGGTAGTCAGTGCGTAGCTTCCCGTCCAACTGTTTGGAGACAAAAGCTTGGAGTTTCTCGTTGTTACAGACGAAATCCGTACAGGCAGCTCCACGCTCTTTCGTGATCTCCGCATGTAACCGAGCCAGTTCCTTCAACTGCTCAGCCGATGGTTTCCAGAAGCCCTTGCGAGCACTCTCTATCATCACTGATGTCATGGCCTGATAGGCTGCAGGATTCACCCGCTGGAAATAGTTCCTGATGCCAAGTTGTTGCACATCAGTCACATACAGACGGTACAGATCATTGTATATCTCCTTGTCAACGGCATTGGGACGCGTAGCACTCCATCCGAAGAGGTTGCGGAACATCTCACCAAACATCTGTGCCGTGCCCTCATCCCCTTTCATACGTTCCCTGATATAAACGGGGTTGAGCAGAGATGTTCTCATCTCCACGGCGACAGCCTCCTTCACATCCTGCATACGACGGTTGGAACGGTTGCGGTAGTCGGCGAGGTAGGCATCAGGCTCCTTTCCCGTGAGTGTCTTCACCGCAAGAGAAAGACCTCCCGTGAACTCATAGACATGGTCGAGCGAGACTGGCCCCCATGTATTGCTTTGTCGAGGCTGCACCACGACATCTGTCTGTTGCAAGGCAGATGCAAAGAGGTCCGGCACAAAGTCTCCCCAGTTCTGTTCATCACCATAGGCTGCCCCCATGTTGTTCAAGTATCCATCAACGAGTTCCGAGGATTTCTCCCAGGTGCCGCTACGTTCGATATAATTCATCATACCCGTACTGTAACCGCTGTTGACTGGTCCGAAGACACGTATCGTAGAGAGTTCACGTGCGCGTTTGGGTGCCATCCCTTTCTTCATCAATTCTTTCTCCTGTAGAATGGTACCCTCAGACACGAAGTTACTGTCTTCCTTCTCGGACGAGGCAAGTTTCACGGCATCAGTGATCAGTTTCAGACGAGATCCCGCGATGTCGCGCAGCTGACCGCTAACTTGCACCACCACATTGATTCTGGGTCGTCGCAGTTCTTTTCTCGGGATCAAGCGTAAATCGTTGATACGTCCCTCAGCATCACGAATAGGTTCAACACCTAACATCCATAATGCCTGGGCAATGGTGGCACCCTGTGTATTGATGAACTCTCCGGCCCAGAACGTGTAGCTCACCTTGTGCGGCCATTCCCCATCATGTTGCCTACGGTAACGTTCAAGTGTGCTTTCCGCCAGTCTTTTCCCATCCTCCCATGCCTGGATGTCAGGTGTATTGTCGGGATTGATGCTGTACATATTCCTTCCTGTAGGCAGTACGTTGGGATTCAGCACAGGATCGCCACCAGGAGCCGGTGCCACCGTTCCACCGTTGAGGGCACGGATCATCCTGTTGAGTTCTTCCCGTGTGGATGTGATCAGCATCTGTCGGTAGGGGTTCGTTGCCATCTGGGAAACAATCTGTTGGCGTGCCCTCGGCAGGTAATGGTGTGCCACAAAGGCATAGTCCTGCAGTTGTTTCGAACTGATCTTTCCTTCATCACGATCGTTTCTGGCCATATCATACGCCAACGGATCAGCACAGATGGCCAGTGTGGTATTCTGCAGGTCGCGTTCGGAGTAGGTCTGTCCTAAAGTGTAGTAAGCACCTTGCATCTTCTCATTGGAGAGTTCCTCTACATGTGCATCCAATTGCTCCAGTTCCTCTAAGGAATACGGCTGTGTGAGACGATCATCAAGATTCAGCTCACGGTTGAGTCCTTCTTCAACAACGGTCTTCTTGATGGCAAGGATCAGACTTCTGTTCTTTCCTCCACTCTTCACTGCTCTGTGGATATCCGATAGTAAGGTGGCATACTTCTGCCTCATCCCACTGGGAACATAAGGGGGTGTGAGGTAAGTGAGCAGCACGGCATGGCTGCGTCGTTTGGCGATGATACTCTCACCTACGTTTCCTGTTGTATAATAATAGAAATGAGGCAGGTCACCCACGAGTGCCGCACTCCAGTCTTCCCGTCGCATACCCGTGTCACGTCCTGGTGTAAACTCCAGGTTTCCATGGGTACCGAAATGGATCAGGGCATCAGCTTGAAATCCTTTCTGTACATACAGGTAAGGAGCCAGATAACTATGAGGGGGAGCCACCTCCACGCCATGTACCAATTTGAAGTCATCATCGCCTATGGCAGGACGAGGTTGTGGGAAGAGGAGGATATTCCCATATCGCACACAAGCTACTGCCAACGAGTCGCCTTTCGTCAGCAGACTGCCCGGTGCCTCCCCATAGCGTTCCACCACCTCGGCATATTTCGTAGGAGTGATCACTTCGTGCGCCCACTTTTCATACACATTCTTCGTGAGCCAAACAGGATGTCCCTCCCGCATGTATCTCTCCTGCGCCCCTTTGGCATACGAGCCTAACACGATACCCTCCGTTTTGATGTCACGGGCGAAGGCCTCCTCAGAGGTGGGCAGTCCGCTCACGTCATATCCTTCATCACGCAGTCGTTTGAGGAAATGGTACAACGAAGGAATCACCTCCATGCCACTGGCTAAGAGAGCATCCTTACCGGGACGTTTGAAATAGCCGATGGCAATCCGTTTCTCATTGTTCTTCTTCGTACGCAACGTCAGGTATTTTTCTACACAACTGACGAACATTGAGCAACGCTCAGCCTCAGCGGTATGCACGAAGTATCCCTTTTTGTCCTGGTTCTGCGTACCGATACAGAAAGGAGCCACCCCACCGTCAATCTCTGGGATGACGATGCGTGAGTTCTTCGTACCGCTGCTCATAGGGTGCCTGGCATCCATCCACTCCGCATGGGTGAGAGAAATCGGATAGGGAGTGAACAGCAGGATGTTCTTCTCCTGCAACCACGAGATCAGCGTGTCATTCCCTAATCGTCCCATTGACATATATACGATGGCGTCGGGCATCAGTTCCTTGAGCATTTTCTCCCGTCTCTTCCCCGTGCAGGTCATGGGATAGACATTCATTCCCCGATGGGTGAGCAGGGTGATGAGTGTGTCCACATGCTGCCGGTTTCCCTCCATGGGGAACTGGATTCCCGAGATCAGCGCAATGGTGTGTCCTCCCTCATGGTAGAGTCTTTTCTTTTTCAAGTAATCAGTCAGTTCTGCAGCCTTTTGGAAATACTTTCCGTATTCCCGGTGGTAATAGATATTCTTCTGCATTTCCACAGGAGCCTCGAAGTCCTGGTCACCCCATCGTTGCGGCGTAGCCAGATGGCGCAGGTAACGCAGTCCGTTGCGGAAGTTCTGTCGGTTCTCGTTATCGAAATATTGCTGTAACAGGCTCCGCTGCTCATCCGTGAGGTTCTTGTTGATGGCAAAACTGCTGCTTTTCACCGTCTTGGTGAACACAGGCACACCCCGTTCGGCAGCACGATCCACCTCCGCCAACTGTTCCTCATTCAGATACAACCGACGGGCGAAGAGGATGATGGCATCATAGCCGTCGAGACGTCCCATCTTATCGGCTTCCACGCACTCCACCCTGATCTTTTTGCTATCATTGCTCAGGATAAAATCTGCCTCCTGTGTCTTGAGGGTGTTCACCACTAAGATCCGTGTGGGTGCCAGCCAATGCCGATAGCCCACATACCCCAGGACACCCAAACCGATCACGACAGCAAGGATCCATCCTACTACCTTTCTTTTCATCGCCTTCATTCCTTTGTAACGAGAGCCATTCTTTCTGTTTACTACTGCTCGCTATATACCTTTTTCTTTTCCATGATCCCCCGTTCACGGTGCTGCATCAGGAACAGAATATGTGACAAATAGATCTCCTGAATCTCTGGCACCTCGCCCAAGCCTTCGAGATGAAGCTTCACCAGGAAGCCCTCTTTCTCCAGTGCCACTTTCCACTCCTGTGAGATATCATTCTTTGCATGGTCGCCGGCAACGAACATCAGTGGAGCGAGAATCACCGTCTTGGCTTTGGCTGTCTTGAGCTGATGCAGGGCATTCTCAAAGGTAGGGTATCCCTCGATGGTACCCACATGGTAGTTGGAATGTCCCTCAGCCTTGAACATATAATCGATCTCACTGTAGATAGCCGTAGCCGGTGTCGCCGTACCATGTCCCACCAGAAGGACATGCTCCCTTTTCTTCCGATCGGCAGGGATGCGCTTCGTGAGGATCTCCACCACACGCAGGGCATCCTCCGTACTGTACATCAGCGGACGTCCCACTCGTATCTCACGGAAGAACGGCATCACGCTTTCTACATCCTTGCGCAAGGACTCCATCTCCATGCCGTCGATGATGTTTGTACTCTGCACGATCAGATGGGTATAACCCTCGGCACGCAGTCGGAGCATCGCCTCCAAGGGCGTCTCCTTTTGGATGCCCCGTGCCTTCAGTCGGCGCAGAATAATCCGTGAGGTATAGCTCTCGCGCACCTCCAATTGTGGAAACATCGATTTGGCTTTCCTGTTAATGGCATCAATGGTTCGGGTACGTGTCTCATCATAGGTTGTACCGAAATGCACCATCAGCAGGGCAGCCTTCTCGTCTTTCCCCAAAGAAGCCAACAGGTCACTCTCCACGAAAGAAGAGAGTTCCTGCGCATGAACACTCATGCACAGGAACAACAAAATGACTGAGAATAACTTTCTCATAAGTTTGTAACCACTTTATTTCGTATCATCCTCTACCAGACGGATCTGGTCGAAGTAATAACCCGGAGCGATGCTCACGCCCTTGGTGACACCACCTGTAGCCACATCATAGACATACACCGTCTCACCAGCCTCATTGCTCACGCCAAAGTAAGCCTTGTTCTCCTTGGCATTATAGACGGCACGCTGAGAGAAGCTACCGGCACTGTAGGGCAGGTCGGCACCATTGAACTTGATGGGAGTAGCCGTCTTGGCATTCAGGTCAACGATAGAGTAATAATAGGCGGGATCCTGGATGCTGGTGCCTACACTGGCATCACCCGAATAAGCCAAAGCCTTGCCATTGCCGATGTATAACACAGACACGATCTTTCCTTTAGCACCGGGGAAGGCATTATAGTCAGTCTCAAAGTCGTACTCACCATTCTTAATGCGCAGCAGTTTACCCGTATTCACTTTGTTGACACTGCTGAATGCCGACAGATAAAGGTTGTTTTGATCATCGAAGAACATAAAGTTCTGCATCAGCTCACCATAGGCAGAACCTTGCATTTCCGAAGCCTCCTTGTTGACGGTCTCCCGCTCGACAGCCATCGTCTCGGGATTGATAACGGCAATATGGAAGAACGACTCCTTGGTGGCCTTACGTCCAGAGCCCTTCTTACTGTAGAAGAAGTAGAACAGTTTGTTATCACTCTTTCGATAGGTCAGCAATCCACTGGTCGTGAATGTCTCGAATCCTTCTGCTACACTGATCGACAGCTCACCCTCACTGATGATGGTCATGTCATCTGTATTCAGCTTGGTCCAGACAATCTTGTCGGCAGTACCGTTGGCAGCCATGACGAGTAAGGTATTCTCATTCAGCCAGGCATGGGTGTATTTACGCGATGCATAGGTGTTTTTACCAAACGGGCGCTCTCGGATGACATTGATCTTATTGTCCTTGATCTGCAGCTTGGCAAAACGATCTTCAGAGGTAGGTACCTGGTACATATACTTGTTGTCGTATATGTTCTCAATGGTATAGTCTGTGATCTCAATACCATTTCCCTTGAAATCAATGGTTGTGTTTGGATCAGAGAGTGAGGGCACGCTCATCGTCAGGTGTGTTTCCTGTGAAGCCATACCCCCGTGCTTACCTACCGTCACGGTCAGGTCGTAATGGTAAGTTACCTCCGGTACTTCCGGTTCTACGGGTTTGTTCTTGTCATCATCATCGTCACTTGAGCAAGATGTAAAGGCAAAGGTGAACATCAAAGCCACCATCGCAGCATGTAAAAAACTGAGTTTTCTCATTTTAAATTGAATTAGTGTTATACATTTTAGTTAAATAATACTCTGAATTTAAGGAACACCGATCGCCCAGGCTTTTGCAGTTTGTAGTTGTCATATACTGTCTGATCCAACAAGTTCTGACAGTCAAGCGACACACTGTAGTGGTTGTCATGCCACGAATAAGTGGCTTGGGCTCCCAACAGGTTCTTCTCTGGAATCCGGGCCTTGGTCTCAGGCAGACCGTATGCTTCCCACGAGAGGTAGAACCAATGTACCCACTGGTAGTCGATACCCAAGGTCAACCGATCGTTTCTCAACCAAAGATCACGGAAAGAATAGCGTGCCTCTGCCGATGCAAAGAGCCACGGACGGTTCGGCACATGGTTCTTATAGGTCACCGACAGCTTCCCGTCATCCTTATAACGGTTGTTGTCACGCGCATCCTGCCAGCTCAGGTTCGCCATCAGCTGGAGACGACTGTTCCAGTCGTATCGCGCTTCTCCCTCTAAGCCCTTGATGCTCACTGCCGGTTCGTTGACATATTGCAGATAGCCCTCATCGTCGGAGATTGTGGGCTGGATGTAGTTATCCACATAGCGCAGGAATCCGTTCGCTTCGTAGTACAGACTGTGCAGCCCGGATCGGATGGTACCGAACAGGCCAAGGTTCAGGTTGTCACTCTCCTCTGGCTTCAGTGCCGTATTGGCATAGATGGTGGTACCGTTACCCAGCAACTCACGCGCCAGCGGTAGTCGTACGCTATGCTCATAACTGGCCTTGACCGCCAGCGACGGCATCACCTCGAACCGCGTACCCACACCGCCGCCGATACTGTTCTTCGTATTGGCTCCTGCCATCTTCTGCGAGCCTGTGATGAAAGCCAGGTCGGTTTGTTTGATGGTCAGGTGGTTGATATAGTCTTTCAGGAAGAAGGTGTTGTACATCCGTCCGTTCATCAGCGATTGGTTGTAGGCCAGTCCGATGATGTGCTTGGCAAACATGTCGTTGGCAGCCACGAAGGAGTTGTCCACCTCATCCCACCGGTTGTTTCCCGTACGGTTCAGTGCATAGCTGAGGTTGAGCAGATGCTGCTCAGAGAAGCGGTAGTTCAGGTCGGTTCGGAGTACGGTAAGCGGGCGCTTCACATGACGCTCCGAGAAGGCTCTTCCGTTGATCTCGTTACGCTCACTACGAATCCAATCACCATTCCAGTCGTATTTGCGATGAGCGGTGTCGGTGGCAACCGTGTGATCCCACGTATGTGACAATGACAGGTTGGCACTGAGGTTCTTGAAGAGGAAATCGTCTTTCTTATAGCGCACACCCACACTCCAGGCACTGTTCTGACGGTCAGCCATACCGATGACGTGATTCTGCACCTGGTTGGTCTGTAGCTCCTTGTTCACCTTGTTATAGGATACGGTCACGAAGAAATCATCGGCCCACCATTGGTCACTGACCCCCACTTCCACCTGTCCTAACAGGGAGAGGTAGTCATCATGGAAACGCCTGCGTTTCTGGGGCAGATACCTGCCGGCCTGCTCATTCCACACCTCCACGTCTTTCATCATGTAGTCGTTCTTCGAGTAGTTGATGCCGAAGGCAGGTCGGATCATGACTCCATTTTTCAGCGAATACTGTGCATTGAGTTCGCCGCGATGGGTATGGAAGGAGCCCAGACCGTAACTGACATCAAGGTAGTTGGAATGCTTGCGGTTCGTGACGATATTCACGGCACCACCCAGTGCATCACTACCCAGCCAGGTGGGCACCACACCCTTGTAGATCTCGATGTGGTCGATCAGGTTCACGGGCAGATTGGCCAAGGTCACGCCCGACCCCTTTGTGTCGAGCGGTATGCCGTCGATGAAATAGCGCACGGCATTGCCCGACATGCCATTGATGCTCAGGTCGAAGTCAGAGCCTACCCCACCCTCTTCGCGCACCTTCACACCCGCTGTGCGGTCAACGATACTGTTCAGGGAGTTGAGCGAACTGATGACGGAACGCACATCAATGGCATTCACCGAGTAGGCTCCTTCACGGATCTGCTGTGTCTTGCTCTTCCCAATGACAGTCACATTATCCAGCATCACGGAGTCTTTCATCTGACTCCGTGACTTCCTGTTCTGTTGGGCACTGGCAGACAGGCAGCACATCAGCGTGCTCACCCACACCAAGGCCATGATACAACCTTTTCTCATCAAATACGTCATCGTCTAACCAAAGAGATTACTCCTCAGGGAACTTCGAGTGGTAGTAGTCGAGGGGCTCACCCTGGATGGCATCCTTCGTATGGTTCATCCACACCTGACGGATGGTGGGCAGTTCCAGCAGACCCTTCTCGATCATTGTGGTGTTGTCGCAGGTGTATCCCATGTGATGGAAGTACATCTTCCAGGAGGTATCTTCCACCTCACCCTCTTCGTTGGCCTCGAAGCCGTTGTCCCACGCATCGTCGTCACCGGCCATGTCGTTATGACCGTGGTCACCGTCGATAGACATCAGGGGATGACAGAACACCTTTCCCGACATGATGCCGTTGGCCTGCATACGTGCCAGCACGTTCGTCTTGAAATTCTCCATCATATCCACCGTACCCACATAGTAGTTCTTGCTGAACTTCTGCAGGGCCTCCTCCAACTGGGTGTAGCGCACATTGGCCTTATAGGTGTCATAAGAGTCAGGGTTACCATGTCCCATAAAGGCCACCACACCCTGCGAAGCCTGTGTCTTGTACAGCTTATCCAGTTCGGTTGCCACGGTATTCACGTCGGCCACGGCATCTTGCAACAGGGGCACACCGAGCTTCAGTGTCACGCTGGCTAAGTATTGGTCATCGAGGTCACCGTTACTGTTGTTGGCAAAGTCCTTGATATAGTTGATCACACGGGTATATTCCTCACCGGGGATCACCTGCAACGACTGCACCACGATCTCGTTGTATTTCACCCCGTCCTGTGCAAAGGCCGTGAGCCAGAAGGGAGGAGCGTAGAAGTTACGTGATGCCACATTCTCACCCTCGGCAGCACGGTTGATACAGATAGCAGAGGAGAACGACAGGAACACATCATAGCCGGGGAAGGCCGACTTATAGGCTGCCACCGTGGTATCGAAGGCATCGTATGCCTGCTGCCAGGTAGAGCCGAAGGCCACCAGAAGGATTGCCTTGTTGTTCCTTTTCTGTGCTTTCACCGTTTCATTCACCGCTTTCTGATACACCGTGTAGTTGTTCTCGACTTTCTTGTCATCGTCGTCACTGCTACAAGCCACGAATGTCATACATCCCATGACTGCCAGCATGGCAACCATCAAACTTTTAATTCTCTTCATAATTGCTTTGATTTAAATTGGTATTGAACTTATTGTTTGTTTTCTTTCCTTTGGAAAAACGAAGTGAGAGCGAGGCATAGACCGTCGTTCCCGGAGTGGTCGTACCGAGATGCAGCCCGTGGGGCGTACGGTCGCAGTAGTTGAAGATATTGTCGATGCCCGCCTCCACCCGATAGGATAGTCCTGACCGCTGGCGCTTTGGAGTGAAATCATGTGTCGTGGCCAGGCGCCAGATCTGATAGCCCTTGCCGTCGCCGTTGATCTGATAGTAGCGTTTGGTGGAGGCTTTCCCATAGATGCCCACACCCAAGCGGTAACTGCTCACGAACTGATGAGCCCATGTGACGTACGCATTGCCTTTGTGGTGAGCCATACCGTCGATGGTGACACGCGTCATCCGGTCATGACTGGTATCATAGGTGTTCGCCTGTGTGTCGAGATAGCTGTAGCCAATCCCTGCCGACAGTTCCCTCCACGTGTAGCGCACGGTGACATCCACCCCGTAGGTCTTGGCATCCTCGATGTTCTGATACTGACGGGTCTTCACCGGATCATACTGAACAATGTATTCATCGGGAGCCTGGTAGTTGGGGATTGTCACCAAGGCGATCATATCATCCACATGGTTGTAGTAGCCGGTAGCCGTCACCGACAGTCCGTTCCACGTATATTCACCGCTCACGGAGAAGTAGTTACTCTTCTGGGGTGTCAGGTCGAGGTTGCCCAAATAGAGATAGGTACCGCTCATCTGTCGCACATAACGGTAATAGCGTTCCTTGGTGGTGGGTGTCTTGAAGCCCTGACTCCACGTGGCACGCAGTCGGAACGGATTCCCGATGCAATACATCGCCGACACCTTCGGTGTCAGGCGCAGTCCGAAGGCATCATGGTGATTCAGGCGCAGTCCGGCGGTGATATTCAGGTTGTGAACGAGGTTGAACTCATCCTGCACATACACCGCCTCATGATGGTCATCCACCCTGCCGCCCACCACACGAGTAGGCGAGTCCAGCCAGTCGTAGCGGTATTCGATGCCTGCACTCAGCCGGTTCTCATAGGGCAGTGCGAACACCCCTTTCAGGTTCACCATCGTGCGCTGCTGGTCACTTTGCAGCTCCTTCTGGTCGGGCAGGTAAGGGAAGTAGGGATAATAGAGGGTACCCTTGCTCTTCTCATAGTCCTCCACGAGGGTGTTGGCCGTGAAATAATAATAGTAGGCATGACGGTTCCAGTCAACGTCGAGTGTCACCACATCCGTTTTGTTCAGTTTCCATTTCCCGCCCACGGCCGCCGAAGCGTTATGATATTCGAGGTCGTAGGTATATACATCATAGTGAGGATATTTCCCGCTCGGGCGATAGATACGCTTCCAGTAGGTGCTGCCCTCGGCATAGAGTTCCAGGTTCTTCATCGGGGTGAAGGTCAGTCGTTCCGCCACCTGCCAGTTGGTATGACGGTTGGTGGTCTTGTTCCTCGAATCGAGCACGGGCTGCTCCGATCCCTGCGTGTGCTCCGTAGCCGTGTTCTGCCATCCATCGCTGTGCTGCAACTGGAAGTTCGTATAGCTGCTCAACTTTCCGATGCTGAAACCGATGCCGTTGTGCTGACGCAGATCTCCGTAGCTTCCTATCCGCGAGGTGTTCTCCAGCAGGATTCCTTCCTGATCGTGCTTCTTCGTGATGATATTCACCACACCAGCGATGGCATCACTGCCGTAGAGGGCACTGGAGGCTCCTTTCACGATCTCTATCTTGTCGATGTTGTGCGGATCAATCAGACTCAGGTCGTTCTGTCCACCCACATCGCCATGGATGCGTTTCCCGTCAATCAGGATAAGGATATAGTTGTTGCCCAGACCGTTCATCTGCATCTGACTGCCCATATCGTCTTCGTTGAAGTCGAACGAGGCCGTGAGCATACCCAAGATCTCCTCAATGCTCTTTCCTGCGAAGTTCCTGAGTGTCTTCCCACTGATCACCTCCGTCTGCACAGGGGCATCCTTCAGCAGGTGCTCCGTGCCCGTGCCCGTCACGACCACCTCATCGAGCATAACCTGCTTGTCAGGAACGGTCTGTGCCTGTAACAATACGGAAAACAGTGTGCACAACGCACACATAGCGACTTTTCTACGACTCATGATCAAGTAGAGTTCAATACTTGCCGCACCCCTGTTCCCGGGGGTAACGTAAACATTTGGCGAGTGGCAGGTTTCCTGGCTTTCTCCGAGAAATCCGCCTTCCCATCTTTGCAGACAGTGGCATTTGTTGGATTTCCCATAATGGAGATTACAGTAGCGGGCACTGCTCAGGTCTTGCACCTGATTCCCTTTTATGCCTTGATGGAACACCAAGACATCACCATTCGGGGTGCAAAGGTACAACATTTTTTTCAATCAGCATCACGAATACTGTTTTTTTTGCTCCCCTATCCATTTGATCATCGTATTCTATGAAATGTCATGAAACGCCCTTTTCATGCGGAGTAACAAGGCTTTCATATCCAATTACCAATACCTCGAAGAACAAAACAAATTGTTTTGTTCTCTAAGATGACGGTTTTTACTTCCCAAAGTGACGTTTTTTTGAGAACAAAACAAATTGTTTTGTTCCGCCTACTCTTGATTCTTGGATGATAAAAAGGCTGAAAAGGGAAAAGAAAGAAAGAAAGAAAGGAATTTGAGCCCACATTTATAGTGGGCTCAGTGAGTCAGCATCGTCTCGAAGGCCAAAACCTTCAACCATGTGGAGGCCTCAGGGCCTTTGAAACGAGAGGTCATGCCCGCGATAGAAGTCAAGCAGGGCCTGTTGGTACAAGTACTCATATTTTGCACGTGCCAAGTCACTCTCGGCCTTCATCAAGTTGTTCTTCGTCTCGTTGAACTCAGTGATATTGGCTTTGCCATACTCATATTTGGCCGTCATCAGACGGAAGGCCTCTTCCTGACTGCGCTTGGCCTCGCTGCTACTCTCATACTTGGCCTGTGAGGCCACGGCATTGTAGTAAGCCTGCTGTATCTCTTTGTACAGTCCTTTTTTCACCTGCTCAAGCTGCAGCTGCTGTTGATACTGAGACAACTGGGCTTTTTTGATGTTATTGCGTGTTTCGAAACGGTTGAAGAGGGGGATGTTCAGGTTCAGTCCCAAGTACTGACTGAAGTTGTTTTTCAGCTGCTTGAAGAAACCTTCGGCAGCGAATCCGCTCGTCTTGTAGTAGTTGGATCCCATCCCTGCCTGGAACGACAGTGAGGGGAGTTTGGCACTCTTGGCAATCTCTATGCTCTTCTCCGTTCCCTCCAGACGATACTTTTCTGCTTGGATCTCAGGTTTCACCAACAGAGCTTCCTGATAGATGGCATCAGGCGACAGGGTGGTCAGGCTGCTGAGTGAGAGAGATTCCGGGGAGATGCGTTCGATGGCAAAGCCTTCAGGAGAAGGCAGTTCCAACAACTGTGAGAGTGTGAGTAAGGCAAGACGATAGTCGTTATCGGCCTGTGTCACCGTGAGCTTACTCTGTGCCATGGCGGCTTCTTGCTGAACCACCTCGGTACCGCTGGCCTTTCCGTTTTTCATCATCTCTTTCAGACGGAACACATGGAGGGAATCGATGCTGACCTGCCGCCGTGCCACATCGCACAATTCCATGCTATACAAGATCTGTACGTAGGCCTGTGCCACCTGCATACGGATATCATTTTTCGCCTTCTCCAAGTCGGCATTGGCAGCCTCTAAATTCAGTTTCTGCAGTTCGAGGGTTCTCGGAATACGGAATCCCGTGAACAACGGGACACTCGTTCCTAAGCTGAAAGAGGTGCTGCTGGTATTGGTGTTTGTATAGGTATTCTCTGCCGTCAGTCCGCGACCGAACGAGAAGTTCTCCGATGCCGAAGCACTCAAGTCGGGCAAACGACTGTTTTTAGCAGTGTTGACATCCACCTCACGCTGCAAACGGGTCACGTCCTGCTGTTTCACCGAGATATTGTGTTCCACCGCATAGTCGATGCATTGACTGAGCGACCATGTCTGCTGGGCCTCACAAGGTATCGTCATTCCGATGAGGGCGATCGGGCACAGGCACCGATAGACGATGGTGCCCCATCCTGTTTGTTTTGTTTTCATCCTATTTGTCATTTGTATCGTTGTTTCACTCCTCTCCATTCTCTGCAACAATCTTCGGACCGCGCACCTTGTCTTTGACAGTAGCACCGCCTTTGATCTCGATGTTCACTCCGTCGCTCAGTCCTGTCACCACTTGTTTGCGCTCGTAGGTCTTTTCCTGATCTTTCTCGTGTATGAGGTACACGAAAGTGGAGTCGCCTCTGAACTCGATGGCACTCTCAGGTACGGAGAGAGCATGGTTCACATGGGCTAATTCGATCTCAGCCGTAGCACTGTAGCCGGAACGGATCTTACTACCCTTGAGCACCCGAACAGCAGCCTTGATCTCGAACTGGTTGGCACCGTTGCTCTCAACGGCTTTAGGAGACACATACTCCAAGGAAGCATCGAAGGAGAGATCTTGCAAGGCACCGATCGTGATCTTCATCGGCATGCCCGTTACCAGTTGTCCCACTTCCGTTTCGTCAATATTACCCCGGAATATCAGATCGTTCATGTTCGCCACACTGGCAATGGTGGTACCATCGTTGAAGGTGTTACTCAGGATCACACTGTTTCCCACCTTAACCGGAATATCGAGGATTACACCCGAGATGGTGGAGCGCACCAGTGTGGAGCTGGCCTTGGCATTGCTCTTCGACACACCGTCGCGCACCACGGCCAAGGCATCATCGGCAGCCATTTTCTCCTCACGTGCCTGTTTCAATGACTGTTTCACTTTGTCAAACTCTTCAGCGCTGACGAGGTTCTGCTTGTATAAGCTCTCCTCGCGGTCAAAGTCGATCTCTGCCTGCTTGAGGTTGATAAGGG
Source organism: Prevotella sp. UBA3294 (assembly GCA_002361535.1). Classification (GTDB taxonomy): domain Bacteria; phylum Bacteroidota; class Bacteroidia; order Bacteroidales; family Bacteroidaceae; genus Prevotella. Next base: position 34,097 of record DETG01000108.1, read on the forward strand.
CTAAGCGTACACGACTCTCCGCACTACTGAGCTGGTTCATGTCGGGAATCACCTTCACCTTAGCGATGATGTCGCCGGCATTGACATAGTCGCCAGCCTCCTTGAACAGTTCGGAGATGATACCGCTCACCTGTGGTTTGATATTCACTTCGTTACGCGGTTCAATCTTTCCCGTGATGATCGTGGTCTTCACGATATCCGTCATCTTGGGTGTGAATTCCATGTAGGCAACAGGCTTCGGCTGCGATTTCTGATACAGGAACACGAAGGTTCCGATGAAGATCAATGCGACGATGATCGCAATCATCAGTTTTCTGTACTTTTTCATTTTATTATGTTTTTTATTTTGTTTTCGATTATTGATCAGGGAATAGGAAAAAAGACTTTATTCATCGCGCATGGCATCAACAGGTTTGATACTCATGGCACGCCAGGCAGGAGCAAGACCGGCCAATACGCCCATGACGCCGATGATGAAAGCTGCAAAGAGGGCTGTCCAGAAATTCACCTGGAAATGGGCAGCGAGGATCCCGTCTTCGGTGTTTCCTAACTCTAACATCTGTAGCACAAACACGGCGAAGAGGATACCGCTCATACCAGCCACTGCCGTGAGGATCACACTCTCTGACACGATCTGGGAGAGGATGACACGAGGGGTGGCACCAATGGCACGCCGTATGCCGATCTCGGTGGTGCGCTCCCTGACAGTTACCATCATGATGTTCGACACCCCGATGGCTCCTGCCAACAATGTTCCCAAGCCTACGAGCCAGATGAGGAAATTCACACCCTTGAAGAGGTTGTCCATCAGCTTAAACAGCACCTCGGTATTGAACACCATCACACCCTGTTCATCGGTAGGATCGACGGTATGGGCACGGGCAATCACCTCGCGCATCCTGGGGGCGAGGGCCGACATGGTGACACCGGGCTTTCCCGTAGTGCAGATGACGTGCACCTCCTCGCCCATGTTGTAGGTCTGTTGCATCAAAGTGATCGGAATCGTCACGGCCTCCTCCGACCGTCCGTTGATATTGACACCTCCCTCTTTGTAGTCCACGCCGATCACCTGATAATAGACGGAATCGATACGTATCTGCTTCCCCGTGGGATCACCCCCGCCGGGAAACAATTCCTTATATACTTTCTTTCCTAACACACACACCTTGCGGCGTTGCGCCATGTCCATGTCGTTGATATACCGCCCGTAATACATCTTCGGTTCCATCACCTTGGCATATTCGGGAGTGACACCACTCATGTTACAGCTGTTCCGCTTGTCCTTATAAACCGCAGAGTTGCCCCAGCGAGACACCATGGGAGCCACCACGTCGAGTTCAGGGACCTGTGCTTTCAGGCGATCTACATCGCGATAGACCATTCCCCAGTATCGGCCCTTACGGAATCCCTTGTAGGCTTTGGTGGTAGGCTGTGCCCATATCATGGATGAGTTGGTGGCGAAACCTGCAAAGTTCTGTTGCAGCATCTCCTTCAGTCCTTGTCCTCCACCAATCAGGGCCACGAGCATGAACACACCCCAGAACACACCGAAGCCGGTGAGGAACGAGCGGCTCTTGTTACGTGTGAGCGTATCTAAGATTTCTCTGTAGTTATCGATATCTATTCTCATGTTTCTATGATTTCCAGTTATATCTGTTTTACCTGTCGAACGATTTCTGCCATTACTTACTCAGCCCGCAAGGCTTCAATAGGACGGATCTTTGCTGCTTTCCGTGCAGGTACCAGTCCGGCAAGGGTTCCCGCGATGATCATCACCACCGTAGCCTCTATACATACGTCAAGCCCAACGGTGGGGTTCACAAAGAGAGTGGCTTTGAACATACCGGTGTCGATCACGTTATGCCCTAATGTGACATCCATATACTCATTGGCCGCCACACCCAACACCATACCGATATAGCCGAAAAAGGTAGTGATGATGACGCTCTCTATGATGATCAGCTTCAGGATCGACCAGGGCTTGGCACCGATAGCCTTACGGATGCCGAACTCACGTGTGCGTTCCTTCACGGTGATGAGCATGATGTTCGACACACCGACGATGCCGCTCAACAAGGTGAATAGTCCGACAATCCACAAGGCGGTGCGGATGATACCGATACCCGTCTGCATCTGGATGTTATCGGTATAGCGGTTCCACAGCCATAAGGCGCGTTCATCATCAGGGGCTGCCTGGTGGTTCTCGTTGATCTGCGCACGGTAGCTCTTTTCAAAGACTTTGTTCTCCTCTACTGTTTCCAATCCGTGGAAAGAGTATTCGATATTCCCCACACGGTCGCCATAGCCATACATGGTGCGCATGGTGGTGAAAGCGGTAAAGGCCCCGTTGTTCCGTTCCGACTGATCATTCTTGTAGATGCCCACCACCTGGAAGGCGAAGCTGCCGATGCGCACATAACGTCCGATCAGGGAGGATATGTCACTGCTGAGTTCCTTGGCTTGCTGCTGACTGATCACCACCGTTTTCCGCTTGTCACGCATGTCGATCTGGTTGATGAAACGTCCGTAGAGCATCTCGCGTTTCTCAATCTGGGCGTGGTTGGGATAGACACCTGAGAGCGTGATGCTGATATACTGCTGTCCATAGGTCATCATCAGTCCGTCTTGTGAATATTCGGCACCCACCTGATCCACATGGTTGGAGAAACGGTGACGGGTGGTTTCCATGTCACGGTCGCGCAATGGAACATATCGTCCTTCTTTCAGTCCTTTGTAGGTTTTTGAAGTGTTACCCGGGAATACCTTCATCGAGTTGGCCAAATAACGGTTCATCTGCTGGGTCTGCGCATTGATCAGTCCGTTGCCCGCTCCTAACAGTACGATGAGCATGAAGATCCCCCATGCCACCGCGAAGCCGGTAAGTGCCGTGCGCAACTTGTTTCGCTGAGCCGTTGACCATATTTCTGTGAGAATGTCTTGCATGTGATTGTTGATTAGTGGTAGTGATTCTACTCGTTGTGAATAGTGATACCCGTTGTTATTTCATGATGCCACCGATGCCGAAAGGTGATGCCTTATGATCGAGGTTCTCATCGATCGCTCCGATTACCCCGTCCTTGATGTGCACGATCTTGTTCGTCTCGTTGGCCACACCACTCTCGTGGGTCACCACCACGATGGTCATCCCCTCTTCGGCATTGAGTTTTTTGAGCAGCTGCATCACCTCCACAGATGTCTTCGAGTCGAGTGCACCCGTGGGTTCGTCGGCGAGGATGATCTGTGGATGGGTGATGAGTGCTCTGGCAATCGCTACACGTTGTTTCTGTCCGCCCGACAACTCATTGGGGTAATGGTCAGCCCAATCGAGGAGTCCTAACCGATCCAGATAGTCCATGGCTAACTGATGGCGTTTGCGACGGCTCACGCCCTGGTAGAACAGAGGCAGTTCCACGTTCTCCACGGCAGTCTTGAACGAGATGAGGTTAAAACTCTGGAAGATGAAGCCGATCATACGGTTACGGTATTCGGCAGCACGGCGCTCACTCAGATCTTTGATGAGCGTGTCGGCCAGAATATATTCTCCTGTATCGTAGTTGTCGAGAATACCCAATATATTAAGTAAGGTGGATTTCCCCGAACCGCTGGCTCCCATGATGCTCACAAACTCTCCCTTCGCAATGTCGAGGTTGATGCCCTTGAGCACATGGAGGGGCTGCGCACCGAAGTAGGTCTTGTTGATGTCTTTTAAATGTATCATTTGTTATGGATTGATGCCTGTTTGACGAGAGAGGTTTTGGCAGAGTTGCACGATCTCATCATACAGGGGTACATTTAACTTTTCTTGGCATTACTCCTTGAAGCCCTTCCATGCCTCATCGATCTCGGAAATGTCAATGCCCAACAGCTGCATGTGACGGAACATCTCGGGCAGTTTCTCTTTCATGAAGACCTTCTTCCGTTCCCGCAGGATTTTCTTCTTCGCCCCCTTGGTGACGAAATAGCCTAAGCCTCGTTTGTTGTAGATGATCTCGCTGCGTGCCAGCTCGTCGTAGGCTTTCACTGCCGTGTTGGTGTTCACCTGCAGCAGTACGGCATACTCTCGCACACTGGGGATGCGCTCATCATCCTGATAGGTTCCCGCTAATATCTCGTCGCACAGGCGGTCGGCTATCTGAATGTAAATAGCTTTGTCATTACTGAATATCATAAGTTCGTCGTTTTGTTATTAATCAATTGATAGTTCTTGAAGATACGGTAGCTCAGCCAGTAGTTGCAGGCTGCCCATAGCAAACCTCCGAGGATGCACAGCCAAATGAAGACTTTGAAAAGCTGTGAGATAATGTCCCATGTGCGCAACTTGTCGATGTTGGATGAGATGAGGTATCCCAGAAGACATACAGCCAGCAGTAATGCCGTCGAGACAAAGCTGAAGGCATTCTTGCGAAGGGCGGCTCCAGCCAAAAGATACATGGAATGTAGCCAAACAACAGCTGAGAAGAGGAAGAGGCATTCCGTCAGTCTCGTGGGAAGGGTGTCTTGCGGCAGAAAGATAAAGATACCGCTCACGACCTCGCGCAGACAGGACACCATACCTACTTGACTGAACAGAGGTATCACCACCATGCGCAGCATGTCACCCAGGACGAATGCCGACAGGAGGCAAAGGGGTGAGATGAGAAGCACATAGATGAAGAGCACCGTAAACTTCTCCGCATTCGAGGCGGGCAGTGTCAGGAAAATGGTTCCGATGCGCTTGTTACTGATCTTGTTGAACAGTGTGGTCTGGATGTAGAGGACCAGGATCAGTGTGGCACCGAGCCAGAAGCCGGTTATCCCACTGACTAAATTTGAATACTGAAGTAACCATGCTTGATGATCAGTCTTAGCCATGGCCCACAGCATGAAACACTCTCCTACAAACACACAGAGGAAAACACCTACCGTCCATGCCAGTAATGGGTTGCGGTTCACCTGAAGATACCACTTGAGCACATTCAGGAATCTATTGAATTGAAACTTTTCCATGATTAATGATTGATGAATTGACCAATGAGCTGACGACGGCAGAATAACCGGAATGACAGCCAGTAGTTAAACACGATGATCACACAGCAAATGGTATATTCTATCCAGTCGGGTACAACAAGCTGCCCTTGGGAAGAATGAGTGTGAAGAAGTACGCTTATGATGATGGCGGCAACCACGATGAGTGCAAGGGTGGTGAACACCCAGGAATACTTCACATTTCGGAAAAGGTTGGCACCTGCCAGGTAGCAGGAGTGTAGCATGGTGAGGCTGACCATTGAGCCCAGCACCTCCTGTAACGGCTGTCTTTCCAAATAACCCGAGCCGTTGATAAGATGACAGATAATCAGTTGTGCCGACGAGGGTATGAAGATCAGTGAGATAAGATACAACATGATATCAGCTAAGAAGATCATCACGACAACACCAACGCCCTGCAGTATGGAGGAGAGGTAACGGGCAAGGAACTTCTCGATATTACTGGCTGGCAACAGGTTCAGGGCACGCCAGTCATCACGTGACTTCATTGAGTAGTGCATGTTACTGGCTGTGCAGACATAAGCTACGACAAGGCAGATCACCACGGCGAAGCTCATGGCCTTCATACCTTCTCTGGCACCCATTGATGCACCTATGTGCATGAAAAGGAAGCAGAGTGTAAGACCTAACAGTCCTTGCAGCTGTGAACGCACGAATTCGTTCTTGTCATGCCAGAATGTCCAGCGTAGCATCTTGCCGAAACGGCTTATATTGAAGTTTTCCATTTTCTTTGTCTCTATGTTTTTAAATCTTTCCTAAGGTCACAGCATTGAAGAGCAGTTCGAGGTTCAACTGGGTCTCTGCATCACCCTCTCCACGTTGGGCAATCACGGCATTGCCTTGCAGCGACGGCTCGGCATAGATCACGTCATCATCTGCCTGTCCAGGCTGACGGAACTCAAAGGTATATTTCTCGCAGATGTCGGCCACGCTGGCATCGAGGAGCAGATGACTATGGTCGAGGATCAAGATGTGATCCAGCAGCTGCTCCACATCGTGCACCTGGTGGGTGGAGATAATCAACGTACGGTCATCAGTCATGTGGTTGGCCACCACCCTGCGGAACTGTGTCTTGCTTGGGATGTCCAGACCATTGGTAGGCTCATCCATCAATAGCAGTTTTGTCCCCGCCGCAAGGGCAAAGCTCATGAACACCTTCTTCTTCTGCCCCATCGAGAGGGTATTCAGATGGAGGGAGCTTGGCAGATCAAAGTCGGACAGACAGCTTTCGAGCACCTCACGACTGAAATGGGGATAAAACGGCTGATTGATATGGATATACTGTTCGAGGGTTATCTTTGGAAGATCGAATTCCTCGGGAACGATGAACAATTCCTGTAACACCTCCGGACGGCGCAGACGTGTTTCCATACCGTTGATGCGGATGGATCCCTTCTGGGCGTGAAGGAGTCCGCTGATCAAATACAACAGGGTACTCTTGCCTGTTCCGTTCTTACCTAACAGTCCGTAGATGTTGTTCTCGTGCAGACTCAGACTGAAGTCGTTGAACACCTGTTGCTTGGCACCTGCATAGTGGTAGCTGATGTTTTGTATCTCAATCATAATATCATTCTTTGTTTAACAGGGTTATATTACTTTTCTCTTGGAGTTAGAATACTTCTCTCTTGGGGTTAGAATACTTTTCTCCTATCCTTGTATTACGTTTATCTCGATGCCAGGAGTATTCCCTCCGTGGGGTTCATCACAAACATGCCGCCCTCCGATGTAAAATCCTTGTCTTCTGCCTGACGGCGCAGATAGTTCACGGCCATCACCTGATTGAAGGCATAGTGGTAAACGGCTTTCTCCATCACAGGAAGGTAGGCCTGACCGTTACGATCCCATTTCCGCATCGCCACCTCATAGCCCTCTGTGGTGTAGGTCAGTTCGAGACAACGCTCATTGACCCATTGGTTTCTCTGACTGTCCCAGCGCATGGTCTCTTTTTTTACCAAACGGTCCTGCTCGTCATACTCATAATGATAAGCCACTTTGCCTGAGAGGCTCTGACCATCTTCTGTATATACATACATGGTTGTCACCTTGCCGTTCTCCATGTCGGCATTGTAATAGTAATTTGAGTTCTGGTTCTCTGCTGCATTCAGATACATACTGAAAATGGCAGCTGCGGTAATGATAGTTTGCATAATTCTATTCTTTTAATGTTTAACGTTCTTGATTCTGTCTCGCCATCACCCTTCAAAAACAGGTATGTTTGTCGGTGTAATGGTGTACTACCTTAATAGTACACTGCAAAAGTAGTGCTTTTAGGAATACCCTCCAAATATTTCGAGCATTTTTTTCATCAGAATGTGCGTTTTTAACTCTTGTTTACAAATACACCTTATTATATTATATCAATCCTCGCATTCTTAACTGTCGAGGGTGCGAAGGTGCGAGAGAACGTCCCTCCAATGAAACAGACAAAACTTTTGAAAGAAATACAAACTAAAAGACAAAAAAAGGAACTGCAAACATCAGCAGTTCCTTTCTTTCTATAGACTACAAATCATTTGTTTTTACAAAGGATAGTCTTCGAATGCATAGAGCACGGTGGAAAGATAGCGCTCACCTGTGTCGGGCAGCAGCACCACAATCTTCTTCCCCTTGTTTTCCTCACGTTTGGCAATCTCGGCAGCAGCAAAGAGGGCGGCTCCGGCAGAGATGCCCACAAGCAGTCCTTCCTGCTGGGCCACTTCACGCCCCGTGCGGATGGCATCATCGTTTTCCACGTCGAACACCTCGTCAATCACTTTGCCGTCGTAGGTGTTGGGCACGAAGCCTGCACCAATACCCTGAATCTTGTGCGGGCCACTCTGTCCGCCGTTCAGTACGGGTGACGACTTAGGCTCCACGGCAATCACTTTCACCTCGGGGTTCTGCTCCTTCAGATATTTACCTGCTCCCGAAATGGTGCCGCCTGTTCCCACACCGGCTACCAGGATATCCACATTGCCGTCGGTGTCGCGCCATATTTCCGGTCCTGTAGTGGCATAGTGGCGAGCGGGGTTGGCCGGATTCTCAAACTGCTGCAGGATAACGCTGCCAGGAGTGGCATCGCGCAGTGCCTCAGCAGCACGGATGGCCCCAGGCATGCCGTCCTTACCAGGGGTGAGGCGCACCTCGGCCCCGTAGGCCTTCACCAGGTTGCGACGCTCCACGCTCATCGTCTCGGGCATGGTCAGAATGAGATGGTAGCCCTTCACGGCGCTCACCAGTGCCAGTCCCACACCGGTATTGCCGCTGGTGGGTTCGATGATGGTGGCTCCGGGTTTCAGTATGCCACGCTGCTCGGCGTCTTCTATCATGGCCAGGGCGATGCGGTCTTTGACACTGCCGCCCGGGTTGAAATACTCTACTTTGGCAATGACGGGTGTCTCAATGCCCTTTGCCTGTGAAAACTTGTTGAGCTCAAGTAGTGGGGTGTTGCCGATGAGCTCGGTCAGCTGTGTTGCAATCTTAGCCATAACTGGATATTTTTTTGTTTTTATGAATTCTAATTCTCAATTCTCTTTCACGATGGGGTATAGTTCGATGAACTCTCCCTGATGGTTCTGCCCGTCGTTGATGAGTTCAGCCGTCTTGCGGCCCACCGTCTCGATGTCGTGGAAACCCGGTAGAGCCATGTTTCCGTTCAGGTCGGTGGTGGTGGGACCCGGATGCACGGAGAAGATTTCCACGGGTGTGCCGTTCTGCTCGAACTCGGTGGCCATCACGCCCATCATGGCGTTCTGTGCAGCCTTGCTGGCCACGTAGGCCAGTGGATGCCAGTAGGGACTGATTTCCGACGGCACGGTGATGTTGACGATTCTTACGCCATTCTGTTCGAGTAGTGGCAGCAGGGCCTTGGTCAGCGCGAAGGTGCCGACGAAGTTCACTTCGAGGGTCTTCCTGATGTCGGCGATTTCCGTGTGCTGGCTGTCCACGCTCATGTCGCCCGGTATGCCGGCATTGTTGACGAGCAGCGACAGTCCGCTGAATCTCTCACCCACCTCCCTGACAGCCTGTTCCAGACTGTCGGGGTCGGTCAGCTCGATGTATGTCCAGCCTATCACGTCAACTCCTGCTGAGGCTAATTCGCCGATGGCTTTCTCTGCGCGCTCCCTGTTGCGTGCGCCGATAATCACTTTCCATCCACTCAGCCCGAGGTGTTTTGCGATGCCGAAACCGATTCCTTTGTTGGCACCTGTCACCAATGCTATTTGATTACTCACGTTCTTTTTCTCTTTGTTTACGTTGCAAAAGTACAAATTTCTTCGTTAAATTCGATCAATTCGTTGTATTTATATTTGGTCGAATGCTTGTGCCAAGTCGTCGATGATGTCATCGATATGTTCCGTACCGATCGAAAGACGAATGGTGGATGGCGTGATGTGCTGCTCGGCCAGTTCCTCAGGGCTCATCTGCGAGTGAGTGGTGGTGTAGGGATGGATGACGAGGCT
>DETG01000108.1:43611-54195 GCA_002361535.1 Prevotella sp. UBA3294
TCACGTCGGCCACGTTGGCCAGCAGTGAGAAGATCTGCAGCGCGTCAATAAACTTCCAGGCCTCTTCCTGTCCGCCTTTGATCTCAAAGGTGAAGATGGAGCCGCCGCCCTGGGGGAAGTATTTCTTGTAGAGCTGGTGGTCGCGATGGCTCTCTAAGGCCGGGTGATTCACCTTGGCCACCTTCGGGTGACTGGCCAGGAAGCTGACCACCTTCAGTGCATTCTCCACATGGCGCTCCACGCGCAGGCTCAACGTCTCAACTCCCTGCAGCAGGATGAAAGCGTTGAAGGGTGAAATCGTGGCACCGGTATCGCGCAGCAAGACGGCACGGATGCGGGTGACGAAGGCTGCTGCTCCCACGGCGTCGGCAAACACGATGCCATGATACGAGGGGTCGGGCTTGGCCAGTGTGGGGAATTTCTCGGGATTGGCCGTCCAGTCGAACTTACCACCGTCAACGATCACGCCGCCCAGGCTGCTGCCATGTCCGCCTAAGAACTTAGTGGCAGAATGCACCACGATATCGGCTCCATGCTCCAGTGGCCTAATTAAATAAGGTGTGCCGAACGTGTTGTCCACGATAAAGGGGATGCCATGCTTGTGGGCAACGGCAGCCACACCTTCCAGGTCGAGCACGTCGCTGTTGGGGTTACCGAAGGTCTCGGCATAGACCACCTTCGTGTTGGGCTGTATGGCAGCCTCAAGTGCCTGCAGGTCGTTCACGTTGACGATGGTGTTCTCGACGCCCTGGGTGGCCAGCGTGTGAGTGATCAGATTATAGGAACCGCCGTAGAGATTGTCGGCAGCCACGATATGGTCGCCCGCCTGCACAATGTTCTGCAGGGCATAGGTAATGGCTGCGGCACCCGAGGCCACGGCCAGTCCGGCCACACCGCCCTCCAAAGCTGCCACGCGGTCTTCGAACACGCCCTGCGTGGAGTTGGTCAGTCTGCCGTAGATATTACCTGCATCGCGCAGACCGAAGCGGTCGGCAGCGTGCTGAGAGTTGTGGAACACGTAGCTCGTGGTCTGGTAGATGGGCACAGCGCGGGCGTCGGTAGCGGGGTCGGCCTGTTCCTGTCCTACATGGAGCTGCAAAGTCTCGAAACGATAATTCTTCTTACTCATAGTCTTTTTCCTTTCTTTTTCTTTATTTGTTATTAATTGTTTTCTGGGTGCAAAGTTACGGACTTTAGAACTATCCACCAAATTTTTGCTTAAATCCAGAAGATAAATCTATAACCAGAAAATTCAAAGAGGTTTATTCTAAAACCATCCATTCAAGACTATTCCAGCAGAAAAATATTCTATAAGACATTCATTCCATTTGATAATGGGACGATTTCACGATTTATGATTTTACCGAAGCATTCCGTATGTTGCTGTACCACAGCAACAACATTTGACATTTTTCGTTTTACGATTTTACCTTTTACCATCTTTGTCCACCATCGCACAGACGCACGAATCCGACCATACGTTTTCGGCCGTCTCTATCATATCAATGATGGTATAGATGGGAAGAATGATGCCCAGCACACTCACCGGGGCACCGATGCCCGACATCAGGGAGAACGTGAGGAAATAGCAGCCCATCGGCACACCTGCATTACCCACAGCAAAGACGACCGAGATGAGCAGCCACAGGAGCATGGTGGTCCAGGTGAGGGGCATGCCGCCATTCTGCATCACGAAAAGGGAAGTCACCAGAATAAAAGCAGCACAACCGTTCATATTGATGGTGGTACAAATGGGCAGTACAAAGCGGGCCACACGCGACCGCACCCCCATCCGCTCCTCGGCACTCTGCATCGTCACGGGCAGCGTAGCGGCACTGCTCTTTGTGAAGAGAGCCATCAAGACGGCGGGCATCATCGCACGAAGCGCATGCAGGGGATTGATGCCACGAGCCAATAGGAACAGGGGAAGTACCACGAAAAAATGCAACGCATTGCCACCCAAGATGATGGCCACATATTTACCCAACGAAGCAAAGGCCACACCCGCTAAGAGTTGGGAAGAAAGTTGGGCCGAGAAGGCCACGATACCCAAAGGCAAAGTCCAGATAAGCCAGCGAATCAGCAGGAAGAGCAACTCCTGAAGCCCCTGTAGGAAATTCACTACGGTCTGTTTGCCCTCTGTTTCTGGCAGTCGTGCCAGTCCCAGTCCTACGGCTATAGCTACCAGCAAGATGCTGAGCACATTACCTTCCAGAAAAGGCTTGATCACATTGTTGGGAATAACCGAAAGTAGATGGTCATAGAAAGACACTTCCGGCTTCAGCCCCAGAGAGTCAATATTTGTCCCTGCTGTGGACACCGACAGATTCTCGGGAGCCACCACCACATAGAGCAACAGTCCGACGGCTGCAGCCGAGACTGTCGTGAAGAGCGTATAAAACAATGTTTTCCTAAAGATACGTCCCGTATCCTTCTGCTTTCCGAATGAGGTGAGCGTGGTGATGACGGCCAGCGCTATGGTGGGTACGGCCAGCAATTGGAACAGCCGCGTATAGACCGTTGCCACGAAATTCATCAGACCGTTGAGCCATTCCATGCCCAGCAACCCCAACACAGCACCTACGACGAGGGCACCAATCCATAACAAAATATTCTTCATATTATATACTCCACATTATCTGTATTCTCAAGTTTGTCCATAAAATAATAGACCTGCTTGCGCCACCATGCCCAGTCGTGGGCCGAGTCGTATCCCCAATAGTCAACCCACGCCGGAACATGATGTTCCCTGAGCAGACCATCCATCTGCCGTGTACTTTCCAACAATTCATCCTCCCACGCACCCTGTCCCACGCAAAGGATGATGCGCCGCTGGCGATATACGTCCCAGTAAGGATGGTCGGTCGGCATCTGCCGCAGAAAGTCGTAAGGAGAATTATCATAGACCAACGGATCCTGGTAATTCGGGAAGAAATAACCAGCATAGTAAAGACCACTCAGCGCCAGCAACGAGTCAAACAAGTCAGGCCGACGGAAAAAGAAATTACCAGCATGGAAACCGCCCATCGAGCAGCCTGTCACGATAAAAGTCTCATTTGAGAAATGACGGACTTCGGGTATCAACTCATCCACAACATAATGAAACCAACGCTCATGCAGCGATATACGCCGATGGTGGTCGCCGTTCACGTCGGACCAAGTCTCGCGGTCAATGCTATCCACACAGATCAGACGAATCTGCCCGCGGTCGATAAACTGCGAGAGCGTCCCCACCATGTCGAAATCCTGATAATCGTAGAAGCGCCCATCCTGCGAGGGGAAGACCAATACGGGGTGTCCTTTTTCACCATAGGTCTTATACTCCATATCGCGGTTCAGGTTTCTGCTGTAGTGCTTTTTATATTGTATTTCCATTTTCGTTTATTATTGACATAACGTATCGGTTTCCTCTTTTATTGTGAGATCAGGCCTTTTCGTGCACATAAGCCACGAAAGACTCCACTTCCTCGTATGTTTTCAATCGAACGGTGAACATCTGTTGCCCCATCGCTCCCGAGAGTATCTCCGGCATCCGTTCTTGCATGACCATCTGCCCGGCATAGCGTTCAGCCACCTCAGCATCGCTGTGACGGTAGCTGTAGATGTCGCGGCGTGAAGCAAAGGCACAATAGTATTGGTCTTTCCACGGCAGCGACAGGGCATTACCCGTATCGTGCTGATAACTGGCTGCCGTCTGCGACTTGTCGTAGGCTATCATATCTGCCCAGATGCGATACACATCTGTACTGTGAGCGAAGTTGATCATATCCGGCGTATAGCCTCCGGCGGGACGCATGTTCACCTCCAATGCCACGAAATCACCTTTCTGCCCCAAGCCCTTGCGGTCACAGTCAAGGCGGAAAAACTCCAGGTGCACAAAGCGGCTCTTCACCCCGAAGGCCTCCACCGTCTGCCGCCCCAGCGAACGCAGGCTCTCAGGCATCACGGGAGCTACATAGTAAGACAAGTCCAACTGCTGGTTCACAATATCCATAATCGAAGGAGGCCACACCGTCATCGATTCAAACAACGGCCTCGACTGGCTGTCTATCACGGCATCATACGAGCAGATGTCACCTGTGATGAATTCCTCCACCACATATTGCGCCACGCTTTGCACCGTTTCAAAGAAATGGCTCAGTTCACCAAAGTCAGCAATTTTGTAAGTCCCACCGGCACCGACGCCCACATTCGGCTTGGCGATGACCGGAAAGCCCACATCCCTCACAAAAGCCTCCACAGCATAATAGCCTGAAGCACATTGAATCTGCCGGGCCGTGGGGATCCCTCCCTTGGCAAAGTATTTCTTCATGGCCGACTTCTCCTTCACGGCCTGCACCTCGTCGGCCTGCAGTCCGGTCGTCACATGGAAGTCGGTCCGCAGCTGGGCATCCTGTCCCAGCCAGTACTCATTGTTCGACTCTATCCAGTCTATCCGTCCGTACTTAAAGGCGAAGAATGCCACGCCGCGATACACCTCGTCGTAGTTCTCCAGATTGCTCACCCGGTAATACTCTGTGAGCGAACCCTTCAGTTCAGCCGACAACTGATCATACGGCGCATCGGCAATGCCTAATACACGCACGCCGTTGCGCTGCAGGCGTTCACAAAACTCCCAGTAGGTATGGGGGAAGTGGGGTGATATGAATACGAAGTTCATTTTGTTGTTTGTTTTTGTTCTTTCAGTGCAAAGATATGGTGTTTTACTGGTCTTCATCATACCGTCCTATTTGCTATAAAACTCCTTACTTCTAAATATAGAATTCCGACGGGTCTATCAGTCCTGAGCGCACAGCATATTTGGTGGCTTCGTAGGCGGTGTTGACATGCAGTTTGCGGAAGATATTTTTCTTGTGGGTGATGATGGTGTGGATGCTTGAGAATCGTTCTGCAGCTATCTCTTTGGTGGTCTTGCCCATGGCCACAGCGCGCAGTATTTCGATCTCAGTGGTGGTCAGCGTGTCGGTTTTCTCGTCTTCTGCCTGACGAGAAAGCATGATTTCCATGGCTTGCTGACTGATGTAGCGTGCGCCGCGGGCGGTCTGACTGAGGGCACTGCGTATCTCGGAAAGCGGACTGTCTTTGAAAACGACGCTGAACGCCGTTGAGGCATATAATATGCGGGAGAGGAAGCCTGGTGTCAGACTGTCGCTGAGCAGCAGCCACCGGGTTTCGGAAAAGCGTTCGCTCGTGGTGAGCAGCTGGTCTTCCGATATGAAGTCGAACAGGGCATAGTCGAGCACCACCACAGAGAACTCATGTTCAGTGAGGAGCTCTGTCAGCCGTGCCTTGTCGGAAGCGGTGAAGACGGTGTTCTGGTTGTCTCGCCTTATGATGCTCTCGATGGCAAAGCGTGTCAGGTCTTGTCTGTCGGCCAGGATAAAACTGTTCACTGTTCTTAAAATGCTTAATTCTTTTAGTCGTTTCGCTTTGTAAAAGCGACTACGACGATGACGTAATGCTTAATGGATAATTACTATCTCATAGCTCATAGTGTATCTGCTTGTCCACCACTTCGCCGCCCTTGATGGCAAACGAATTGAGATGGATGCCCTCGTGGAGCGAGAGGATGGCATAGCGGATGGTGGGGTCGTTGGCCAGCCGGAGGTCTTCCTGGGAAGGGCGTGAGGGCGATGCCGGGTGACTGTGCCAGTTGGCCAGAATCTTCAGGCCCTGGCTGCGGGCATACTTCAGTGCGGCAAACTGGTCGCGGGGCGCAAAGGAGAAATGCTCGCTGGAGTGGTCGATGTTCTCCATCCAGTAGTTCTCGGTGACGGTGTCGCCCTGTCCCAGCAGATAGCCGCACGACTCACATGGTGCGTCCTTCTGCGCCTGGGCTATCATCTCGTCGATTACATGCTGTAGTATGGTCATTTTAATGTTAAATTCTTCATTCTTCACTCTTCACTCTTTACTCTTCATTTTCTTCAGGTCGCATGCCGCCTGTTCGTAGTCTATCAGGTGGTCGATAGTGGGCTGACTGCCGCAGACGGGGCATGTGTCGCGATGACGGACGGGTATGGTGCGGAACTGCATCGACTTGGCTTCGAAGGTGAGCAGACGGTTGGTGAGCAATTCGCCTACGCCGGTGAAATACTTCAGCGTCTCGGCTGCCTGGATGGTGCCCAGCATGCCGGCTATGGCTCCGAGCACTCCGGCCTGCGAACAGGTAGGCACGGCTCCGGCGGGTGGCGGCTCCTTGAACATGCAGCGGTAGCAGGCCGTGCCGGGCAGATGGGTGAACGTCTGACCGTTGAAGCGCAGGATGCCGCCGTGGGAGAACGGCTTGCCCGCCATGACACACGCATCGTTGATAAGGAACTTCACGGGGAAGTTGTCGGTGCCGTCAACGATGAAGTCGTACTCCTTGATGATGTCGAGGGCATTCGTGGAGTCGAGGAACTCGTAGTAGGTGTCCACCGTGACGTCGGGGTTGATGGCCTGGATTTTCTCCTTGGCACTCTCCACCTTCGGCCGGCCCACATCCTTCGTGAAATGGATGACCTGCCGTTGCAGGTTGCTCAGGTCCACCACATCGGCATCGATGATGCCTATGCGTCCGATGCCGGCAGCGGCAAGATAGAGCGACACTGGGGCACCGAGGCCTCCTGCTCCCACCACCAGCACGCGGGCGTTCAAGATTTTCTCCTGTCCCTCAACGCCCACGTCTTGCAGCAGTATATGCCGCGAATAGCGCTGTATCTGATCTTCTGTAAAATCTATCATAACACTAATACGGTAGCAAATTCTTCATTCTTCACTCTTCATTCTTCACTCTTCATTCTTCACTCTTCATTCTTCACTCTTCACTTATCCTGCCCTCCTCCCATGAAATAGAGGAAGTCTACCACGTCGCCTTCTTTTATCTCCAGCGCGTCCCACTCCGTGCGGTCCACGAAGTCGTCGTTCACTTGCACCGAAACCATTTCGGGCTGTTCCACATTGTTCTGCTTGATAAGTTCTGTGAGGCTGAGGCCGGGCTGCACCTCCTGCACCTCGCCGTTGACTGTAATCTTTGCCATATTCTTTATCTGCCTATTATTTTCTTGACTGCTATCACTAATTTATCCACGTCGTCACGGGTGTTGTAGAGGGCGAAAGTGGGGCGCACACTCATCTCGTAGCCGAGGGCACGCAGGGCGGGCTGTGCACAGTGGTGACCGGCACGCACGGCAATGCCTTCCTTGTCGAGCAGGGTGCCCACCTCGGGCACGGGGATGCCGTCGAGCACGAAGCTTACCACCGAGACGCGCTGCCTTGGATTGCCGATGAGCGTCAGTCCGGGAATCTGCCCCAGTTGTTCGCGGGCGTATTCCGTCAGCTGGTGCTCGTGGTGCTCTATGTTGCGTATGCCGAGACGGCTCACGTAGTCGAGAGCTGCACCGAGTCCGATGGCATCGGCCACATTGGGCGTTCCTGCCTCGAAGCGTGCCGGCGGCACATTGTATTCCGTGCGCTCGATGGTGACGTCCTTGATCATGTTGCCGCCGCCCTGCCAGGGCTGCATCTTGTCGAGCAGTTCCTTGCGCCCATAGACCACGCCGATGCCGTTGGGACCGTAGATTTTGTGGCCACTGAACACAAAGAAGTCGGCACCCAGCTGCTGCACGTCGACGGGCGTGTGGGCTATCGACTGGGCCCCGTCTATCAGCACCGGAATCTGGTGCGAGTGGGCGATGTCGATGATGCGCCGCACGTCGTTGATGGTGCCAAACGTATTATTCACATGACCGACGGAGATGAAGCGCGTGCGCGGACCGATGAGCCGTTCCAGTTCCGAGAGAATCAGGTCGCCGTTCTGGTCGGTGGGGATGGCCCTCAGCGTGGCGCCCCGCTCTTGGCAGACGCGCTGCCAGGGCACGATGTTGGCATGATGGTCCAGTTCCGACACGATGACTTCGTCGCCCGGTGTGAGATATTGCCGTCCGTAGGTCTGTGCCACCAGGTTGATGCCCTCGGTGGTGCCGCGCACGAAGATGATTTCCTCGCTGGTGGCGGCATTGATGAACCGCTGCACCTTTTCGCGGGCTTCCTCGTAGGCATCGGTGGCACGGGCGGCCAGCGTGTGGGCCCCGCGGTGGATGTTCGAATTATACGTCTTGTAGTAATCCGAAATCTTGTCGATCACCTGGATGGGCTTCTGCGTCGTAGCGCCGTTGTCGAGCCATACCAGATCGTGGCCGTTCACCCGCTGGTTGAGCACGGGGAAGTCCTTCTTGATTTGCTCCGAGTTCAGCGTGTCGGCCTCTTCGTAGTGCAGGTCTCTGAGTTTCTGCGTCTCTGGGATGCCTATGCCGAATCCGTCCTCCTGCGGGAGTGTCCGGGGCGTGGTGACTTCGGTGCCGCCGGTGTAGGGCAGTTCCTCGAATCCGCTGCCGCCCGCCAGCAGCTGCCGGAATCCTGCCTTGAGCTCGTCGAGGTTCAGGGGGTCTCCCAGCCATTGGCCTGCCGCGAGCAGCTGCCCGTCGGGCAATACTTGCCGCCGGGCATCCTGCCACTCTTCAGGGCAATATTTCTGGGCGATTTCCTTCAGCAGAGCCAGCGAGCTGTCCTGTCCGGGGAAACTGTTAAGTTCTGATAGGTTGATCATTTATTTCTCTACTTTATTACGATGCTGATAGTCGTGATAGTAGCCCACTTCCACATTCTCCAGTACGGCGATGGCGTCGTCGGTCAGCGTGGCCAGCGAGAAGTATTTGGTGAGCAGATAGGAAGCCACGCCGAACTTGTCGAGTCCCATCAGCCGGGCCGAGAGCGACGGGCCAATCTCGCCGGGGATGCCGCTCTGGTGGAGTCCGATGACGCCCTGGTTCTTCTCTCCTACGCGCACCAGGATAATCTTTGTGGTGCCAACGCCGCGGCCTGTCAGGTACTGGCCTTCCACTTCCACCTTGTCGGAGGGGATGATGGGCACGCCGCGCCAGAGGATGACCTTCGTGCCGAAGAGGTCGGTGGTCACGGGCGGAACGCCGCGCCATGTGCACTCGCGCTCGAAGGCGGCGATGGCACGCGGATGGGCAATGAAGAAGGCGGGTTCCTTCCACACCAGCGAGAGCAGTTCGTCGAGGTCGTCGGGCGTAGGCGAGCCGTAGCGGGTGGTGATGCGGTAGGCTGGGTTCACGGCCGAGAGCAGTCCGAATTTCTTGTTGTTGATGAGTTCCCACTCCTGACGTTCCTTGATGCTCTCTATCGAGAGGCGCAGCTGCTCTTCCAGCTGGTTGTAGGGATTGTTGTAGAGGTCGCTGACGCGGGTATGTACGCGCACCACGGTCTGCAACGTGTTCAGCGAGTATTCTGTGGGCTGCTCCTCGTAGTCGATATAGGTTTCGGGAATGATGTTGTCCTCCTCGTGTCCGCTCACCAGGTCGATATGTTTCTCGCCGTGGTCGTTCACCGTGGCTTTCAGTCGCAGCTGCTTATCGACGGCCTTGGTGAAGGTCTCGCGAAAATCGGGCACCTCCTTGATGAACTTCTCC
The DNA here is from genome assembly GCA_002361535.1 of Prevotella sp. UBA3294. Classification (GTDB taxonomy): domain Bacteria; phylum Bacteroidota; class Bacteroidia; order Bacteroidales; family Bacteroidaceae; genus Prevotella. The sequence continues at coordinate 53,088 of DETG01000108.1, forward strand.
AGTTCCTTCAGCTTCAGGCCCAGGAACACGGTGGGGGTAATGGCACGCACCGAGACGGTGGACTCGGCATCGTCGAGCAGGTCGGTCTCGCCGAAATACTCACCGTCGCCCAACAGGGCTATGCGCAGCTCCTCGCCGTGGGGGCCCTTGCTGATGACCTCAGCCTGACCGTTGGCCACGATGAAGAATTTCTGCTTGTCCTTGCCTTCCTCTACGAAGAGCTGGCCTATTTCCACTTCCTTCGTCTCGAACGAGCGAGCCAGACGGTTCACAATTTCGTCGTCGAATTCCGAGAACAGCGGGATGGCCTTCAGACTCTTGGCCGAGAACGACGGAACACCGTTGAGATATTGAATCGGCAGCCGCTCGCTCTTGCGTAGCTCTACCTTTGTGCGGTTCACACGGAACGTGCCGCCGCTGACCTGCACCCACGGCAGCAGTTTCAGTAATAGCCTCGGGGTAATACTGCCCATCTGCGGGGCTGTCTTGGTTGTTGTTGCCAGTCTTCTGGCGGTGGCAGTGGTCACACTGCGCTGGAGATTTGAATCTGCCATAATAGAAGCCCCCCTTTTATCCCCCTGAGGGGGGAGACCGTAACAGGAGCCCGGGTCTGGGTTGTGTTATTTTATTTCTTGATGATTACCTTGTAGGTGGTTCCTTCCACATGCTCTATGCCAATCACGTTGTAGCCCTGGTCTTTGGCGTTGCGTGGAACGTTATCGAGTGGTTCGCCCTCCGAGAGCAGCACCTCCAGGATCTCGCCCGGCTGCAGCTTCGAGAGCTCAATCTTCGTCTTGACGAAGGTCATCGGGCAGTGCTCCTTCGTGATATCCAGGACGTGGGGCCTACCCCCAACCCCTTCCGAGGAGGAGAGCCTACCCCCAGCCCCTTCCGACGGAAGGGGAGTTTGGTTACTTTTGTTATTGAATATTCCCATATTATATCTATATTATAATTAATGTATCTTTACATCCCTCCCTTTGGGAGGGCTTGGGTGGGCTTGAGGGCTTGGGTGGGCTTCCTATATAAATAAGGTTTGTCCACCTTCACTCAGGTTCAGGAACGATGCCACGCCGAGCACGTCCTTCACCTCGGGAATAAAGTCTTC
>DETG01000108.1:54264-77479 GCA_002361535.1 Prevotella sp. UBA3294
TCTCGCAGGCATACAGGTTGATGCCGAGCGCCTTGGCGGCCTCCACGAGTTCCTCCAGCGTGGCCACATTGTTCTTGCGCATCAGGTAGCGGAAAATCCTGGGACCTGCCCCGAGGAAGTTGAAACGGCTTGTAGGGGTGACGCTGAGGCCTCCCATCATGAACCCGAAAATCTTGGTCAGCCAGTTGCCGCCCGTCAGCGAACGGCCTTTCTTCTGCTTGATGGCATCCAGTCCCCAGAAAGTGAAGAAGATGTTCACCTCGTAACCCACGGCAGCGGCTCCGGTGCCGAGGGTGAATACGGCCGTCAGCTTGTCGAAATCGCCGCTGAAGGCAATGATGGATAGTTTCTTTGTCTCTGCCATATCTTATTCGTGATTAAACATTTGAGTGGAGAGGTAACGCTCACCCGTGTCGGGCAGCAGTGCCACGATGGTCTTGCCCTCGTTCTCGGGTCGGCGGGCCAGTTTGATGGCGGCGGCAGTGGCTGCACCGCTCGATATGCCGGTCAGCACTCCGTCTTTCGTGGCCAGCAGCCGTCCCACGGCAAAAGCCTCGTCGTCCTTGATGCGCAGGATTTCGTCGTAGACGGTTGTGTTGAGCACCTTCGGCTGGAATCCTGCTCCGATGCCCTGCAGCTTGTGCGGACCGGGCTTCCCGCCACTGAGCACTGACGAGCCGTAGGGCTCCACGCCCACAATCTTCACCTTCGGGATGTATTGTTTCAGCACCTGACCCACGCCCGTGATGGTGCCGCCCGTTCCGATGCCGGCCACGAAGATGTCCACCTTGCCGTCGGTATCGCGCAGAATCTCCTCGGCTGTGGTCAGCCGATGCACTTCCGGATTGGCGGGATTCTCAAACTGCTGGGGTATGTAGGCATTGCCGATTTCCTCTTTCAACTCATGTGCCTTGCGTATGGCCCCTACCATTCCCTCGTAGGCCGGAGTGAGCACCAGTTCGGCTCCGAGCGCCTGCAGCAGTTGGCGGCGCTCCACCGACATGGCGTCGGGCATGGTCAGGATGAGGCGGTAGCCGCGGATGGCGGCAATGAAAGCCAGTCCGATGCCTGTGTTGCCGCTCGTAGGTTCGATGATGGTCGTTCCAGGACCTACGAGTCCCTTGCGTTCAGCCCGTTCGATGAGTGCCAGCGCCGTGCGGTCTTTCACGCTGCGTGCCGGATTCAGGTATTCCAACTTGGCCACTACCCGTGCCTTGAGTTTCAGTTCACGTTCCGTTCCCGTCAGTTCCAGCAGCGGCGTGTTGCCGATCAGTTCTATCAGACTTTGTGCTATCTTTGCCATGGTTTTATTTTATTATTTCCTTTTTACTTTTTTCAGATGTCGTCTGCCAGCAGCGCCTGCTGGATGTCGAGCAACAGATCGAGCGGGTCTTCCAGTCCTATGGAGAGCCGGATGGTGGTCTGCCTGACGTCCATTTGCTCCAGCTGTCTTTCGGGGAAGAGTCCGAAGATAGTCGAGGCGGGGTGGATGGCCAGTGTGCGGCTGTCGAACAGGTTCGTGGCCCGATGGATAAGTTTCAGCCGGTTCAGGAAACGGAAGCATTTCTCTTTCGACTCCAGATCGATGGTGAGCATGGCGCCCGCCGTGGGACCAAACTGCTGCTGAGCCAGCTCGTGGAAGGGGTTGTCGGGCAGTCCGATGTAGTTCACCGACTTGATGAGTCCCACCTCCCTCAATTCCTTTGCTATCCAGAGGGCGTTGGCGGCCTGCCGCTGATAGCGCACGTCGAGCGTTTCCAGTCCGAGTGTCTGCTGATAGGCCACCTGCGGCGTCATGTAAGCCCCGAGGTTCACCAGCAGTTCATATTTCACCCGCTGGTTCACCTGTGGGAACGTGCCATAGTCGATAATCAGTCCGCCCAGCGAAGTTCCGCCGCCCGAGATGTATTTCGTGCTCGACACCACTTCTACATCGACCCCCAGCTCCTTCAGCCGCGTTTCGGTGAAAGGAATCACGGTCGAGTCGGCTATCACGGGCACACCCTTGCGGTGGGCTATTTCGGCAATCCTCTTCAGGTCGGCCACTTCCTGCTGCGGATTGGTCACGATTTCCAGAAACACGCAGCAGGTCTTCTCGTCAATGGCTGCCTCCACGGCCTCCAGGTCGGTGAGGTCTCTCAGCCGGGGCTTCACGCCGAACCGCAGCAGCGTGCCCGAGATTAGAGCCAGCGTGTTGCCAAACAGATGGTGCGACGACACGATGGTGCGGCCCTGCGCGCTGACTGCCAGCAGCGCATTGCTGATAGCAGCCATGCCCGAGTTGAACGCCGTCACGTGGGCTGCTCCCGTCAGTGCCTTCACGCGCTGCTCCAGGTTGGTCACCGTGGGATTTTCCATGCGCGCATAGTCGGGGGCACTGATGCGGTTGCAGAAGGCATTGGCCATCTCCTGAGCATCGCCGAACTCAAATGCCACATTATTATATACTGGCACTGCCAGCGCGCCGTAGGCATCGGGCCTCACGTAGGGCGTGTGTACTGCTATCGTCTGTTTTTTCAGCATTTTTACATCTTTATTTCTGGGTGCAAAGTTACGCGGTTTAGAAATATCTTCCAAATTTCTTGCGTAATTCGGAAAATATCGCTAAATTTGCGGCGACAGCAGAAAATGTTTCCGAAAGGGGCATCTGAAATCTTTCCAAAAAGAATAAAATTCTGACAAATGGCTGAAACCTTAGACCAAACCGACTTGCAGATACTGAAAACGCTGCAAAAAAACTCCAAACTCACCACGAAGGAACTGGCCGACGCGGTGCATCTCACACCCACGCCCGTCTTCGAGCGACAGAAACGCTTAGAGCGACAAGGGTATATCAAGAAATACGTGGCCGTGCTCGACCCTGAGAAGCTCGGTCAGGGACTGCTCGTGTTCTGCAAGGTGAAGCTCAAACAGATCAACCACGAGATTGCCGATGCCTTCACCCGACGCATCATGCGCATACCCGAGGTGACCGAATGCTACAACACCAGCGGCGCCTACGACTATCTGCTGAAGGTACGCGCCCGCGACATGAAGCAGTACCAGGAGTTCGTGCTCACCAAGTTAGGTGACATCGACTCCGTGGCATCCATCGAGAGCACCTTCGTGATGAGTGAAATCAAACAGAACTACGGCATCAACTTGTAATCCAGAAAACAGTGTTTTCGGCACTCAAAAACGGTGTTTTCAGCCCATGAAAACATTGTTTTGGAACATAAAAACAATGTTTTCGTGAGTCAGGAAAGTCAAAGTGCAATATTCAACCGAAAGGACGGTTCAGAAACATGAGAATACTGCCAGATAGAGTACGAGAAGGATTGCCCGTCATTCAAAGAGACCGGGTTCCATGATATTACCCGTATAGGGATTGCGCCCATAATGGCGATAGGCCAATTCGGTGGCCATGCGCCCCCGTGGGGTGCGTTTGATGAATCCCTCCATGATGAGGAAAGGCTCATAGACCTCCTCCACAGTACCCGCATCCTCGCCTATGGCGGTGGCGATGGTACCCACGCCCACTGGTCCTCCCTTGAACTTATCAATGATGGTGAGCAAGATCTTATTATCGATCTCGTCTAAGCCATACTGGTCGATGTTTAGGGCAGAGAGGGCGATCTTGGTGATATCGGTATTGATGCTGCCGTTGCCTTTTACTTGTGCGAAGTCACGCACACGGCGCAGCAAGGCATTGGCGATACGGGGCGTTCCCCTTGAGCGACGTGCGATTTCCATAGATGCCTCATCGGTGATGGGAACTTTCAGGATATAGGCCGACCGTTTGATGATCTTCTGCAGCACTTCTGGCTCATAATATTCCAAATGCATGTTGATGCCGAAGCGTGCACGAAGCGGTGCGGTGAGCAGTCCGCTACGCGTGGTGGCTCCCACTAAAGTAAAGGGGTTCAGGTCGATCTGGATGGAACGCGCCGACGGTCCTTTATCGATCATGATATCAATACGGTAGTCCTCCATGGCAGAATACAGATACTCTTCCACCACGGGTGACAGACGGTGGATCTCATCGATGAAAAGCACATCGTTCGTCTCCAACGAAGTGAGGATACCAGCTAAGTCACCGGGCTTGTCAAGCACTGGTCCGCTGGTGATCTTGAATCCCACACCTAACTCGTTGGCGATGATGTTCGACAAGGTTGTCTTGCCCAGTCCGGGAGGACCGTGCAACAAGGTGTGGTCGAGGGGTTCGCCGCGGTATTTAGCCGCTTCCACGAACACTTCCAAGTTCTCTACCACCTTCTTCTGTCCACTGAAATCACTGAAGCGCAGAGGGCGCAAAGCGTTCTCAAACTCCTTCTCTGTCGATGACAGCGTCTCTCTTCTTATGTCGAAATCTTCGTTCATCATTATTCAAATCTTTCATCTCTCCTCTCATCCCTCCTCTTTCATCTCTCTCCTCTTTTCTCTCCTCTTTTCTCTCTCTCCTCTCTCCTCTATTTATTACATATACCCTAACCACCTAAGGATATCATTCAGGTTAGCCACCACCATAAGGAGGATGAGGATGGTGAAGCCCACATATTCGGCCTTGATCATGAAGTTTTCGCTGGGCTTGCGTCCTGTGATGATCTCGTAAAGGAGGAACAGTACATGACCGCCGTCGAGGGCAGGGATGGGTAGGATGTTCATGAAGGCAAGGATGATGGAGAGGAAGGCTGTCATGCGCCAGAACATCATCCAGTCCCATACCGGTGGGAACAGACTGCCGATGGCTCCGAAGCCGCCTAATGACTTGGCCCCGTCGGCTGTGGCCACATATTTCAGGTCGTTCACATAACCGCGGAGCACGCCCAGCCCATATTTGATGCCTGCCGGGAAGCTCTCGAAGAAGTTATATGTCAGTTGGGTGGGCTTGTAGTAGGTGGCGATGGACGTCTGACTCACGCCTAAGCGCATCTCCGGGGAGAGCACCACCTGTGTGGTATCCGTTGTTCCGCTTTTCTTCGACTGATAAACCAGTTGTACGGTACGGGTCTTTAGACTGTCAGCACTGCTCTTAGCCGTAGAGAGCACATCATTGAGGACTCCTATCTGATAGACGAACTCGTTCCAGGAGTCAACAGGTTTATTGTTGATGGCAAGAATCTTGTCACCTTTCTCCATACCGATCTTGGCAGCAGGAGTCTCGGATAGCACACTGTCGATCTCTGCAGGCACGAACGGACGGGCAAAGGCTGGGTCGGCCTGCAGCATCTTGATCAGACTCATCTCCTCAGGCATCTGGATCGTCACCTCGCGGTTGCCGCGCTTCACTGTGATGGTTTGGGCATCGGCCAAATGGCGGAACACGTCCACATCATAGCGATCGAAGGCCTTACCGTCGTAGGCCACGAGAATATCATGATCCTGGAAACCGATCTGTTTGGCCTCGGTGTTGAATTTGAATCCCATCGACATGTCTTTTACGGCGATATACTCATCCCCCCAGTGGAAAAGCACCATCGAATAGATGAACAGGGCTAAGAGGAAATTCACGAGCACACCACCGATCATAATGAGCAGACGCTGCCATGCCGGCTTACTGCGGAACTCCCATGGTTGCTCGGGCTGTTTCATCTGCTCGGTGTCGAAACTCTCGTCGATCATACCGGCAATTTTGCAATAGCCGCCTAAGGGAAGCCATCCTACGCCGTATGCTGTATCACTGTTTTTGGGTTTGAACTCGAAGAGGTGAAACCAAGGGTCGAAGAACAGGTAGAATTTCTCTACGCGCACCCCGAATAGCTTGGCAAAAAAGAAATGGCCACCCTCATGGAGAAGAACCAGGAGAGAGATGGCGAGCATGAACTGTAACAGTCTGATCAAAAATACTTCCATTGCTTATTGATTGTTTAATAGTTCAGAGGCAATGCTACGTGCCTCAGCATCTGTTTTAAAATAGGTATCTAACGACGGATTCTTATCAAATGAGGCCCGTTGCATGGTTTTCTCGATGACATCCGCCATTTGGGGGAATGAGCAGCGGTCATGACGGAAAGCTTCGTTCACCACCTCGTTGGCAGCATTCACGATACAAGCCATGTTACCACCGCAACGGATAGCCTCGAAGGCCAGTGCCAGACAGCGGAATCGCTTCAGGTCGGGCTCGAAAAACTCTAACGGATGTTTGAAGAGATCGAGACGGTCGCCAGAAAGACTCAGTCTGTCGGGATAGGAGAATGCATACTGGATGGGCAGTCGCATGTCGGGAACACCTAACTGGGCTTTCACCGATCCGTCGATGAACTGCACGGCACTGTGGACGATGCTCTGCGGGTGGATGAGCACCTGGATCTTCTCTGCAGGCACTCCGAAGAGCCATTTGGCTTCGATCACTTCGAAGCCTTTGTTCATCAGAGAGGCAGAATCGATGGTGATCTTCGCCCCCATGTCCCAGGTGGGATGTCGCAAGGCATCGGCGGCTGTCACCCGTGCTATCTGCTCCTCGCTCATCTGTCGGAACGGTCCGCCTGAGCAGGTGAGCAGAATTTTCTCAATAGGATTATTACCCTCACCGACCAAACTCTGGAAAATGGCAGAGTGCTCACTGTCAACGGGCAGGATGGGGGCATGGTACTCGTTTGCTAACTGACAGATCAACTCACCAGCCACGACCAGTGTTTCTTTGTTGGCCAAGCAGATCTTCTTCCGTGCCTTGATAGCATGTACAGTGGGGGAGAGACCGGCAAAGCCCACCATGGCGGTGAGCACCATATCGATGGGACCCGCTTCGACGATATCGTCAAGGGCTTGCTTCCCTGCATATACCTTGATGTCCGGCTCGTCGGCCAGCAATGTCCGCAGTTCTTCGTAGCGAGCCTCATTGGCAATCACCACGGCAGCAGGCTTAAAGCGTCGTGCCTGCTGGGCTAACAACTCCACCTTGTTGTGGGCCGTCAAACAATATACTTCGTACAAGTCGCTATGCTCGGCAATGACTTCAAGTGCCTGCGTGCCAATGCTTCCTGTAGAACCTAAGATAGCAATTTGTTTCTTCATTATTCTTTTTCTTATAATGACAATAATCCCTCGGGCAGATCCATGATGATGACCTGGTGCGCCTCATCGATGTCTTGTATCAGAGCGGAGGCAGCAGGAATCAGCAGCTCCTTCCCCGTATCACTGGTAACCTCTAAGAGCACATTCTCCGTGGAATCATCTACCGAGGCGATAGTACCTATCGGCATGAGACCTGCCGCATTGACGATCCGGAAACCAACGATCTGCGCCCAACAGACGCCCTCTTCCTGATCCGGAGCTAATGCCCGGGGAAAGAACACCTCACAGTGGGTCAGCTCTCGCGCCTGCTCCAGGGTGTCGATTCCCTCAAGTTTCAGTAACACGCTCTCATCGGTACGGAAACGGTACTCCTCGATGAAGAACGGCACCAAGATCCCATCAACCTGAAGGATCAGGTAGTCGGCATCCACCTGGTCGAACACGTCATCACTGAACATAAAGATGACTTCTCCCTTGATGCCATGCGGTCGTCCGATGCGACCGATACGAAATACCTCTTCTTGACGGATCATGTTACGGGTTTACTCGTTGGATATGGGCACCTAAGGCATTGAGACGTGACTCGATATCTTCGTAGCCCCGGTCGATCTGTGCAATGTTGTCGATACGGCTTGTGCCTTGGGCACTAAGGGCGGCAATGAGCAGGGCAATACCGGCACGGATATCCGGACTGGTCATGCGCCCGGCACGCAGCCGTTTCTTATGGTCGTGCCCCACCACGACAGCCCGGTGTGGATCACACAGGATAATCTGTGCTCCCATGTCGATGAGCTTATCTACGAAGAACAGTCGGCTCTCGAACATCTTCTGGTGGAAGAGCACACTACCACGGGCTTGTGTGGCCACCACGAGCAATACGGAGATCAGGTCGGGTGTCAGTCCCGGCCATGGCGCATCAGCCAGTGTCATGATTGAACCGTCTATGAAGGAGTCTATGATATAATGTGCCTGACGGGGAATGAAGAGATCGTCTCCCTCCACTTTCATCTTCACACCTAAACGGCGGAAGGCCGAAGGGATAATGCCGAGGTTGGGCAGGGAGACATTCTTGATACGAATGCCGTCGCCCACCATCGCTGCCATACCGATGAAGGAGCCTACCTCAATCATATCAGGCAGGATACGGTGGGATGCCCCATGCAGCGAGTCCACGCCGACAATGGTGAGCAGGTTACTACCGATGCCGCTGATATTGGCTCCCATCTGGTTCAGCAGATGACAGAGCTGCTGGATATAAGGCTCACAGGCCGCATTATAGATCGTAGTGGTGCCCTTAGCGAGAACCGAGGCCATGATGATATTGGCGGTGCCAGTAACCGATGCCTCGTCGAGCAACATGTAGCAGCCTTTCAGTCTGCTGGAGTGAATCTCATACACGTTGCGCTGCTCGTTGAAGTCGAACCGTGCTCCCAGATACTTGAATCCCAGGAAGTGGGTATCCAAGCGGCGCCGCCCGATCTTGTCACCTCCTGGCTCCGCCACGACAGCCTTACCGAAACGTGCCAGTAACGGACCGATCATCAGCACACTGCCTCGCAATGCCGCACATTTGCGCACGAACTCATCGCTCTCCAGATAGTCGAGTTTGAGTTCATCAGCCTGGAAGACATAATCGTTGCGATTCTCACGGCTCACTTTCACTCCGATCTCTTTGAGCAGCAAGATCAGGTTGTTCACGTCTAAGATGTCGGGGATATTCCGAATCTCCACCTTCTCTGGTGTGAGTAAGGAGGCACAGATCACCTGCAGGGCTTCGTTCTTAGCTCCCTGGGGGATGATGGTTCCTTTGAGCAGATGACCGCCTTCGATAACAAACGATTCCATGTGCTATTACTTCTTTCTTTTGTTTCGAGGGTTCAGGTCGTCTCTCAGCTGCACACGGTCGAACTTGAACGTATCCATGTCAAGCTGGATCACCCCGTCGGTATAACGGGCCATGTCGTCGGCGATCTTCTCGTCATCGTTGGCGCCATGACTCCACTGCATCAGGTTACGTTTCATCTGGTTGGCTGTGATACGAGCCAGTTCATCACGCTCCTCACCGGGAGGCATGCTCTTCAGTTTCTCGAAGGTCTCGAAGATCAGGCTGCCATAGTGCCGCACAGGGATTCTCTTCATGGGATAGTCCAGTGGCTCGGGCTTGGTGGCGATCTTCATCGCAGAGCTCACATCGTAGGGATAATCGATGTCGAGCTGGAACCCGCTCATGATGGCTAAATGATCCCACAGTTTCTGCTGGTAATCGGCATTCTCGCGGTTCTGTGGGAACATACGTTCCATGATGCGGATGATGGTTTCGGCACACCGCTGTCGCTCTTCCTTGGTGGGAAGAGATATGGCATGGTCAACCATATTCTGCACCTCTCTCCCATATTCGGGGAGAATGAGTTTCTCTCGCTGGGTGTTATAGTCCAATCCTTTGATGTTCATAATGATATGAATTGATGTTTGTTCGAATGAATGAAAATGATGGGATCAGAGCAACTTCTTGGGCATCTTGGCCACGAAGTCCTTCAGGTAGAACGGGACAAAGTAGGCCACATCCTCATACTGCTCAAGAGCGATGTGCTTTTCGGCCAAGGGGAACATCCACTTAGCCAATGGCTCGATACCATCGATGAAGCGAGCATTTGGGTGCTGAAGGATCTCCTTGCACTTGGTCGCACCATTACCGAAGAAATACACGGGATGGGCATCTAAGAACGGAAGGTAAGTGCCGGCATCCACGATATCGGCCTGGACCTGGCGAAGCGGATGCAGGGCACGGTCATAGACAGCAGCATAAACTTCCATCCTACGTGCATCGATCATCGGACAGAGCAGGGCATCGTCTTCCAGCTCCTGGCGCAACAAGACGGGCACGGTCAGCAGTTCCAGCGTAGGGATGGCGATGAGCTTCACATCACGCCCATAGCAGATGCCTTTGGCCATCGAGGTCCCGATGCGCAAGCCTGTATAGCTGCCGGGGCCGCTGCTCACGGCCACTGCGTCTAAAGGGATGGCATGGTTGTCGATGAACGACAGTGCCTCATCAACAAAGATCCCCAGTTTCACGGCATGATTCGGACCGCTATGATCTTCTTCGTTGAAGATCACAGCACCGTCTTGACTGGCCGATACGGAGCACACATCGGTACTCGTTTCTATATTTAAAATACACGACATACAAAAATATCTTTCGAAATAAAGTGCAAAAATACGCATTTTCCAGAAATTATTTGTACTTTTGCATAAATTTAACGTCAAACAGAGTATGATACAGTCAATGACGGGCTACGGCAAAGCGGTCGTAACCTTTAAAGAAAAGAAAATTAATGTTGAAATAAAGTCATTAAACAGTAAGCAACTTGACTTGAACACCCGCATCGCACCCCTCTATCGTGAGAAGGAAATGGAGATGCGCCAGATGGTAGCCGCAGCATTGCTCCGTGGCAAGGTTGACTTCTCTATCTGGATTGAGAAAGACACAGTGGTGGATGCCACTCCCATCAATGCCGCACTTGTTGAGAATTATTACCAACAGATCAAGAAAATTTCTTCCGTTACCGGTATTCCAGAGCCCACAGATTGGTATGGCATGATCTTACGTCTGCCCGATGTGATGACCAAGACCGATGTAGAGGTATTAGATGAGGAAGAATGGAAGGCGGCCCGTCAGGGTATAGAGGAGGCGCTGACCCGCTTGGTGGAGTTCCGTAAGCAGGAGGGTGCCGCCCTTCAAAAGAAATTCGAGGAGAAAGTTGACAACATCGCCCATCTGCTGTCAAGCATCGAGCCTTATGAGAAATCGCGTGTGGAGAAGATCCGTGCCAAGATCGTAGAGGGATTGAAGAACATCCCCGAGGTGGAATACGACAAGAATCGATTGGAGCAGGAACTGATCTACTATATCGAGAAACTGGATATCAGTGAAGAGAAACAGCGACTGACCAACCATCTGAAATATTTCCGCGACACCATGAATGAGCAGGAAGGCCAAGGTAAGAAGTTAGGGTTCATCGCACAGGAGATGGGCCGTGAGATCAATACCACGGGTTCCAAGAGCAACCAGGCAGAGATGCAGAACATTGTCGTGATGATGAAGGATGAGCTGGAACAAATCAAAGAACAGGTGCTGAATGTGCTTTGACACATCCTATACGCTTAAAGATATTGTATATGAAAGGGAAAATGATCGTCATCAGTGCTCCTTCCGGCAGTGGCAAGAGTACTATTATCAACTGGCTGATGCAAGAACATCCCGAGCTGAGACTCTCGTTCTCCATCAGTTGCACGAGTCGTGCCCCCCGGGGTACCGAGCAGAACGGAGTGGAATACTTCTTCCTCACACCAGAAGAGTTCCGACAGCGCATCGAGAACGAGGAGTTCTTAGAGTATGAGGAAGTGTATGAAGGACGGTTCTACGGCACCCTGAAGGCACAGGTGGAGCATCAGCGCGAGACTGGTGAGAACGTGGTGTTCGATGTGGATGTGAAAGGGGGCTGCCATATCAAGAGCTACTATGGTGATGAGGCCTTGAGCATCTTTATCCAACCTCCGTCGATCGAGGTGCTGCGCCAGCGACTGGAAAGTCGGGGAACGGATGCACCTGAGGTGATCGACCAGCGTATCGAACGCGCCGCCTTTGAGCTCACCTTTGCTGAGAAATTCGATCATGTGGTAGTGAACGATGACCTTGCCACCGCCGAACAGGAAGTCCTCGATATCATCCAAAAGTTTGTGGAATGAAACAATCGAAACTTCTATGATAAAAACGGGCATCTATGGGGGGACGTTCAACCCCATTCATTTCGGACATATCCGACTGGCCAAGCTCCTGCTGGAAAAGGCTCAGTTAGACGAGGTGTGGTTCATGGTGACCCCTCAGAACCCTTTTAAGGTGAATCAGGAACTGGTATGGGATCGCTATCGCTATGAGATGGTAGAAGGGGCACTGCGACGCTACAAACGTCTCATCGCCAGTGATTTCGAATTCGGTCTCCCGAAGCCCTCCTTTACGTGGAATACGTTGGAAGCACTGTCGAAGAAATACCCCGACCGTGAGTTCACCGTGCTCATCGGCGGTGACAACTGGGAGAAGATCCGACTGTGGCATCGTCATGAAGATATCCTCGCCAACTATCATGTGGTGGTCTATCCCCGAGAGGGCAGCTCTTTTGACATGAACAGTCTCCCACCCTCAGTGCAGGTGGTTGACACCCCGCTGATTCCCATCAGCAGTACAAAGGTTCGTCAGCGTCTGGCTCAAGGGAAATCTGTTACCCGAATGGTGCCCAAAGCCGCCATCTCCTTTATTGAGTCGCATGGCTTATATGGTATAACCCCGAAATAATCTATCCATCACGGTCAATAGAAGAAATCATGAAGCGGAACATTGCCTTCCTTGTATTCATGTACGCATTGGGCATCATAACGGCTTATGCCGTATTGCCTGAGACACGAAATGCGAAGATCTATGAGCATCTCTTCACGGAGTTGCTGGTAGATGTGGGTGTACTGTTCCTCTTACTCTCGATCCTGCCACAGAAAATCAGTGTATGGGTGAAGCGCGTATGCTATGTGGTTGCCTATGTCGTGGCTCTCATCGACGTGTATTGTTTCGTGAAGTTCGATAGTACGATAACCCCTACCATGTTGTTGCTGGTGGGCGAGACCAACGGTCAGGAGGCCACCGAATTCCTACAATCTTATCTCTCTCCCGATATTCTCCTGAGTAAGGTGGGCTGGGTATTGCTGGTGTTGGTGGCGCATGGAGTGTGGAGTGTTATTTCGAGGAAGGACGTTTCGAGGAGTGTGGAGTGTGGAGTGAGAAGTGAGAATAGTACTGAGATACAGGATTCATATACAAAGTCACTTGTTCCTAATAGCAAATCTCACTCCTCACTCCTCACTCCACACTCCTCAATAATTTTATTGTTATTCTTCCTCGCCATTTTCCTCTTCTCCCTCATCGATTGCTGGTCAAACAAAGTAGCATTTCATCGATTGATGACTTATGAGACGATCGGTGAGGTGGAGCACGAACTGACGGAGAAGAACAGGGCTGTACTCTACCAACCTCTCTACCGATTAGCATTCAGTATCCGTGCCAATCAGCTCACGGCAAAACAGGTAGATAAACTGATTGCCGGGATCGACAAGGTGGAAGTGGATAGCTGTGCCTTCACCACACCGCATATCGTACTGATTATCGGAGAGAGCTACAACCGTCACCACGCTCAGCTCTATGGATACGACAAGGCCACCACACCGCGTCAAATGAAAAGGGCACAACGGGGGGAACTGATCGCCTATCAGGATGTGGTGGCTCCATGGAACCTCACCAGTTTTGTGTTCAAACATCTCTTCTCGCTCTATACTGTCGGCGATTCCGGAGAATGGTGTGACTATCCCTTGTTCCCCATGATCTTCCGACAGGCTGGCTATCATGTAACCTTCCTCACCAACCAGTTCCTGCCCCAAGCCAAAGAGGCGGTATATGATTTCAGCGGCGGTTTCTTTCTGAATAACCCTACCCTCAGCAAAGCAATGTTCGACACCCGGAACGAGAAACTGTGGTACTATGATGAGGGTATGTTGAAAGAATGGGACGAGGTGTTTAAGAGGAGAGAGGAGAGAGGAAAGAGGAAAGGAATAGAAGAGGAAAGAGGAGAGAGGAAAGAGGAGAGAAATAAAAGAGGTGAGCTGACGATCGTCCATTTGAAGGGACAGCACCTTGACTACCGCACGCGGAGTCCGAAGGATCGGTGGCATTTCAAGCGCGATGACTATGACAGGCCCGACCTGCGTTCTGGGGAGATCCAACGCGTGGCCTACTATGATAATGCTATCCTGTATAACGACTCGATCGTTGACCAGCTGATCCAACGGGTGGAGAACGAGAATGCCGTGGTGATCTATGTGCCCGATCATGGCGAAGAATGCTACGGTCCTGGGGTACATTTCTGTGGCAGGATGCACAGTACGGAGATCACCTACCGATTGGCCCATGAAGAGTTCGACATCCCCTTCTGGATTTGGTGCTCTCATTCCATGATGGTGAAAGAGCCAGAACTGTATGAAGCCATCGTCAAAGCGAAGGATCGGCGGTATATGACCGATGCGCTGCCGTTCCTGCTGATGCACCTGGCAGGTATCTCCTCGAAGGACTATCGTCGGGACCTGGATGTCCTGAGCACTGAATACCGTGAGCAACGTCCACGGATCCTGAAGAACACCACGGATTATGACAAACTGAAGAAAGAGAAATAAATGATGAGTAAGACGGAATCGATGGCACTACGCGGCTTGGCGATCTTAGGAATCGTGCTGCACAACTATTGTCACTTCCTGGGCTTCGCGGTGAAAGAGAACGAATATACCTTCACGGCAGAGAAGCCTATGCAATTGATGGAGAAAGTGATGGCGATGGACAAAGACTTGTTCATCCATCTATTCTCATTCTTCGGGCACTATGGCGTTCCTATCTTCCTGTTCATCAGCGGTTACGGACTGGTGAAGAAGTATGAGGGTGCGGGGGTACGGAAATGCGAAGGTGCGGGGTACTGGATATGGAAACATTTCGTGAAGTTGTTCCGTCTGATGATCTACGGCTATGTGCTTTTCGTAGTCGTGTATTTCGCTCGTTACGACAGTGCACCGAAGGTGTTCACCCTTGACAGGATCGCAGCACAGCTCACGATGACCATCAATTTCCTCTATACGGTGCCCGATCAGGCCATCAGACCCGGGCCTTACTGGTTCTTCGGACTGATGATTCAGTTGTATATCCTCTATCGTCTGGTGTTCTTCCGTTGGCGCAGCCTACTCCTCCTCGCTGTGTTCGTGGCGGTATGTTGGCTATTGCAGACGTGGGCCACACAGTATAACCCCGTGTCGTTTAACCTGCTGAACTACATCCGATATAATTTTGTAGGAGGAATCCTACCCTTCTGCATGGGTATCGCCTATGCCCGTTATTTCCGATATACGCTGACGGTGATGCAGTGGACAGGCATCGTCATACTCTCGGCCGTGGCCGTCTTCACCGGCAGTTTCTCTGTCTATAGCTGGTTGTGGGTGCCCCTGTTCGTTATCACGGGTGCACTGGCCACTGTGAAGCTTTTGCCGCAGTGGATGCTGAAGCCCTGTGTGTGGTTCGGTGGTATCTCCTCGATGTTGTTCGTGATGCATCCGTTGATGCGTGAGTTGATCATCGCCCACTACCGCAGGATAGACATCTACTGGGGGATCGTCATCTACCTGCTCTCTGCGGTGGCGTTATCAATGCTGTTTCAGTTTGTGCTGGAGAAAAGTAATGCCCTGAAGGGTCGAAACCTCGCCATTGGCGACAAAGTAATAAAGAAATGAAGAAGATAGAGTTCTCTGATTTCAGTAAATACCGTTCTGCCCTGATGGGTGCAGCGATGCTGTTCGTGATGTTCTTCCATGTATATATGCCAAAGAGCTACTTGATGTACGGGGTGGTGCGTTGTGGCAATATCGGAGTGGATATGTTCCTTTTTCTGAGTGGCATCGGACTTTGGTATTCCTGGACGAAGCAACCATCACTGAAGCATTTCTTCCTCCACCGTTACCTGAGGATCTACCCGGCATGGCTGATCATGGCAGCCTTGTATTATATTCCCAACCACCTGTATGTGGCAGGTGGCGGCTATAGTCCGAACATCGGTCATTTAGTGGCAAACATCCTGTTCAACTGGAGTTTCTGGCGCATAGACGACCTCACGTTCTGGTTCATTCCCGCCATTATGATGCTCTACACCTTTGCCCCAGCCTACATGGAACTGATACGTAAGCACCCCTCCTACCGCTGGCTACCGGTGCTCTTCATGGTATGGGCTATCATGGTACAGTATTATCCTCCTGTGCACCGCGCTGTAGGACATGTCGAGATCTTCTGGAGTCGCATCCCTATCTTCCTGATAGGCATCAACTGCGGTCAGTGGGTGAAAGAGAAAAGGAGCATGGAGGGTGCCGCCCTTTGGGGAATCCTGCTGCTCTTCGTCCTGTCGTTCATGATGTGCATCGAGTTCGAGAACCACTGGCGTGGCAAGTTCCCGCTGTTTTTAGAGCGGATGGTCTATATCCCGTGCAGCATCACGGCGATGCTCCTTCTCTGTCGTGCCTTTCATTATGCTCCCCGCTGGCTCTTAGCATTCCTCACATTCCTCGGCGGTATCAGTCTGGAACTCTACCTGATCCATATTCAGTTCGTACTGAAATATGTGAAGGAGTATCACCTGGGCTACTGTCTCACCGCTTTGCTGATGATCGCGATCAGTATCCCATTAGCGTGGTTGCTGAAGAAGGTGGTGCCCAACCTAAAATCCACCCCAGCCCTCCCAAAGGAAGGGAGAAAGGACAGCTAATCGATAATTCGCCTAATTCATAGAGAATCCAAAATTTGTCTAATTCGTCTAATTCGTAGAGGGGAAAGGGAATAGTGAAAAATTAAAAGAGATATGATAAAGAGTGCACTCAAATTAATCCGACCGAATCAGTGGTTGAAGAATGTTTTTGTGGTCATGCCGATGTTCTTCGGTGGCAGTCTGCTGGACACCCAGGCTATCTATGCCGTGGTGGTTACCTTCTTTGCCTTCAGCTTCATTGCCTCGGCGGTGTACTGTTTCAATGACATCATCGACGTAAAATACGACCGTCGTCACCCTGTGAAATGTCACCGTCCGATAGCCAGCGGTGCTATCACCCTGCCACAGGCCTACAGTCTGATGGCACTGATGATCTTCCTGTCATTGGCTACGCTGATGCTGTTGAAAGTGAACACATGGGTAGTGGGAGGTATCATCTTAGTATATTTTGTGTTGAATCTCGCCTATTGTGTCTGGCTCAAGCAGCAAGCCATCGTGGATGTATGTGTGGTAGCCTTCGGTTTCGTCCTGCGCCTGTTGGCTGGTGGTGAGGCCACCGAGGTAACGTTGAGTAAGTGGTTGGTGCTGATGACCTTCCTCATCACCCTGTTCATGTCATTTGCCAAGCGTCGTGATGATGTGATTCGTATGGAAGAGACGGGGGAAGCCCCGAGGAAGAACACCATCCGTTATAACCTGACATTCATCAACCAGGCCATCACCATCACGGCATCGGTCACTTTGGTATGTTATATCATGTACACGATCAGTCCTGAAGTAACGGCACGTGCCCATACCGACTACCTCTATCTAACTTCCGGTTTTGTGTTATTGGGGTTGTTGCGTTATATCCAGTTGACGGTAGTTGACAAACGCAGTGGTGATCCCACGAAGATCATGTTGCGCGACCGGTTCACACAGGTAGTAGCCGTGCTCTTTGCCCTGTCGTTCTTCATCATCATCTATCTTTAGTGTTGTTCAAGTGAGGATCTGATAGAGGCGATTCATGTCAACCGCCTTTCTCACCCTTTCTGCAAGCAGGTTGTATTGTTGCTCTTTATAGGCGGTATAGTCGAACGACTGCCTTTGTTCCCCTTTCCCGACAAATGGTGCCAACAGATAATCCACCACCACAGGATTGTCGAGGATCCCATGCATGTAGGTACCGAAACATTTTGAAGAGAGGAACGTCCCTTCGGTGGAGCCGTCGGGCAACGTGTTGAGTGTGGCATGTGGCATCGGTAGAGAGGAGTCGGGGGTGTAGCATGTAGATTGTCCCATGTGAATCTCATACCCTTTGCACTCCTCCCCGTAGTGTAGGAAGCGGAAGGTGGTCTGCACAGTACGTTTCTCTCCGCTCATCGTAGTGCTTACAGGCAGCAGTCCTAACCCTGGTACACGTTCGATATCCCCTTCCACATGGTAAGGGTCGAGTATTTCCTGTCCCATCATCTGGTAACCGCCGCAGATTCCCATCACCGTGGCACCGTCGTGGTGTGCCTTCAGGATGGCCTGTGCCGCTCCGTTACGTCGCAGTTCGATGAGATCGGCGATGGTGTTTTTCGACCCGGGCAGGATAATGATGTCGGCTTTCTGCAGTTCCTCGGTATTGTTGGTATAGAAAAGGTGTGCGCAAGGGTCACGTTCCAGTGCATCGAAGTCGGTGAAGTTACTCAGCTGTCGTAGCATCACCACTGCGATATTGATCTTTCCCTGGGCCACCTCCCGTGCTTTCAGTTCCAGCGACACACTGTCCTCCTCCTCGATATGGATATCTTTGAAATAGGGCAATACGGCCAGAACGGGGATGCCGCACAACTCTTCGATCATCCGCCGTCCCTCCTCGAAGAGAGAGCTGTCACCGCGAAACTTATTGATGATAATGCCTTTCACCCGTTGTCTTTCCTCTGGTGACAGGAGCATCAGTGTGCCATACACGCTGGCGAAGACTCCCCCACGATCGATGTCTGCCACGAGGATGACATCGGCCTTCGCATACATCGCCATGCTCATATTCACCAGGTCGCGGTCCTTCAGGTTGATCTCCGCAATACTCCCCGCCCCCTCCATGACGATGGGGTTGTAGCGTGAGGCCAGACGGTCGAAGGCGGCATGGGCCTCACAGCGCAGTAAGTCCCTGTCAATGCCTCTCCTTTCTCCTTGGTCCTTGCTCCTTCCACTGTCAAAATACTCCCTTGCGTGGTAGTTCCCGATCGGTTTGCCGTTGAGCACCACCTGTGAGGTATGATCGCTGTTGGGTTTCAGCAGGATGGGGTTCATATCAGTATGACAGGCGATGCCTGCTGCCTCGGCCTGTACCGCCTGTGCCCTTCCGATCTCCAGTCCTTCGGGTGTGGCATACGAGTTCAAGGCCATGTTCTGTGCTTTGAACGGTGCCGGATGGTAGCCGTCCTGTCGGAAGATCCTACAAAACGCTGTGGCCACGATGCTTTTGCCGACATCACTGCCAGTTCCTGCGAACATGATGGGGTGTAGTGGAGTCATTTCTGATGGAGTGGCACTTTCTTCCCTTTGAGGATCGCCTCGAAATAAGGTGGCTCATCTCTCAGTTGGATGTCATCGTAAATAAAGTCGGCCACCACCGTGTCTTTACGATCGGGCAGGATCAACCCCATCTTCCCGTTTTTCTGTGCGATGATGGGCATCATGATCAAGTCATCGACATAAGTATAACAGGTGCGCAAGAAGTCATACTGCGGTGATACGAGTATGTTACCTTTGAAATCTTTGATGCCGAATTTCCCGTCTTGCTCGAACACCTCATGGTATTGGATATATTTGCCTTTGATCCTTTTCAGGTAGAACTCCATTTTCTGTCGGTTGTTCACCATCTCCAGCATATACTCGAAGGTATCGCAGTAGTTAGCGATAGCCCGTGCCAGCACTAACTTGAAGTCCAGTCCGCTGATGGATTTCCTATTCAAGTCGATATAGCGTGCGATGGCCTCCTCCTTCTGCTCCACGGTGAGTGAAGACAGTGCCTCTTCGAATTTCTCCATAATCCGCTTAGTACCGCTCATCCCTTTGATATAGCGGTGCATCTGGCGCCCCATCTCCTGACACACGAACTTATCGATCTGCCGGATCTCAATGGGATCGATATACATCGATTCGAAGTTCTCTTGTGTTATTTTGCTCATGGTAAATCCTCCTGTTTTCTTTCGTTTGCTACAAAGGTACGCATTTTCTTCGAATCGACCAAAAAAGCATCGTCTTTTTTATCATAGACTGAATGTTTCGCATGTAAACCTCTCCTCTTGTGTTGAAAGTAAAAACTGAAAGAAATAGACTTGTTTGTAAGGGCCGCAAGCGGCTTTTATTGGAAAGAAATTAGAATAATTAGAATAATTGAACTTTCGGATGTTTGTGGGGATCGCCTACGGCGAGAAATTTTACAAAATCTTACAAAATTCCATATGGCTTATTTGTTTGATTTTGTTTGGATTTTGTATGATTTCTGCCCGCAAGGGCACTAAAACAACGAAAGATTTAACAACCGAAACATGAATAAAAAAAATTAAACCAGAAATTGAATTTTTTTGAAACGAATGTGAATAATATGGATAATCAATTATGCACATTAATTTCCATATAGAGTTTTTGTGTAGATTGATCTGTCACTCTCTCATAAATGCAACATTTTCAGTATTTTGTAGTAGAGTATTCAGATTTTTTATTATCTTTGCAGCAGAATCCCGGTTCCCCTCCTACAGAGGGGGTAGGGGAGCCTCCAATCTCAAAACTATCCGCTTATGAAACCAACATCCATTATTCAACGACTGGTTATCCTATTGATAACCCTGATGAGCGCCATCGGCGCTAACGCCCAAGAGGCCTATGCCTGCTATACAGAGTCGAACACGACGCTCACGTTCTACTACGACAATCTGCGCAGCAGCCGCACGGGCACGACCTACAGCCTGAACAAGGACGTCATGACTCCCGGCTGGGAATCCGACCAAACCAACAGATCTGTGACCCAGGTGGTCTTTGACTCCTCGTTCGCCGATGCCCGCCCGACGACTACCAACCGTTGGTTTAACTATATGCAGAAACTTGAATCCATCACGGGCATGGAGTATCTGAACACCAGCGAGGTGACTATCATGTCTTATATGTTTCAGAATTGTACAAAGCTTACGAGCCTTGATGTGAGCCATTTCAACACGTCAAAGTTGATTGACATGAAATACATGTTCTATAATTGCAGTCAGCTGACCGTCCTCGACTTGAGCAGTTTCAACACGTCCAAGGTGGCCTATATGAATTCGATGTTCTATGACTGCTATTGTCTGGAAACCATCTATGTGGACACTGGCTGGAGCACGGCTAAGGTGACGAGATCCGAAAATATGTTCGCTTTCTGCAACAATCTGGTAGGTGGCCAGGGCACCGAATACGCTTCATGCTGGACAGACGACGCGACCTGCGCCCACATCGACGGCGGCACGAGCAACCCGGGCTACTTCACCGACATTTATGCGCCAAGACCCTATGCCTGCTACACCCCGTCGAACAAGACGCTCACGTTCTACTACGACACCCAGCGCGATAGCCGCACGGGCACAACCTACGATCTGAACACGAACGGCAGCAATACCGGTTGGGACACCGATGGCACCAAATCCAAAGTGACCAAAGTGGTCTTTAAATCCTCGTTCGCTGAAGCTCGCCCAAGGACTACTTTCATGTGGTTTTACAATATGGAGAATCTCCAATCCATCACGGGCATGAGTTACCTGAACACCAGCAAGGTGACCGATATGGCTTATATGTTTACGAATTGTACAAAGCTTACGAGCCTTGATGTGAGCCATTTCAACACATCCCGGGTGTATGAGATGTTCGCCATGTTCTCTGGCTGCACCAGCCTGACAACCCTTGACCTGAGCAGCTGGGAAACGTCGCAAGTGTATTCTTTAGCATCTATGTTTAGTGGCTGCATAGGTTTGACAAGCCTTGACCTGAGCAGTTTCAACACGGCCGAGGTGGAACATATGGATTACATGTTCAGTGACTGCACAAATCTGAAAACCATCTATGTGGGCAATGGCTGGAGCACGGCTGAAGTGATGGAATCCGCAAGTATGTTCGGGAATTGCACCAGTCTGAAGGGCGGCAAGGGCACTACCTATGATGCCAACCACGTCGATGCGACCTACGCCCGCGTCGATGGTGGCACGAGCAATCCCGGCTACTTGACCGCTGTAGCAAAGGCTTACGCCATCTACACGTCTGAGAACAAGACGCTCACGTTCTACAACGACGATCAGTTCGCCTTCCGCACGGGCACCATCTACGACCTGAATTCGGACGCAGACTACAACGATCCTGATTGGAGAAATGATGGCACTTTTGGCAATGTGACCCAGGTGGTCTTTGCCCCCTCGTTCGCTGATGCCCGCCCGACGACGACTTACGCTTGGTTCTATTACATGTACAATCTTCAGTCCATCACGGGCTTGAATTACCTGAACACCAGCAAGGTGACCAATATGGCTTATATGTTTATGAATTGTACAAAACTTACGAGCCTTGATTTGAGTAGTTTCAACACGTCCAAGGTGACTGATATGGGTTACATGTTTGAGAATTGCCGACTGAAGAGTCTTGACTTGAGCAGTTTCAATACGTCGAAGGTGACTAATATGAGTTCCATGTTTGAGTATTGCCTCAACCTGCGAACCATTTATGTGGGAAGCGGGTGGAACACGGCAGCCGTGACAGTGTCCGGTTACATGTTCTATAACTGTCACAGCCTGGAGGGTGGCCAAAGCACGACTTACGATGAAAGCCACGTTGACAAGACCTACGCCCGTATCGACGGGAATGGTGGGCCGGGCTACTTTACCGCTGCGGGTACTGAGCCCTACGCCTGCTATCAGAATGGAACGCTCACGTTCTACTACGACAACCAGCGCGATAGTCGCACGGGCACGACCTATGACCTGAACACAGGTGCTAGACCTGAGTGGCTTATTAACGGAACCAATGCCAATGTGACCAAGGTAGTCTTTGATTCCTCATTCGTTGGTGCCCGTCCAACGATCACAAGTAATTGGTTTAATGGTATGGGGAATCTTATAATTATTGAGGGCATGAACTACCTGAACACCAGTGAGGTGACTAATATGTTTGGTATGTTTGTTAATTGTGAGCAATTGACAAAACTTGACCTGAGCTGCTTCAATACATCCAAGGTAAGTAACATGAATCTTTTGTTTTCCGGTTGCAAAAAGCTGCGAACCATCTATGTGGGCAATGGTTGGAGCACGGCAGCAGTGACGCAATCAACAAATATGTTCTCTAACTGCACCATTCTGGTGGGCGGACAGGGCACGACCTGGAGTTCCTCGAACCCGATAGACAAAACCTACGCCCACATCGACGGTGAAGGTGGTCCAGGCTACTTCACCGCTCGTACTACAGGCATTGCCACAGACCTTCATCAAGTAACAAGTGATAAGCAACAGGTTCAAAGCAATGAGTGGTACACGATTGATGGTAGGAAGTTGAATGGAATGCCGGCCAAGAAGGGCGTGTATATTCAAAACGGGAAAAAGACAGTAATACATTAAACATTATACATTAAACATTAAACATTAACTTCGTTGACTTTTTCAACGCTGTAAGAAGAAAGAGGATGAGCAATCATCCTCTTTCTTCTTAGTTCCCCTCCCTTATGGAGGGGTCAGGGGTGGCCCCCTCTTCTTGTTTGTTATCCGTTTGATCCGGCCAATCCGTGGTCGTTTTACCTCTGAAAGAAATTATCATAATTACCATAATTACGCCAGTTCGGGATAAGATTA
>DETG01000109.1 GCA_002361535.1 Prevotella sp. UBA3294
AGGTAAGAAATAAATGAAAGATAAGAATATCGCTAAACGCGGGTGGATGGCGGTTGCAATAGTAACAGCCATCCTGCTTGTCGACCAGGTGATCAAGATTTGGGTGAAGACGAATATGACTCTTCACGAACAGATCGAAGTGTTCTCGTGGTTTAAGATTCTGTTTATTGAGAACAACGGAATGGCGTATGGCATGGAGCTGGGCTCCAAGCTGGTACTCTCCCTTTTCCGTATTGTCGCCGTTGCTGTTCTGGGATGGTATATCGCACAAACGGTGAAACGGACGGAAAGATTTGGATATATCGTGTGCCTTGCCATGGTGATGGCTGGGGCTGCAGGGAATATCTTCGACTCGATGTTCTACGGACTGATCTTCAACGCCTCGTCAGAGTTCTACACCTCTTATTTTGTTCCTTTTGGTACCGGTTATGCTCCCTTCTTAATGGGCAAAGTGGTGGATATGTTCTATTTCCCGCTGATTGTCACCACATGGCCTGACTGGGTACCGATGGTGGGAGGTAATCAGTTTGTGTTCTTCAGTCCCATCTTCAATTTTGCCGACTCCGCCATCTCGGTAGGTGTTGTGCTCATTTTATTGTTCTACCGTAAGGAGGTCAGCGAGATAGAATTGTCACTCAAGAAAGAAAAGAAAACCGATGCGGAATAGTCTCGCCATAGTATTGATTGTCGTTGCCATGATTGGTTGTAAACCCTCTGTGCCTTCTGAGTTTATTCAGCCGGGTGACCTGGAGGATATCCTTTACGACTATCATGTCGCTCAGGCGATGGCTAATGAGGCACCGTCTAACAGTGGTGAGGAAAGAAACTATCAGAAAAATGTCTATTTCCATGCCGTACTGAAGAAATACGATGTGACAGAGGCGGAGTTTGACTCCTCTTTGGTATATTACTATTCCCATGCTGAACGATTGAAAGATATCTATCATAAAGTCAAGGAGCGTCTGAATGATGATGCGAAGGCATTGGGTGCGTCTGTGGGGGATATCAACAAATACTCGACCTATAGCTCAACGGGCGACACAGCGAATGTATGGCAGAATGAGACCGACCTGTTGTTGACACCGCTGCCGACCTCCAACCGGTACGATATCTATGTGAAGGCGGACACCTCTTATTACAAGGGGGACACGTTCATGTTCCAGTTTATGACGGACTTCGTCTATCAGAGTGGTTCAAGGGATGCCATTGTTTGTCTTGTCGCGAAGTATGAGAATGATAGCACTACTCAAACGGTCAGTCATGTGTCTATGACAGGACAGACGCAGTTGAGAATTCCCCAGAACAGGGAGGGAACCCTGAAAGAACTGAGGGGCTTCATTTACCTGAACAACAACGACCGTAATAATGAAGGGCATAAAATGTTGTTCATAAGTCAGATACAATTGATCCGTTTCCATTCTAAAGAAATAAACAATGAACCAGCGACAAACGGAACGGCAGCGGCGGATAGCTTGTCCGGAACTTCAAACGCCACAAGGAATCATCCGGACACCATACGTCGTGGAACTCTCCAACGGGATAGTGGAAAGGTATTATCCCCTGATAAAAGAACAGCCATTCACCGAGTGGACCAGCAACCGCTTAAAGTTAAAAGAAAATGATGAGGGGCTGTTGACCCTTTGGGATGATAACAAACCAATTATTTAAAGACAATGAACCTGAAAGTACGTCTGGCAATCATGAGTTTCATGCAGTTTGCGATATGGGGAGCCTATCTGACCTGCATGGGAATCTATCTCAGCAAAATAGGGATGGGAAGTCATATCGGCTCTTTCTTTGCCATGCAGGGTTTTGTGTCTCTGTTCATGCCGACGCTGATCGGTGTTATTGCTGATAGATGGGTTCCTGCCCAGCGCTTATATGGCTTCTGTCACCTGGTGGCGGGTGTGGCAATGCTTCTGGCAGGACTATATGGACAACAGGAGGGCGCACAGGTCTCTTTTTCTGTGCTGTTTGGGTTGTTTAGTCTGAGTATCGCCTTCTATATGCCTTCACTCGCCTTGTCTTATTCTGTTGCTTATAATGCCTTGACGACGGCAGGAATAGATACTGTGAAGAGTTTCCCGCCGATACGTGTGTTCGGTACTGTAGGTTTTATCGCTTCGATGTGGTTTGTGGATATCATGGACTATGAGCAGAACCACAACCAGTTTATAGCCAGTGGTATTCTGGGCATCCTCTTATTTCTCTATGCACTCACGTTACCTTCCTGTCCTGTGAACAAGAAAAAAGGGAAGCAGTCTTATGTGGAGCTGTTTGGACTGCAGGCTTTTGCGCTGTTTAAGAGGAAGAATATGGCGGTGTTCCTGATTTTTGCAATGTTATTAGGTGTCTGTCTGCAGATCACCAATGGTTTTGCGACACCTTTTATTGACCATTTCCAGTCTGTTCCAGCCTATGCGGACTCTTTCGGTGTGAAGTATCCCGTGATACTGTATTCCATCTCACAGTTCAGTGAGACATTCTGTATCTTACTCATCCCTTTCTTCATGAGACGCTATGGTATCAAGAAAGTAGTGGTGATAGCCACGATAGCCTGGTTTTTCCGCTTTGCGCTCTTGGGAATGGGTAACCCCGGCAGTGGCGTGTGGATGTTCATCCTCTCCATGATTGTCTATGGTGTAGCCTTTGACTTCTTCAATATCAGCGGCTCCTTGTTTATCGATCAGTCTACGGACTCCAGCATCCGTTCGAGTGCGCAGGGACTATTCCTGCTGATGACCAACGGCATCGGATCTACGTTAGGTTCCTTAGCGGCGCAGGTAGTTGTCAATGCCCATACTGCGGCCGATGGTAGTGTGCAATGGAGTGATTGTTGGTATATTTTTGCCGTCTACGCATTGGTAGTGGGTATCGCTTTTCATTTTATGTTTCACCCAGAGAGAAAGGAAGAGTTGTCATGAAGGAAGTGAGATATTTCTATGTGCCTGACGCAGCTCATGTCAATGAGTTACCTGCTGATGAGGCATCTCACGCAGTGAGGGTCCTTCGCCTTACGGCAGGTGATGAGATGATGCTGATGGATGGACAGGGATGTTTCTATCGTGCCGTCGTCTCTATGGCGTCGAATCATCACTGTATGTATGATATCAAAGAGATCCTGCCTCAGCAACGCCCTTGGGAAGGACATATCCATCTTGCTATTGCGCCCACCAAACTGATGGACCGCATGGAGTGGATGGTAGAGAAGGCGGTGGAGATAGGCGTAGATGAGATTTCTTTCCTCGACTGTAAGTTCTCAGAGAGAGATGTGATAAAGACTGCACGATTGGATAAGATCGTGGTCTCTGCGATGAAGCAAAGTCGTAAGGCATGGAAGACAGAGCTCCATGACATGGTGTCGTTCAAGGATTTTATCACCGCAAATCATGAAGGTGCAAGGTATGTTGCCCATTGCTATGAGGAGGTGGAGCGTAGCTCTCTGTTTGAGGAACTGAGTCATTTGCCTGCCAATGAGTCTGTGACGGTGATGATAGGTCCTGAGGGTGACTTCTCCATCGATGAGGTTCATGCTGCGGTGGCTGAAGGTTTCCGCTCTGTTCATTTGGGCAACAGCAGGTTGCGCACGGAGACGGCAGGTCTTTCTGCCATTATGATGGCACAGCTAAGTAAATAATATAATAAGGTTTATGAGACAGATTCTTCTCCATCAGGTATTACCACAGGTTTTTGCTCAGCGTGAGGACCTGGTCTCTGACGTATGGCGTGCTGAGGTTTGCTTTGAGCGCGGCAAGTCCTATCTCGTGGAAGCGGGAAGTGGGATGGGGAAGAGTACGTTTTGCAGTTACCTGATGGGGTATCGACATGACTACAGTGGGCAGATATGTTTTGATGATCAAGATATCAGACATTTCCCTGTCTCCCAGTGGGTGGATATCCGTCAGCACCACCTCGGTATGCTTTTTCAGGAGATGCGCCTCTTCCCTGAGTTGACGGCATGGGAGAATGTAGAGATCAAGAACCGTCTGACTGGTCAGATTGATCATACGACCATAGAACGATGGTTTGAGCGGTTGGGTATCGAAGACAAACTGCATGTGAAGGCTGGCATTTTGTCGCAAGGACAACAGCAGCGTGTCGCCTTTATGCGTGCCCTTGTGCAACCCAGTGATTTCCTTATAGTCGATGAGCCGATATCCCATCTTGATGATATCAATGCGCAGTTGATGGCAGACATGGTGGAAGAGGTCAGGAATCAGAGAATATGTGGCATCATCGTGACGAGTATCGGTAAGCAATTACCACTTGTCTATGATCGGATATTGAAATTATAAAAAACTAAACGATATGAATAAACATTATTGGCAACCAGAATTGGAAACGATGCCCCGCAAAGAACTGGAGGCATTACAGGTAAAGAAATTACGTCAGTCTATCGAGATTAGTCTGAAATCCCCATTCTATAAGAAAAGATTGGGAGATCTTGGTATTACTCCTGATAGCATACAGACTATTGCGGACATCCGTAAGATACCGTTTACCACTAAACAGGATCTGCGTGACAACTATCCTTTTGGACTGGTCGGCGGTGATATGAAAGATGCTATCCGTATTCACTCGACGAGTGGTACTACGGGGCATCCTACGGTCGTCACCTACTCCCGTCATGACATTGACTCATGGGCAAACATGATTGCCCGTGACATGTATATGGTGGGGTGCCGTGATACCGATGTCTTCCAGAATTCCTCTGGCTACGGCATGTTCACTGGTGGTCTGGGCTTCCAGTATGGTGCGGAGAAACTGGGTGCCACCACAGTACCTGCCGCAGCTGGTAATTCCAAGCGTCAGATTATGTTTATCAAAGATTTTGGTACCACTTGCCTGCATGCCATCCCTTCTTATGCTATCCGCTTGGCGGAGGTGTTCCAAGAGGAAGGGGTAGACCCGCGCACTACCAGTCTCCGTACACTTTTCATTGGTGCAGAACCTCACACGGAAGAGCAGCGTCGTCGCATCGAGCGCTTGTTGGGTGTTAAGGCATATAACTCCTTCGGTATGACGGAGATGAATGGTCCCGGTGTCGCCTTCGAATGTTTAGAGCAAAATGGTATGCACCTGTGGGAAGACAACTATATCTTGGAGATTGTTGATCCCGATACTTTGGAGCCAGTGCCTGACGGGGAGATTGGTGAGATGATCCTCACAACCTTAGACCGTACGATGATGCCTATTTTGCGTTATCGTACCCGTGACCTGACTCGCATCATCCCTGGTGAGTGTCCTTGTGGACGTACGCACCGGCGTATTGACCGCATCAAGGGACGAACTGATGATATGTTCATCATCAAGGGTGTCAATGTGTTCCCCATGCAGGTGGAGAAGATTCTTGTGCAATATCCTGGCTTGGGTAGTAATTACCTCATCACGCTCGATACGGAGGACGATAATGATATCATGACCGTAGAGGTGGAGCTGGACGGCTTGAATACCGACGTATATCCTGAGCTTCAGAAAATGACGAAGGATATCCAGCGTGCGTTGAAGGATGAGATTTTGCTGACACCGCGTGTGAAACTTGTAAAGAAAGGGTCTCTGCCTGTCAGCGAGGGAAAAGCAGTCAGAGTGAAAGACCTCCGACCTGGTCGTGGGTAATAAGATAAATAGGTATATGAGAAAATTATGGATGATATGCATCCTCGCATCTTCGCTGTGCAGCCTTTGTGAGGCCCAGCCGAAGATGAGGGAGGTCTTCCTGCAGATGCCGGACAGTCTGATACCTTACCTGACAGAGAACAACCGTCTTGACTTCATTGATTTTGTCGATTCAGGTATGAAGTCGGTTGTCACTAACGAGTTGGGTGGGAAGAGCGAGATGGTGAGTCTGACGGACTCAACACTTGTTCTGCAAGTAAGTCCGGTCATGAGAATTGACATGCATCTGATGCCGGTCCGTGAGCCCATTGACAGTTGTAATCAGGTGGTATGTGTGTTGACGACATGCGGTGACATGGCTCCAGAGAGTAAGGTGGAGGTCTATTCTGTCCATTGGACCTCTCTCGAAGTGTCGAGATACATGGATCTTCCTGATGAACCTTATGTGGCTGATATGGTCAGTTCACCTTCTTTGGGGATTCATTTTCGGCAGATGACAGCATTGGACCCTATCGCTTATGAAGAACAGAAAAAAGAACAATCTTGGTTAAAAATCGTTGAGTGGAAGCAGTAGGTACTTAAAATAGGTTAAATAAGTATTAATTATTAAAACATAACTTGCATAAAGGAATTTATTTTCCTAATTTTGTGGTGTGTTTTTCATGGTATTAGATTATTAAGGTTAATGAAAGATTGATTGTCGTGAGACAATCATTCTTTTTTTGTGCTTGTTAATCAGAGCTTTATGCAGGTCGTGAACATTCCGTCAAATTCGGTACTTAGGTCAACTGGTTGTCTGAAAAGTCCAAAAAGTGCACTTCCGCTGCCACTCATGGCAGCATAGACAGCTCCCATTTGATAGATACTTTCTTTGATAGCGGCGAGTTCGGGATGTGTCATAAAGACACTTTCTTCAAAGTCATTGGTTAGTTCTTCCTTCCATGTCTCAATGGGTTGCATGACAATGTCGCGACAGCATTTTCTTGGCATTCGTGGTGTAATGTGGGCAAACGCTTCTTTGGTCGGAACGGGAATGTCCGGGCGTACCACCCCCATATACCATCCGCTGAGGTTGAGCTCGATAGGTGACAGTATCTCACCAATTCCCTCCGCGTATGCTGGACGGTTAAGGATAAAGATAGCACAGTCAGCTCCCAATTGCGCCGCATATTGGATGAGTTGTTCTTCGGACAGTCCAAGATGGAACTCTTTGTTTAGTAATAGGAGCATGGCAGAGGCATCACTGGATCCGCCTCCCATACCTGCCTGTGTGGGAATCCCTTTATAGAGATGGGCATGTAATCGGGGAAGGGTAGGAAAGTCATTCTTCAATAGCTGATAGGCTCTTACTACCAGGTTATGTTGTTCGTTTCCTTCTATATCAATATTGGTCACTTTGATGTCGCAATCTACTTCGGAGGGAAAGTCGTCTGTCATTGGAAACACTTCCAGTGCATCCTTGATACCGACAGGATAAAAAACTGTTTGCAAGTTATGGTATCCATCGGGACGACGCTCTACGACGTTCAGTCCAAGATTTATTTTGGCTATAGGGAATGTAATCATATCTCTTTTATTTCTTAGTGTCTTTTTTCAATTTTTTGATTCTGCGTTGTGCCTCCATGGCTTCAGGGTATAGCTCCAGTGCTTTCTCGTAATTGCGGATAGCAGCTTCAGGCATGTGTTCCCTTTCGCATTCTTTACCCATCAATACGTATTCAGCAGCAAGTCGTCTTAGTGTCTCCTCATTCTTGGCAATCATTCCTTTTAATCGCCTGCATTCTTGTTGCAACTGTGTGATGACACCTAATTTGCGACGTATCAGTCGTTGGGCAGCAGGTTTTTCGATATCGTAGCGACTGTGGATGGCGAGGAAGAAATTACGGAGGAATTCGTCAAAATCCTGACGGTCAAAGGCTGTCACTGCATCGTGATATTCCTTGTCTGCCTTGCTTTCAAACATCACTTGCTTAATCAGTTGTCCATCATTATATCTTTTAGCGAAACTGACTACCTCCGCACGGACGAAGATGTCACTTTGTCGGATGGGCTCTTCTAATGTTATACCTTCCAGGGAGGTACAACGACTAAGTGCTACGTATGTTTGTCCGCCAGCAAAGGCTCCGCCCCCGGAGAAATCTATCTTCACTTGTCTGAAAGTAAGCCCCTGACTTTTATGAACGGTGATAGCCCAAGCGAGACGAAGAGGGAATTGGATAAATGTTCCAAGTTGTTCTTCCTCAATCTTTTGCTCTTTTTCGTTAAAGGTATAACGCACGTTCTCCCATATCTCACGTTCTACGTCATATTCGTGTCCGTCCTCATCAACGACCGTGATGACACCGTCTTCCTCGTCGATATAGATGACTACTCCCAAAGTACCATTCACCCATCTTCGTTCTTTGTCGTTTTTGATGAAGATGACCTGTGCTCCAGGTTTAACCTCTAGTTCCGTAGGTGCGGGTAGGGAAGTCTCAGGAAACTCACCGGTAACTCTTCCTTTGAAAACGGTGGTTTTACCCTCCAGTCCTTGGAGTTTCCGCTCATTGATATAGTCAACGGTGTCTCGACGGGTGGCAAGGGTAATGGCGAGGTTGTTATCGTGCAGATGCAGCTCTTTGCCAACTCTGGCGTTGATATCTTGCAGGTCTTTTGTTGAAGCCGTATTCTGTCGGATACGGTCAAGTATGCCGATGAACCGATCGTCACTCTGTCGGTACACTTTACGTAATTCAATACTGACCAGTCGCATCTCCTGCCATATCTTTGCTGAGAAGAAATAGGCGGAGCTGTAGAAAGGCTGCATCAGTCTCCATTCATCTTCTTTGATGACAGGTTCTAGCTGGAAGATGTCACCAACCAGCAATAATTGTTTTCCTCCAAAGGGCTCTCGCATATTGCGGCAGTAGATACGCAG
>DETG01000044.1 GCA_002361535.1 Prevotella sp. UBA3294
TGAAAGTACTTCCGTTCGGAAAAAAACAAATATATTTGCTTTTTCGCTCACTTATTCGTACCTTTGTCCCCATGAAAGATTCTATTATTATCCTAAGCGGTGGCATGGACAGTACCACGCTACTGTATGACCAAAGGGAGCGTATCGCCTTGGCCATTTCTTTCGACTATGGAAGTAACCACAATGCACAGGAGATTCCTTTCGCCCGATGGCATTGTGAACAGTTGGGGATTGAGCATCTTGTCATCCCTCTTGAGTTTATGGGCCGCTATTTCGAGAGTTCCCTTCTGCAAGGGGCAGATGCCATCCCAGAAGGTCACTATGCCGAGGAGAACATGAAATCAACGGTTGTACCTTTCCGCAACGGCATCATGTTGGCGGTGGCTGCGGGAATGGCAGAGAGTCGTGGACTGAAATATGTGATGATGGCGAACCATGGAGGAGACCATACCATCTATCCAGACTGTCGCCCGGAGTTCGTAGAGGCGATGAGTGCCGCCACGAAGGCGGGAACCTTTCCCGGTATCGAGATCTTAGCTCCTTTCACCAACCTCACCAAGACGGATATTGCCCGCAGGGGAAAGGAACTGGGTATCGACTACGCGAAGACCTGGAGCTGCTATAAGGGTGGTGAGAAACATTGCGGAAAGTGTGGTACCTGTGTGGAGCGGAAAGAGGCTCTGCGTGATGCAGGGATCGACGACCCTACGGAATATTTAGAGATCTAATTATACTTTTGGATGTCTTTGGAGACCGCCTTCGCCGAGAACCAACGGTCACTCATTTACAATGCTGTCCGCAGGGGCACTAAAACAACGAAGATATAAACAACCGTATCTTAGATTTTTAACCATTTATATTGTTATGAACAAAGCAATTAGTACAGAAAAAGCGCCTGCCGCTATCGGACCGTATAGCCAGGCCATTGAAGCAAACGGATTCGTCTATGCATCCGGACAGTTACCCATCGATCCTGCCACAGGAGCATTCCCCGAAGGAGGTATCAAAGAGCAGACACGACAGTCGCTGCTCAATGCACAGGCTATCTTGCAGCAGGCAGGACTGGATTTGAAGAATGTGGTGAAGACAACAGTGCTGTTGGCCGACATTGCCGACTTCGGTGCCATGAACGAGGTGTATGCAACGTTCTTCAGTCAGCCTTATCCCGCCCGCTCCGCCTTTGCGGTGAAAGCCTTGCCGAAGGGAGCCTTGGTGGAAATCGAATGCATCGCAGCCCGTTAATCGAAGACTATGAAGAAACTCCTGCTTTTCATGGGTATGGCTTGTTGTGCCGGTATGATCCAAGCACAGCGTTTGCCCTACCAAGATCCGACCTTGACAGCCAAGGAGCGGGCGATTGATTTGTGCTCACGTCTGACATTGGAAGAGAAAGCACAACTGATGCTTGATGAGAGTCCGGCAATTCCTCGGATGGGCATCAAGAAGTTCTTCTGGTGGAGCGAGGCCCTTCATGGTGCGGCGAACATGGATCATGTGACGGTGTTCCCAGAGCCTGTGGCCATGGCGGCTTCATTCAATCCCTCTTTGTTATATAAGGTATTCGACATAGCAAGTACGGAGTTCCGGGCTCAGTACAATGAGCGCATGCAGCGAGGTTCGGGTGTGGATGAGAAATTCCACAGTCTGTCGGTATGGACACCGAATGTAAATATCTTCCGCGATCCGCGATGGGGAAGGGGACAGGAAACATACGGTGAGGATCCTTATCTGACATCCGTCATGGGCACAGCGGTCGTTCGTGGCTTGCAAGGACCGGAATCCGCAAAATATCGGAAGCTGTGGGCTTGTGCCAAGCATTATGCCGTACATAGCGGACCGGAATATACGCGACATAGTGCCAACCTCACGAATGTATCACCAAGAGATATGTGGGAGACCTACATGCCTGCCTTTAAAACCTTGGTACAGGATGCTAAGGTACGAGAGGTGATGTGTGCCTACCAACGACTCGATGATGATCCCTGCTGCGGTTCCCAGCGGTTGCTGCAGACAATCCTTCGCGACGAGTGGGGATTCCAGTATCTGGTGGTGAGCGACTGCGGTGCCGTCTCAGATTTCTATGAATCTCACAAGTCCTCATCCGATGCCACTCATGCCTCTGCCAAGGCTACCCTTGCAGGAACCGATGTGGAATGTGGCTATGGCTATGCATACAGGAGTATTCCTGAGGCAGTCAGTCGTGGCTTCATCACCGAGACGGAGGTGGATAAGCATGTGATCCGTCTGCTGGAAGGTCGTTTTGACTTAGGGGAGATGGATGACCCCTCTTTGGTAGAATGGTCGAAGATACCCTATTCGGTGATGTCGTGTAAGGAGCATGCGAAGGTATCACTGGACATGGCCCGCCAAAGTATCGTCTTACTACAGAACAAGAACCAGATCCTTCCCTTGCAGAAAAACAAGGAGAAGATCGCAGTGATCGGTCCGAATGCCGATAATGCTCCAATGATGTGGGGAAACTACAACGGCATGCCAAATCATACGGTGACGATACTCGATGGTATCAAGGGCAAGCAGAAGAAACTCTTCTACCATCCAGGTTGTGACCTTACTTACGATCAGGTGATGGACTGTCTGATGGCATCTCAGTGCAGTTTCGAGGGAAAGAAAGGCATGAAAGGCACTTTCTGGAACAATCGGAAGATGGAAGGAAAGCCTGTTACTACTCAGTATTATACTACACCTTTGGCAGTGACGACGGCAGGAATGCACAATTTCGCTCCGGGTGTCCAGTTAGAGGACTTCTCTGCCAAATATGAGACCGTCTTCACACCGAAGGAGTCTGGTGAGTATGTGGTGAACGTGGAAGGCTGTGGCCATTTTGAACTGTATATCAACGGAGAGCAGAAGTTCATGCATCATATCTGGCGAACCACGCCGAACCGTGTGGCGATACAAGCAGAGATGGGAAAGGCATACCAGATTGAGGTACGCTTCTCGCATATCCACACCTACAATGCGAATCTGAAGATCAATATCGCCAAGGAACTGCCGATTGACTATCAGCAGATCATTGCCCAACTGAAGGGTATCGAGAAGGTGATCTTTGTGGGTGGAATCTCTCCGGCTCTCGAAGGTGAGGAGATGCCCGTTCAGATTGAAGGCTTCAAAGGTGGTGACCGAACCAGTATTGAACTGCCGAAAGTGCAGCGTGATTTCCTGAAAGCACTCAAGGAGGCTGGGAAGAAAGTGATCTTCGTGAACTGTTCGGGCTCAGCAATTGCCCTGACACCCGAGACAGAGAACTGCGAGGCCATCGTACAGGCTTGGTATGCCGGTCAGGAGGGGGGCACGGCCATCGCCGATGTGCTCTTTGGTGACTGTAACCCTTCGGGAAAGCTTCCCGTAACATTCTACAAGAATGACAGTCAGTTACCCGACTATGAGGATTATTCAATGAAAGGACGTACCTATCGTTACTTCAGTGATCCCCTCTATGCCTTTGGCTACGGGTTGAACTATACCACGTTTGCAGTTGGAGAGGCAGAACTTTCGGCTTGTCCCAAGAGCGATGACGGTCCACTCTATAAGGTAACCGTTCCTGTGAGCAATACAGGAAAGCGCAATGGTACCGAGACGGTGCAACTTTATATCCGAAACCTTGCCGATGCTGACGGTCCGCTGAAATCGCTCCGTGCCTTCCAACGGGTGGAAGTCAAGGCAGGACAGTCTGCTATCGCTGAATTCACCCTCACCCCTGCATCGTTCGAGTTCTGGGATGAGCAGACGAATACCATGCGAACGCAGTCGGGTACCTATGAGATTCTCTATGGTAACAGTTCCCGGGAGGAGGATCTCAAGCGTGTTCAGGTAACGCTCGACCTGTAGAACCTCTGGTTTCGTTGAAGGTCCTAAAAATAAATACATTTATTTTGTATTTCGCTCACTTATTCGTACCTTTGCAACTCATGTCGCAAAGGTGCGACTTTTTTATTAATTATTTTATGAAGTACAAATCATTTTTCAACAAGCGCGAACCGCTGAAGTTCAAACACTTCAGTAACAAAGGTTACGCTCTCTATGCTTGTCTGGGAAGGGAGGTACTTGTCGGTGTGCTGAGCGTGGCAACGCTCACCTATGCGAAAGCAGATGGTATCAGCACGGATACCGACAAGGTAGATTCCACCACATGGAAGACAAACAGAGAGGTGGTGCTCGATGGCGTAGAGGTCACGGGCTCGCGCGCTCCGCTTACCCTTGGGCAAGCGGCGAGAATGGTCACTGTACTGGATCGCGAGCAGATTGCGCAGGCGCCAGTACAAAGTATGAACGATTTGCTGAAATACGCTGCAGGCGTGGATGTCAGACAACGTATGCCACTTGGTGCACAGACGGACATCA
Source organism: Prevotella sp. UBA3294 (assembly GCA_002361535.1). Lineage (GTDB taxonomy): Bacteria > Bacteroidota > Bacteroidia > Bacteroidales > Bacteroidaceae > Prevotella. The sequence goes on from DETG01000044.1 coordinate 4,363, forward strand.
GCGTGAGAGGCGGCACATCAGAGCAAATCACGATCCTGCTCAACGGCATTAATATTTGTGACCCCCAGACGGGACATAATGCCTTTGATCTACCTGTTGACATCAGTGACATTGAACGCATCGAAGTGCTGGAAGGACCGGCAGGCCGTGTCTATGGTACCTCTTCGTTGGTGGGTGCTATCAATGTCGTGACGAAGAAATCTTCTGCAACAGAGGGTGAACTCCATGTAGAGGGAGGGTCTTTCGGCTATCTTGCCGCGGGAGGACGGGTGTCATTGAATGCTCCCTCATCGCTCACCTCGTCCCTCAGTGCGAACTATACCCGCAGTGATGGCTACAGTAGGTCACAGGGTGGAAACCTCAATTCCGACTTTGAAGGAGGGAAGGTGTTCTATCAGGGACAGTATGACACACATCAGGTTCGTATCTGCTGGCATGCCGGCATTCGCTCGAAAGGGTGGGGCAGCAGTACATCTTATGCCACACCGAAATGGAAAGCTGATAACCAATATGAACATACGGATAAGATTTTCACCGCTCTGCAGGCAGAGACGAAGTCGGGAGATTTTCATTTCCTTCCGTCGCTGTATTGGAATCAGAACCGTGACCGTTATGAGGGATACCGCGGACAGCCTGACGTGATGAAGTATAATTATAATAGGTGTAATGTCTATGGGTTGAATCTGAACAGCTACTTTGACTGGGTGGCCGGACGGACAGCCTTTGGGGCAGAGTTCCGCAATGAAGATCTGGTGAGCGGAAACTTAGGAGAACCGTTACACGACCCTGTGCATATCAGTGGTACCGACCGTGACTATACCCTCGGACTGAACCGCAGTAATCTGAGTCTGCACTTGGAACACAACATCTTGTTGCGACAGTTCACCCTCTCAGCAGGTTTCATCGCAGTGAAAAACACATGGAACGAGATGCCGTTCAGAATCTATCCAGGAGTCGATCTGAGCTATCGGATAGGTGATCACTGGAAAGTCTATGCCTCATACAACTCTTCCCTGCGTATGCCTTCGTTTACCGAACTGTATTACAGTGTAGGAGGACATAAGGCAGACAAATACCTGAAACCGGAAGAACTCCGTGCGGTGGAGGGAGGTGTGAAGTACCTCTCGCCCGCCCTGACGGCAACGGCCAGCGTGTTCCATCATCATAGCAGAAACATGATTGACTGGATCCTCGACACCTCCGATCCTGATCCGATATGGCAGAGCGTGAACCACACCAAGGTAAACACGGTAGGCTTCGAGACATCCTGGACCTTCGATTTCCAAAGATTGTGGAACACCCAGCAAGTGCTGCGCTCGTTCCATGTGGCATACACCTATCTTAATGAGGATAAGAAAGAAGAGGAGCACCTGCAGTCGCAATATTCCATCGAATATTTACGTCATAAGCTCGTGGCTTCGCTCCAGCTCCATCTGTTCTCCCACCTCGACCTTGGTGTGAACTATCGTTTCCAGGATCGCGTCGGTAGCTATATGGACCTGGAGGGTGCATTGAACGACTATCAGCCTTATGGCATCTTCGATGCGCGCTTGTCATGGAACACCCCACGGTATTCTTTCTATCTGACGGGTAATAACCTGTTTGACAAGCAATATGTGGATTACGGACTGGTTCAGCAACCCGGATTCTGGGTTACTGCAGGACTGAAACTATGCTTTTAGGTGAGAACTGAGAGGTGAGAACTGAGAGGTATGATTACCTTCAAGATTTGGCTCTTTTGCCTGTTCCTGGGTGTAATCATACCTCTCAGTTCTCACCTCTCAGTTCTCAGTTCTCACCTCTCA
>DETG01000016.1 GCA_002361535.1 Prevotella sp. UBA3294
GACATTCTCGAGAATGTTCCGACACCTGCTGAGACTATCCTCGCTAAGGGTGCTGTGACAATGCTTGAGACTGGTACTACCGGTGCTCCGACCTTCGAGTTCGAGCGTCCTCTCTATGAGAACTTCCTCAATGGTATCGTTACCATTAACGTTGATACGAAGAAGTTCAATAAGTATGACTACACGAACAATAAGAACATCAGCTTCGAGTTCACATTGCCAGTTAAGGATCAGAATGCTGAGTTCAGTCATGTGAATGGTGCATGGTCTGTGAAGGGTATCTCTACTCACTCTTATACTCTGAAGCTTAGTGCTGATAAGAAGGCTATCCTTGATGAGCATGATTGCAAGATTGTTGAGATTCTTGATGTTGATGGTCAGCCGTACATCCGCATGAACGACAATGACTGCGCTAATGACATCTTGAACTACACTGGTCGTTACGATCAGGATGGTACAGATCTTTCTAAGGAAGGTACTTCTGATCCGTTCTATCTGAACAATGGTGGTGACAACAAGGGTAAGGAAACCTTCACTGCTTATTTGAAGATCAAGACCAATGATCCTTGCTATGAGCTCTTGCTGAAGGGTCGCTACTTCAATGCTAAGTTCCTCCGCCCGATTAACGTTTGGGGTAAGAAGGATGCTAAGGTTGATGCTAAGAATGAAGTTCAGTACATCCTGCCGACAGACCTTCTGACTGGTAAGGATTGGCGTGACTACACCTTGACACTTGACCGTGATCTCAATGGTGACGCTAACTACGCTGATGGTACAATCGGATGGGACTTCTACAACATCTATGCAATTAGCACTAAGTATGATGAGATCTACACTGACCACGCTGCAGAGACATCTGTTCGTGATGCAGTTGCTAAGGCTCTGAATGATGGTACTAAGCTGTCACAAATCTTCAACAATAGCTTCTCTGCTCTGAACAAGGTTAAGGAGATTCCTGCCTTGAACGAGACCTACCTGAAGGTAACTGCTCTTGCTCAGTATGATGGTGTGAAGGTTGGTAGCAAGCAGTACAAGACTGCTAAGCAGACTCGTATCGAGTACACCAATAACGGTGGTAACGTTCATGACTTCCACCTCTTCATCCCGGTTTACATCCAGTATGCATGGGGTCATGGTCCTAACGAGACTCTGAACCACCTGAAGACCGGTAACCCGAATACTCTGAAGGTTTGGACGATCGTTACAATCAAGAAGACTGAGGGTTCCGAGGCTTCTGCAAAGAAAAACTAATCATCGATAGATAGTAACATCTATTAGATACATTCGAAGGGGTGTCACTCGTTGGCACCCCTTTTTAAAAACCAATTAAATTGATAAATGAAGAAGAATTTATTTTACGCTCTTGTTTTTGTGCTGCTTGTCGGTATGGTGAGTTCTTGTAAGAAGAAAAAAACTGTAGATGAGTATCGCGAAGAATATCTGACGGTTCCAGAGATGCAACTTTCTCAGGCAGATTCGACTGAGGTTCGTGCTATGGTGGATAATTATCTCCAGTGCTTGCGTAACCATCAGTTTGAAGATGCAGTGGATATGCTTTATTATCAAAGTGGCGTAAATACTATTATTCCTATGCCGAAGGAGTTAAAGGCATCTCAGCTTTCTATGATCAAACGGTTCCGCGGTATCAAGTATGAGTTACAAAGTATTACCTATTCGAAGGATTACGACAACCTTGCTTGCTATTTGGTGACTATGTTTGAGAAAGAGAAGAATGACCCTCGTCCTAATACGGCACAGTTCTTTATCAAACCTGTCCGTGTTGATGGCAAATGGTATCTTACCTCGCCTGATTTCAGAACTGATCGTTTAGGAACACACGGATCGCAAATTACAAATTAATTAATTAGTCATGAAAGTATTCAAAACACTTTTAGCAGTTGCCCTGCTGGCAGCCAGCACAACTGCAATGGCACAGACTCGCAAGGTGGTTGACCGTGTTAACCAGCGAGTTGAGAAGGTTCTTGACCGTCAGGATGTGTCCTACAGCTTCAAGAGCCATGCATTCCTGGATCTTCAAGGAGGTGCTCAGTACACACTTGGCGAAGCTAAGTTCAAGGATCTGATTTCTCCTAACTTCCAGATTGGTTTAGGTTACCAGTTCTCTCCTGTTTTCGCTGCTCGTCTTGCTGTGAATGGTCTTCAGAGCAAGGGTGGTTGGAAGCATTATCTTCTGAATGGTAAGAACGTAGAGGCTCCTACCTTCAACATCAAGTATTTCGCTCCTGGTATTGACGCTATGTTCAACCTGAGCAACTTGTTCTGTGGTTGGAATCCTGATCGTTTCCTCAACGTTACTGCTTTCTTAGGTTTGGGTGCCAATATCGTTACCGATAACGATGATGCTCTTGCTATGGACAAGCAGGGTTATGAACTGCAGCACATTTATGATGCTACTTCTATGAGCCCGTATGCTCGTGGTGGTGTGGAGTTGAATTTCCGTTTGAGCGATGCCGTTAGTCTGATGATCGAGGGTAACGCCAACGTACTCAATGACCACTACAACTCAAAGCATGCTGACAACCCCGACTGGTACTTCAATGCTTTGGCTGGTCTCCGCATCAACTTGGGCAAGAGCCGCAAGGCCGTGACAACAGACATCTATCGTGACGTTGTTTATAACGATACTGTTTGGAAGTATATCGAGGAGCCTAAGAAGATCGAGCCGATCCGTCGTGACATCTTCTTCACCATCAACTCTATCGAGGTTGCTGAGCTGGAGCAGGCTAAGATTAAGGACATCGCCGACTACATGAAGAAGTATCCGAAGGCTAAGGTAACTGTTTCTGGTTATGCTGACAAGGGTACAGGTAATGCTCAGATCAATGCCCGTCTGGCTGCTGGTCGTGCTGACGTAGTTGTTCGTGACCTGACTGAGAAGTATGGCATCTCTGCTGATCGTATTACTTACGATAGCTACGGTGACACTGTACAGCCGTTCGCTGAGAACGATCTGAACCGTGTGTCTATCTGTATTGCTAATCCCGAATAAGGAGTCATAGAGTACTATAATTATAAAGAGCATCGCAATCGCGATGCTCTTTTCTTTTCACACAGAGTTAGCAGAGTCAACGGAGTTTGTTGTACGCTGATGTGTTTTTCCCCTTCCTATTTTAATCATTTTGTTTTATCCCAACTAACTATATGGCATAAGTCCCAACTAACTATATGGCATATGGGTTGATAATGCGGGTGATTCCTTCTTTCAGACTAACTGTGTTAAAATTGATAAGATAACCAATAGGACAGTTGGTGAGTCTTAAATAGGAACATTTACTTGGTTATGGACGTAAAACCCTTGCTCTTTCAACGCATAGATGAGAGCTTTCTCATACACGCTTTCTAACAATCCCGGTCCGAGTTCTGTATGTACATCATACGCACATCCTAAAATCCTATGTGTATAAGCATTATCAATTTCTATCATTTGTGTGTCTCATTTATATCATACATTTGTGTGTCTCATTAATATCATAACTCCGTTGACTCCGTTAACTCTGCGTGAGGCCTTTTTTACTCTGTTCCCTCAATAAGACCGTCACGTAGATGGATGGTGCGATCGGTGATTTTGGCAAGTGATTCATCGTGTGTGACGATGACGAATGTTTGTCCGAATCGGTTGCGCAAGTCAAAGAATAGTTGGTGCAGCTCCGCTTTGTTCTTGGTGTCAAGGCTACCGCTGGGCTCATCTGCAAGGATAACTGCCGGATTGTTCACCAATGCCCTGGCAACGGCTACGCGTTGTTTCTCTCCACCCGATAGCTCATTGGGCTTATGGGAGGCACGATCGGCAAGACCCATAAATGTCAATAGTTCCATAGCCCTTTTCTTTGCCTCGCTTTGACTCATCCCCGCAATGAAGGCGGGGATCATGATATTCTCCATGGCTGTAAACTCAGGAAGCAGCTGGTGGAATTGGAATACAAATCCGATGTGCTGATTTCTGAACTCCGACAATTTGTTCTTGCTCATGGAACTGATATCTACCCCATCAATACAGATTGTTCCTTCATCGGCCTTGTCTAAGGTGCCGATGATCTGCAGGAGGGTTGTCTTTCCTGCTCCACTGGGGCCTACTATGCTCACCACCTCTCCTTTATCGATATGTAGTGAGATGCCCTTGAGGACATTTAAGCTCCCAAAACTCTTCTTTACGTTCGTTATATCTATCATTATTATCTCGAATTTATTGCTTCTCTACGAATTGGACGAATTTGACGAATTCCTAATCATCAGGTTCTGTCTGTATCACTTTTTCTCTTCGAATTAGACGAATGTCCGATCACCTAACTCCTACTCCCTCCCTTTGGGAGGGTTGGGGTGGGCCACCTATCTCTTCCTTTTCTTCTCAAACCAGTCACGGAGCTGCGTATAGGCACTTTGCTGTTCCTGTTTCTGTGGTGCAGCAAATGACATGGCATCCATCGCTTCTCCATATTGATCGGGGAAGATGATCATCAGGTTTTTCTGGTGGTAATACTGATTCAGCTCCTGTGGCAGCTTCTCGAACACCGTCTTATACGACACCGTGCTCTTACGGGCGGTTATCACGACAAGCAAATGGTCATCGTTTACCTGCTGTGCCAGTTTAGGAAACTCGTTCCAGTGTGCCATTAGTGTATAGTCGGCCCTGATATCAGGATGGATATTCTGGATATATTGACTAATCATCGAGAGGGTGACCTGTTTACTGTGGAACTGAATGCGGCACTCTAAGTTACCTGCCATCCTTGCCAGACGATCGAGCCATCGATGGAATCCCGGCTCAAACTCTGCTCTGCTGGGTACTGCCACCTGTATCCTGCGCAGCGTATTTAGCGGCTGTCCGAATTTAGCGATGATAATTTGTCTGTTCAGTTCTGTGAACAGGTTCTCTGTGAACATTCCCCAGAAATGGTCGTTGGCAGAAGTCTGCTCATGCATGCCAATGATCACCTCACTGGCATCATACTCCTTGAAAGCGTGCATGATGCCATTGGCAATGTTCGTGGCGATGCGGCTTTGTGTCTGCATGCGTACATCTGCCGAAGCCGCTGTCTTCACTGCCTGTTCCAAGAGTTCCTTTCCTTGTTTCTGGTGTTTGGCGGTTTCCATATCATCAAGCACCACATTCAGTCCTACGAGTCCACGGTTCAAACGTTCATTTCTCATCAGGATGGCTAAGTTCACCAGCCGTTCCGCATTGCCATGGTATTTGAGGGCAAGGAGCATCTTCTCATCATCCCCAGTCCTCTCCTCGTTCACGGGTACATCCTCTAAGGCAATCTGTTGTGATGCCTTCTCCGTGACGATCGAGGAGATGACGCAGGTGAACAAAATCATCATCACTACACCGTTCAGCATTTCAGCATCGACCATCGGTTGTCCGGGGGCCACCATCAGTTTCATTCCCACCATGACGATAGCGATAGAACCTGCTGCATGAGCAGAGGTCAGACCGAACATCATGTGTCCGTGCGACAGGGGCAGACGGAAAGCGAATCCCGCCGTATAGCCTGCGATCATCTTTCCCACCGTTCCTATGATCACCATACATGCAACGATATACGCAGTGTGCCAGCTCTCGAACAGTGCGCGGATGTTGATGAGCATACCCACACCAATCAGGAAATACGGAATGAAAATGGCATTACCGATAAATTCGATACGTCCCATCAGGGGGGATACCCTTGGTATATATCGGTTCAGAAGCAGTCCGGCGAAGAAAGCGCCGAACACCCCCTCTAAGCCGATCACTGAGGTGAGGGCAGCATTCAGGAACAAGATGCCCAGCACAAAGATGAATTGTGTGACGGCATCGGAGTTCCTTCTGAGAAACCACCGTGTGATCCTCGGTATGACAAAGATCATTGCCGCACAGTACAGGGCGAGCTTGGTGAGCATCCACACTACCAAGAGCATGATGCTGCCCACACCTTTCCGTGCATTATAGTCATCATTGCCGATCACTCCTACGATGAGCGACAGTGATAGCAGGGCCAATAGCAGGGCAATCATACTCGCCCCCACGCTCAGGGATACTGCTTTGTGCCGTTGTAAACCGTATTTGCATACGATGGGGTAGGCGATGAGCGTGTTTGAGGCCATGATACAGCAGAGCAGTAAGGTAGCCTCCTTGGAGTAGTTCATCATGTGCAGTCCTGCGAAATACACTAAAATAAAGGGCATCAGGAAGGTGAGCAGTCCGAACGCGATCATCCGCCGTAAATGCTTTTTCATCCCTTCGGTATCCATCTCCAGTCCTGCCAGGAACATGATATAGTATAGTCCCACCTGTCCGAACAACTCGAACGAGTCGTCACGTTGTAGGATGTTCAGTCCGTATTGTCCCACCGCCACACCAGCCAGCACCATTCCGATGATGTGCGGAATGCGCAGCTTGTTCATGATCATTGGTGCAAAAAGAATGATCGACAATACGATGAAAAAGATCCACGTACTGTCCGTGATGGGGAAATATGAGGAGATATCGAACATTCTGAGTGCAAAATTACTAATTTTTCTATCAATTCTGTATGTAATCCCCCGAAAAGTTGTAATTTTGCAATCGAAAACTCAATATAAAGAATATGAAAGTAGCAATTGTTGGCGCCAGTGGCGCTGTAGGACAGGAATTTCTCCGCATACTGGATCAGCGGAACTTCCCGATGGATGAACTTGTTTTGTTTGGCAGTGAGCGTTCTGCCGGTACCAAGTACACTTTCCGCGGTAAGGAGATCGAGGTGAAACTCTTGCAGCACAATGATGATTTCAAGGGTATCGATATCGCCTTCACCTCCGCCGGAGCCGGTACCTCCAAGGAATTTGCCGATACCATCACGAAGTATGGAACGGTAATGATCGACAATTCCAGTGCTTTCCGTATGGACAACGATGTGCCTTTGGTGGTGCCCGAGTGCAATGCCGAGGATGCTTTGAACCGTCCGCGGGGCATTATTGCCAATCCCAACTGTACTACCATCATGATGGTGGTGTGCCTGCAGCCTCTTGAGAAACTGTCGCATATCAAGCGTATCCATGTGGCCAGCTATCAGAGTGCCAGCGGTGCCGGTGCTGTGGCCATGGCAGAGTTGCAGCAGCAGTACAAGGACATGGCCGAAGGTCGTGAGCCGAAGGTGGAGAAGTTCGCCTACCAACTGGCCTACAACGTGATTCCGCAGATTGACGTGTTCACCGACAACG
>DETG01000117.1:0-4966 GCA_002361535.1 Prevotella sp. UBA3294
TTCCTCTTGTTCGGCCTATTGAGTAAAATCAATGGCACTCACTATCCGGAAGATTGGCAGAGTGACCGAATGAGCTGGACTCGAAATCCGGTATACCCTTTTCCGGGTATCGGGGGTTTGAATCCCTCATCTTCCGCAACACAGGATGATTTCCTGTTCACGACATCCCCGCTATGCCTTGCATGGTGGGGATTTTTTGTCATAATACTTTTTCGAAGAAACGTCTCCTACGTGTCGTTCAATACGGCGTTTTCACCCGTTACTGCGGCATCTACAAGTGGATGGTGACGGCGGAACGAAGCGTAGATGACGGCAGAACAGGTGTAAGTAAAGTCTGGAACAACGCTAAACAGACTTTAATTCCATCTAAATTTATCCTGACAATATCTCACACAGAGTTAATAGAGTCGACGGAGTCTTTTAAACAAAGGAAGGGCAAAAGAGAAACGTACAATTGCCAGAAGTCTGAAGGCGGCAGGAGTCCCCACAGAGGTAATTGCACAAAGCACAGGTCTTTCGGCTAAAGAGGTTCTTGCCTTAGAGTAATCATCTATCGATTACAAAACATGATACCGCACCAAGAATCTCACTATAAGAGTTTAGCCAGTTTGGCACGTAGCTCCTCAGCCTGTGACTGTCGGATACTGAGTTTGATAGTGCATGTGTTATCGAATTGTTGGTCGAGGATGCGGGGATTCATCTCTTTGACGATGCGCATCACCTGGTTCATCAATGGATAGGCGAAGCGATACTCGACGACCTCCTCCACCTTTCGGGAGATGATCTCCGAATGGTCAATGGCATCAGCCGCCGCAGTCCTATAGGCCACGATCAGTCCGCTGGTGCCGAGATTCACGCCTCCATAGTATCGTACCACCACGATCAGGATATCCGTGAGTTCACGAGAATTGATCTGTCCAAGAATAGGTTTGCCTGCCGTACTACTGGGTTCGCCGTCATCATTTGCCCGGAATTCCGTGCGTCCTGCTCCCAGCATGTAGGCATAACAAACGTGGCGCGCATCGTAGTATTTCTTCCGATAGGCGGCAAGGATCTCCTTGATCTCCTCCACGGTAGAAACAGGATGAGCAAAAGCGAGGAACTTACTACGCTTTTCGGTATAGTAGCCCTCGCTCTTGTTTGCTATGGTTTGATAAACATCCGACATCGATTAAACCAGTTTGTGGATCACCAGTCCTGAACGCAACTTCGGCTCGAACCAGGTAGCCTTCGGCGGCATGATCTTTCCGCTGTCGGCAATGTCCATGATCTGCTGCATGCTGACAGGATAGAGTGCCAGGGCGGCACGCATCTCACCACTGTCCACACGGCGTTTCAGTTCACCCAGTCCGCGAAGACCGCCAACGAAGTCGATGCGGTTGCTGGAGCGCAGGTCTTTGATATTCAAGATTTCATCGAGTATCAGACGACTGGAGATATCCACATCCAACACACCGATGGGATCGTTGTTGTCGTAGGTTCCTTCCTTGGCCTTCAGACTGTACCACTCACCGTCGAGATACAAGGAGAATTCGTGCAGCTGAGCAGGCTTATAGATCTGTTCCCCTTTCTTCTCCACGATGAAGTTCTTCTTCAATGCCTCGATGAATTCATCAGAAGTCAGTCCGTTCAGATCCTTCACCACACGGTTATAATCGAGGATCGTGAGCTGACTGGCCTGGAAGCACACTGCCATGAAGTAATTATACTCCTCATCTCCACGATGGTTGGGGTTCTGTTTCTGCTTCTCGGCACCCACAAGAGCGGCGGCGGCAGAGCGATGATGGCCATCGGCGATATACAATGACGGCATCTTGGCGAATTCATCGGTGATCAATGCAATATCCTTCTCGTCGGAGACCACCCAGAACTGATGACGGAATCCATCGATGGGTGCGATGAAATCATACACTGGTGTGGTAGCGGCATAGCGCATGATCAGCTGATCCAGTACAGGGTTGTCAGGATAGGCAAAGAACACCGGTTCGATGTTGGCATTGTTCACACGCACATGCTTCATCCGGTCTTCTTCCTTGTCACGACGGGTCAGCTCGTGTTTCTTGATAACGCCAGTCATATAGTCATTGACATAGGCACCAACCACCAGGCCATACTGTGTCTTGCCGTTCATTGTCTGGGCATAGATGTAGTAGTTCTCCTGATCGTCTTGCACAAGCCATCCCTTGTCTTGGAACTTCTTGAAGTTCTCGGCAGCCTTCTCATAGACCCGGGGATCATACTCACTGGTTCCTACGGGGAAGTCAATCTCCGGTTTGATGATGTGATAGAGGCTTTTCTCATTATCGCCAGCTTCGGCACGCGCCTCCTCAGAGTCGAGCACATCATAGGGACGGCTCTCTACCTGCTCCACCAGTTCTTTCGGTGGGCGGATTCCTTTAAACGGTTTAATTATTGCCATAATTATCTTTGAACATTGTACTTTGTGCTTTGAACAAAAAGCATAGAACTTTATAGATACGATTTGATGCGATCGATCATCTCCTGATACTCGGCATCAGAGAGATACACCTTACCGGGATTCATCTGGAAAGTGCCTCCATAATCGGGGCCGTCCACATATTTGGGAGCCAGGTGAAAGTGCAGGTGGGACAGTTTGTCACTATAAGCCCCATAGTTGATTTTCTCGGGGTTGAAAGCTTTCTGCATGGCACGAGTCACACGTGCCACATCAGCCATGAAGGCGTTGCGGTCATCGTCGCTCAATTCGTTCAAGTCGTTCACATGGTCTTTGTAGGCCACGAGACAACGTCCCCGATAGGTTTGTTCCTTGAAGAGGAAAACGCGTGACACGGACAGTTCGCCAATCTCAATCATCAGATCGTGTAGTGTTTGATTGTTTGTGCAGTACAGACACTGCTTAGGATCACTTTGCATAGTTTTTAAGTATTTTAGTTATTGACCTTAGAATAATGAAAATCGAAAATTGATAATGAAACATTGATAATGAAACATTGACCATTGAACATTGGGCATTACCATCTACAGGCAATGGCCAATGATCAATGGTCAATGGTCAATGAATATACTACTTGTTCACCTGGAACTTGGTGTCGCCATCTTTGAAGAAAGCATTGATCTGCTTGGCAGCTGCAATACCTGCATTGATATTAGCTTCAGCGGTCTGAGCTCCCATCTTCTTCGGTGTAGAGAAGTAGCGGCCTTCGAATTTCTTGAAGTCATCGTTGGCATCGGGCATGATGTCGGTGACAAACTTCAGATCATCACGCTCAGTCATCAGCTTCAGCAACTCGGGCTCGTTGATCACTTCCTTACGGGCGGTATTCACAAGGATACCACCCTTCTTCATCTTATTAACCAGTGCGTAGTTGATGCTCTGCTTGGTTTCAGGTGTAGCAGGGATGTGCAAGGAAACGACATCGCATGTCTCGAACAAAGCATCCTGGTTTGCCACGGCATGCACACCCGCTTTCTCGATCACCTCAGCGGGGCAGTAAGCATCATAGGCATACACATCCATACCAAATCCTTTGGCGATACGAGCCACGTTACGACCCACATTACCGAAGGCGAGGATACCCAGTTTCTTTCCCAACAGCTCACTGCCACTCTTTCCGTTGTAGAAATTACGTACTGCAAAGACCAGCAGACCAAACACGAGTTCAGCCACGGCATTGGCATTCTGTCCGGGGGTATTCTCAGCCACCACATGGTGTGCCGTAGCGGCAGCTAAGTCGATATTATCATATCCGGCACCGGCACGTACTACGATCTTCAGTTGTTTGGCGGCATCGAGGACCTCGGCATCCACCTTATCCGAACGGATAATCATAGCATCGGCATCCTTCACAGCCTCTAACAGCTGAGCCTTCTCTGTATATTTCTCCAGCAGCACGAGCTCATGGCCAGCAGCCTCTACTTCTGTCTTGATGCCATTCACAGCAGCGGCTGCGAAAGGCTTTTCTGTTGCAACTAAAACCTTCATTATTCTTTGAACTTTGAAAATTGAACTTGGAACTTGATGATTACTTATTGCTTTGTTAGTGTTTTGCCTCAAACTCTTTCATGCAGGCAACCAGTGCGTTGCAGCCCTCGATGGTCTGAGCATTGTAGCAAGAAGCACGGAAACCACCCACAGAGCGGTGTCCCTTCACGCCAACCATACCCTTAGAGGTAGCGAAGTCGAGGAATTCCTTTTCCAACTCCTTATATTCTGGAGCCATCACGAAGCAGAGGTTCATCAGTGAGCGATCCTCTTCCTTGGCAGTACCCACGAACAGCTTATTGCGGTCAATCTCACCATAGACGATCTCGGCACGCTGATGAGCCAGCTTATCCATGGCCTCTACTCCACCCTGCTTCTTGATCCAACGCAGGTTCTCCAAGGCGCAGTAGATAGGAACCACAGGAGGCGTGTTGAACATCGAACCCTTATCCACATGGGTACGATAGTCGAGCATGGTAGGAATCTCACGCGGAGCCTTACCCAGTGCATCGTCTTTCACGATGACGATGGTCACACCGGCCATAGCCAGATTCTTCTGGGCACCAGCGTAGATTGCATCATATTTAGCCACGTCAACAGGACGGCTGAAGATATCTGAAGACATATCGGCGATCAGGCGGACAGGCACATCGAGATCCTTACGGATTTCAGTACCATAGATCGTATTGTTGCTTGTGATATGCAGATAATCGGCATCAGCAGGAACAGTCCAGTCTTTCGGGATAAAGGTATAGTTTGCATCAGCAGAAGAAGCCACCTCAACAACTTCTCCGAAAAGTTTTGCTTCCTTCATGGCTTTCTTTGCCCAAACACCCGTGTTCAGATAAGCAGCCTTTTTGATCAGGAAGTTATAAGGGATCATACAGAACTCAAGACTTGCACCGCCTCCAAGGAAGATCACAGAGTAGCCCTCTGGAACGGAAAGCAACTCCTTAACGAGAGCGACAGCCTCGTCAACAACGGGCTGGAAATCCTTTGCAC
>DETG01000117.1:5026-20894 GCA_002361535.1 Prevotella sp. UBA3294
TCTCCATCAGAGAGAGACCAGAGCCATTGAAATCAAGACACTGTTTCGCGGTATTTTCAATCACTTCGCGGGGAAGCATTGAAGGACCGGCATTGAAGTTGTACTTTTTCATTTGGTAATTATTTTTGATAATTATTTAAACTTTGCCGCGAAATTACACAATTTGCATGATACTGCCAAATATTTTGGCATAAATTACATAAAATCTTTGTGTGGGATAACAATTTGACATCTTGACATGTCAAAACGAGAATTTTAGTCTATTTGACAACTTCCACGACGGTTTTAACACCTTTAATTTTCTCTCCCCTCGATAATTTGAGCACAGTGGAAAGCTGTCGACGTGCGATGGCGACATACGAATAGCGTTCTTTCACATCAATTCTTCCAATTTCATCGGACTGAAGTCCTCCTTTTTTACATAGGAAGCCAACGATATCACCTTTCGATATCTTATCCTTCTTTCCTTTACCGATATAGAGAGTGGTCATCTTGGGCATCGCCGGAGGAGGCAGTTGTTGGGGCAGCTCATAGAAGTCCTGCTTCCCTTTCACATATTCGGGCACTTTCTCTTCAGGAGCTAAGACAAAGAATGTTTTCCCTGTTTTATCCCATCGTGCCGTTCGTCCCACCCGATGCACATAACCATCTTCTGTCTCTGGGAGATGATAATGGATGATATTCTGGATATCGGGAATGTCCAACCCTCTTGATGCCAGGTCGGTGCACACTAAGACATTGGCCGATCCGTTGCTGAAGCGATAGAGTGCATCTTCCCGTTGTTTCTGGTCAAGTCCTCCATGGAACATGCTGAGGGCAAAGCCCTGATGCCGAAGGTAGTCGGCAGTGCGTTCCACACTCTCACGGTAGTTCAGGAACACCACACTGCTCTCCTCACCTACCGACCGCAGTAGTTTGCTCACCGTCTCCAGTTTGTCCTTATCCGGACTTTTCACCTTATATATATTGACGCGTGTAGGAACTTGCTCCGTTTCATCGAGGTAACAGATACGTCGTGTCCTTCCCATACGTACGAACTGAGGGATCTCATCCGTTTCCGTAGCAGAGAGCAGGATGCGCCTTTTCACCGTAGGAAGCAAGGAAAGCGCCTTACTCATTTCCTCATGGAAACCCATGGCCAAACATTTATCAAACTCATCAATGATCAGCCATGCCACCTGTTCCGTATCGAAGTTACCCTTATTCAGATGATCGTTCAGTCTTCCCGGGGTAGCAAATACCACCTGTGGCATCATCTCTTTGAGCATGCGGTGTTCGTCCATTGTAGGACGACCGCCATACAAGGCCAGTGACCGGATGCCCACCTTCATATCCTTCAAGACCGTTGCCGACTGCAATGCCAGTTCTCTTCCCGGCACCAGTATCACAGCCTGCACCTTCGACGATGTGGTATCCAGACGTTGAACGAGAGGAAGAAGATATGCCAAGGTTTTACCGCTTCCGGTAGGAGAAAGCACGACAAGATCCTGATCGTTATGCAAGACGGCATCCATCGTGTCCTCTTGCATGGCGTTCAGCTTCTCTATGCCGATTTTATCGAGTATTGCACTTACCTCCATACCGTATTATCCTTCTTCTTCAACCACAGGCATGTGTTCCTTGAGGAAAGCATGGAACATCTGCAGGGCTTTATTTGTAGCCCGTTCCAGGTTCTTATCGCGCCCTTCATCCTCATCCAGCTTGAAAGTGTCGATCTCATCGGATGAGCCGCAAGCCAGCCAGATCGTTCCCACAGGAATGTCCTTCGTGCCGCCACCCGGTCCGGCAACACCCGTGGCAGAGATCGCAAAATCAACATTTAAGGTCTTGCAGGCCCCTTGCACCATCTGCCGTGCTACCTCCTCACAGACGGCCGTCTGTTCCTCCAAGGTCTGGTGATCCACGAACAGGAGTTTCTCTTTGATCTCGTTCACATACGACACGATGCTACCTTTATAGTAGTTAGAAGCACCGGGTGTGGCAATGATCGCTTCGGCGATACGTCCACCAGTGCAGCTCTCTGCCGTTCCCACTGTTTTCCCTCTTTCATAGAGGAGTTGGTTGATTTCCCTACTCAGGATTTTATTCTCAAATTCCATATTGATTGATGATTATGATTCTACTTGTCAGATATTCTCTTATTGAAATGTCACCTTACTGAAGGCCGGCTTGTCGATAGAGCAGAAGTCATGATCCAGATACTTGAAATATCCGGTGATTCCGATCATCGCCGCATTATCGGTAGTATAGCTGAACTTCGGTATATAGATCGTCCATCCATAGCGTTTGGCATGGTCGTGGAAAGCATTACGCAGTCCGTTGTTCGCCGATACACCTCCTGCCACCGCCACATGCTTGATGCCCGTTTGTTTCACAGCCAGTTTCAGTTTCTTCATGAGTATATCCACGATGGTATATTCCAGACTGGCTGCCAGATCCTCCTTGTGATGTTCTACGAAGTCGGGATCTTCCTTCACCCAGTCGCGCAGGTTATACAGGAAACTGGTCTTCAGTCCGCTGAAGCTATAGTCAAGTCCGGGGATATGGGGTTCAGAGAACTGATACGCATGTGGATTACCCTGACGTGCCAGTCTGTCGATGATCGGTCCACCAGGATAGCCCAGTCCCATCACCTTCGAGCATTTGTCGATGGCCTCTCCTGCCGCATCGTCGATGGTCTGTCCCAGCACCTCCATGTCGTTATAAGCGTTCACCTTCACGATCTGCGAGTTACCTCCACTCACCAACAGACAAAGGAATGGCAGGGGCGGTGCACTATGGTCATCTTCGCTCTCCTTGATGAAATGAGCAAGCACATGACCTTGCAGATGGTTCACATCAATCATCGGGATGTCTAAACTTCTGGCAAATCCCTTTGCAAAGCTCACTCCCACCAACAGCGATCCCATCAGTCCTGGGCCACGGGTAAAAGCCACTGCCGACAGCATCTCTTTCCGGATGCCAGCCTGTTTGATAGCCTGGTCCACGACAGGCACCACATTCTGCTGATGGGCACGCGATGCCAGTTCTGGTACCACACCGCCGTATGCTTCGTGCACGGCCTGTGAAGCCGTCACATTACTCAGCAGTACACCATCGCGGAGCACAGCGGCGGAAGTGTCGTCGCAACTGCTCTCAATGGCCAATATATAAATAATCTTCTCCACCAGAATTAAAAAATTATCAGTTATCAATTAGTAAGTCAACACCTCTACCCCATGCTCCGTCATCAGGAAGGTATGCTCCCATTGAGCACTCGGTTTCTCGTCTTCGCTGATCACCTCCCATCCGTACGGATCATCGGCATCGATGAATACGCGCCATGTGCCCATATTCACCATAGGCTCTATCGTGAACACCATGCCCGGCACGAGCAGCATTCCCGTTCCCTTTTTCCCATAATGAACGACATCAGGCTCCTCATGGAACTGATTGCCGACCCCATGTCCGCAGAGATCGCGAACGATGCCATAATGGTATCTCTTTGCATGTTTCTCGATCGCATGACCGATATCTCCCACGAAGCAATAAGGTTTGGCAGCTTCAGCACCTATCTCCAGGCACTCTTTTGCCACCCGTACCAGCTGTTCCTTCTCGGGAGTAGTCTTTCCAATGATAAACATGCGTGATGCATCGGCATAATAACCATCAAGACAAGTAGTACAATCGACATTGATGATGTCACCCTCCTGAAGGATGTCATCCGCCTTGGGGATACCATGGCACACCACCTCGTTGATACTGGTGCACACACTCTTCGGGAATCCCTCATAGTTCAGTGGTGCTGGCGTGGCCCCGTGGGCAATGGTGTAGTTATAGACGATCTCATCGATCTCCAACGTGCTCATCCCCAAGTGGATCTTGGCGGCCACCTCGTCTAACACCCCGGTGTTCACCACACCGGCCCTGCGTATTCCCTCAATCTGCTCAGGAGTCTTGATCAGATCACGCGAAGGGACTTCTTTCCCCTTCCCTTCCCAGTACATCACCTTCTTATCGAGTTCTGTAAGCGGAACTCCTGGGATCATGTGCCATTTCTTCTTTTTCATACTGAACATTCTATTTGAGATAATCATATATTTCATCGGTCCAGTCTTCACCATTCTTCGGACAGAACGTATGGATACCCAACGACTCTGCTACCGCCACGTTCCTGGGACCGTCATCCACGAAGAGTGTCTCTTCTGGATTGATCTGTTCCTGATCGATGACATGTCTGAAGAACTGTTCCGACGGTTTCATCGCTTTTACCCGATAACTCATGTAGAGTGCATCGAAATAGTGTTGGATGGGGTTTCCCTTTCCATCGAATTCCTCACTCTCTGCCCAGTCCATCATGAAAGGATTCGTATTCGAGAGCAGGATCAGCCGGTAATGTTGTTGTTTGAGCTTTTTCAGGGCATCGAGGTTCCGTTGCGGCAGATCGGCCCGATAGCCGTGCCACGCATGCTGGCACTCCCCATACGTCAGTTCCCGTCCTACCATCCTACTGAGTTCCCTTCTGAAATCCTCAGCAGTGATTTTCCCTTCTTCCAAATCACCGAAGATTCCGTTCTGGGTGTAGGGGTCTAATTGGCGTTCAGCATCCTTCAGTCCTAAGCGTTGGAATCGCCTGAGTGCTTCCTGATGACTGATGGTGATGATGACACCTCCTAAATCGAAAATGATATTCTTAATCATACTTTATTAATCCTCATTGAAAAGATTCAGTTTGTTTTTCCGCGCCTCTTCCAAGGAGAGCAGCTTCTCCTGCTCTTTCCCATAGTCATCGCGCATCTGCTCATAACGTTCTTTCAGTTCCTGTTCGAACTTCGGTTCCTCCTCCTTGTTCAGCAGTCGTGCTGCCAACAGCGCATTTTGTGAAGCATCCTTTAACCAAACCACAGGTCCGCCATAGACGGGAGCGATCTTCAGTGCCACATGCAGCTGACTTGTCGTTGCCCCCCCGATCATGATCGGTATGTTCAGTCCTGCCTTCTGTAGTTCATTGGCCACATTCACCATTTCCTCCAAACTCGGTGTGATCAGTCCGCTGAGTCCGATGAGATCGACATTCTCTTCCTTAGCCTTTCTGACAATCTGTTCGGCAGGAACCATCACGCCCATATCGATCACCTCATAGTTGTTACATGCCATCACCACAGCCACAATATTCTTTCCGATGTCATGCACATCCCCTTTGACAGTAGCCAGCAGTACCTTGCCTGCCTTGGCAGAGGAGCCTTCCGTTCTTTCAGACTCAATCACAGGCTGTAGGATAGCCACCGCTTTTTTCATGGTACGTGCCGTCTTCACCACCTGCGGCAGGAACATCTTTCCCGAACCGAACAATTCACCCACGGTATTCATTCCCGTCATCAACGGTTTCTCGATGATATCTACGGCTCGGGGATATCGTTTCAGGGCCTCGGCCAGATCCTCTTCAAGGTAATCGGGAATACCTTTGATCAATGCATACGCCAATCGTTCCTCCACGGAGTTATTTCTCCACGAAGCTTCGGGCTGCGCTTTCTGTCCATCCATCTTTCCGTCAGCCACGTTCCCCTGCTGCGCCTCTTTCAAGGTGTCGGCCATAGTTATCAGCGTGTCGGCAGCCCCTTGTCGGCGGTTGAGCACCACATCTTCGATCACTTCAAGCTGTTGTGCGGGAATATCATCGTAAGTCACTTTTGTAGCGGGATTTACGATACCGAAATCCATACCCTGTTGAATGGCATGATAGAGGAACACAGCATGAAGGGCCTCACGAATATAGTTATTTCCCCGGAAAGAGAAGCTCAGGTTACTCACGCCGCCACTGACATGGGCACCAGGCAGATTCCTTCTGATCCATCCTGTTGCCTTGATAAAATCCACGGCATAATTATCGTGTTCTTCCATACCCGTGGCAATGGCCAACACATTCGGATCGAAGATAATGTCCTGCGGTCGCATCCCCACTTTTTCCGTCAACAACTTATAAGCTCGTTCGGCAATGCTGATTCGCCGCTCGAAACTGGTGGCTTGTCCTTGTTCATCAAAACACATCACCACCACGGCAGCACCATAGCGCATCACATCCTTAGCGTGAGCAATGAATGTGTCCTCCCCCTCTTTCAGAGAGATACTGTTCACGATGCACTTGCCTTGCACACATTTCAGTCCTGCTGTGATCACCTCCCATTTGCTGGAGTCGATCATCACGGGAACCTTCGCGATATCCGGTTCCGCCGCGATGAGATTGAGGAAATGCGTCATCTCTGCCTCAGCATCCAAGAGTGCATCATCCATATTGATATCGATGACCATGGCTCCATCCTCCACCTGTTTCCTTGCAATGGTCATTGCCTCCTCGTATTGCTTTTCCTTGATCAGTCGGAGGAACTTCCTGCTACCAGCCACATTACAGCGTTCTCCTACATTTGTAAAAGAAGCAGTAGGCATGGTAGGGGCGGACAAGACTCCGTCAGTCGCAGCGGGTTCGATTTTCAACACCTCTAATCCCGATAGCCACATATTCTTCGAAGCCTTCACCGGTACATGTGGTTTCCTGCCTTCCGCCATCTGTGCGTAACGCCCGATGAATTCGTCATCCGTCCCGCAGCATCCGCCTAAGATATTGACAAGTCCTTCCTCGATGAATTCAGCGATTTGCGGTGACATGCTGTCAACGGTCTCGTCGTACAGTCCCATTGAGTTCGGCAATCCGGCATTGGGATATGCACTAATATAATAAGGTGCTTTTTGTGCCAGTTCTTTCAAATACGGTTTCATCTGTCGTGCACCAAAAGAACAGTTCAGTCCTACCGAGAAGATCGGAT
This sequence comes from Prevotella sp. UBA3294, assembly GCA_002361535.1. Classification (GTDB taxonomy): domain Bacteria; phylum Bacteroidota; class Bacteroidia; order Bacteroidales; family Bacteroidaceae; genus Prevotella. The sequence goes on from DETG01000117.1 coordinate 11,827, forward strand.
AGGAAGACACACTGGCCAGGAAAGCCTCTAAGGTCTGTCCGCTCAGGGTGCGTCCTGCTAAGTCACTTACCGTTACAGAGAGCATGATAGGCAGCCGGACCTGGTGTTTCTCCATCATCGCCAGGGAGGCATCGATAGCCACCTTCGCGTTCAGGGTGTCGAAGATGGTCTCTATCAGGATAACGTCGATACCACCTTCGATCATCGCATCGATCTGCTCACTATAAGCAGCATACAGTTCATCATAAGTAAGCTCTCGGGCTGCGGGGTTACTCACATCAGAGCTCATCGAACAAGTTTTGTTGGTGGGGCCCACGCTACCACAGACAAAGCGCGGTTTCATCGGTGTGGAGAATTCATCAGCGGCTTTTCTGGCAATACGTGCTCCCTCAAGAGCCATCCGCTGTGCCATGTTTTCCATGTGGTAGTCGGCCTGACTGATCCTCTGACTGCTAAACGTGTTCGTGGTGATCATGTCGGCACCAGCCATCAGATACTTCCGGTGAATATCCTCGATAACATCTGGGCGTGTGATATTCAGCACGTCATGATTTCCTTTCATCTGGAAAATGCCCTTTTCACCGATCATCTGGCATTCGATCCCGTTTCCCCAGAAGTCTTTCTCTTGGAGGCCATAGGCTTGAATCATCGTGCCCATAGCACCGTCAAGAATCATTATCCTCTCTTGAACAATCTTTTCTATCCTCATGACTTAGAATCTTTTAAAGGCACGATCCATCTCACGTTTATCTTCCTTTTCCTTCAAGGTGGCCCGTTTATCGTACTGCTTCTTACCGCGGCATAAGGCGATGTCCATCTTCGCACGTCCTTTCCCATCGATAAACACCAATGTGGGTACGATGGTGAATCCCGGCTGCTTCGTGGCTTCCTGCAGGTGATGAATCTCCCTTTTCGTCAGCAGCAGCTTTCTGTCCCGCTTACTCTCGTGGTTGTTATACGACCCATAGAAATACGGACTGATATTCATTCCTTTCACCCAGATCTCGCCATTCACGATATAGCAATAAGTATCCACTAAGGAGGCTTTCCCCATGCGGATACTCTTGATCTCCGTTCCCGTGAGTACGATACCTGCCGTGTAGGTCTCCACGAAGAAATACTCGAACGAGGCTTTCTTGTTTTTCACGTTCACCGGACTTTTCTTTCTGAGCAACTCTTCTTCCTTGTTCATTTCTGCATGTAAATTATTCAAGTATCGTGGCAAACCGCTCGATATGGTCATCCACATATTGTGCCACCATCTCAGTCCATTGCTCCTCGTTTTCTACGAACTCATCATCGTAGTTATCGAATTCCGGAAACTGTTCGAACAGTGCCATAAACTCCTCATCGGTGCAGTCTTTTTCGATGGTTTCATGACTTTTCCAATATAGGTCTTTCACCGAATACACCAGTTTCGACAGGTCGCGTAGTCCCCATAGCTTCATGGCTTTCGCAAAGGGGTTCTGAAAGAAGAAAGCACCGTAACCGTTATGGATGAGCTGGACGAAACCGCCATCCATCACCTCGTCACGTAAGATCTGGTAGGCCAGCAATGTCACCTGGTCACTGTTCAACAGTGCCAGCGTTTCTGTCGTCAGTTCTCCGATGGAATCATAGATAGCCTCCGTGAACACATTGATAAAGGCATCCATCCCTTCCCCGGCGGCTTTCTGCAGGGCCGCATCCTTCACGATGATTTCCTTCATACGATCTTATATCTTTGCCAGAGCCTGTTTGATGTCATCGAGAATGTCCTCCACGTCTTCGATACCCACGGAAAGACGGATCAGATCGGGAGCCACACCAGCCTCACGAAGCTGTTCATCACTCAGCTGGCGGTGCGTATGACTGGCAGGATGGAGCACACAGGTGCGGGCATCGGCTACATGAGTCACGATATTGATCATCTCTAATGAGTCCATCCATTTGATGGCTGTTTCACGGTCGCCCTTCAGTCCGAAGGCAATCACGCCACAAGAGCCGTTAGGCAAGTATTTCTGTCCGCGTTCATAATTCACATCATCCTTCAGTCCGCAGTAGTGCACCCAAGCCACCTTCTCATTGTCGTGGAGGAACTCAGCCACACGCTGTGCGTTCCTACAATGCTGTGCCATCCTCAGATGGAGGGTCTGCAGACCCATGTTCAGCAGGAACGAGTTCTGTGGAGCGGGAATAGAACCGAGGTCACGCATCAGCTGGGCAACCAGCTTCGTGGTATATCCCATTTTCCCGAACGCTTTCACATATGTCAGTCCATGATATGAATCATCGGGAGTGCACAATCCGGGATATTTATCTGCTTGGGCCATCCAATCGAAGTTTCCGCTGTCAACGACAGCACCGCCCACCTGGGTAGCCAAACCATCCATGTACTTTGTGGTGGAATGGGTCACGATGTCTGCCCCCCACTCGAAGGGACGGCAGTTGATGGGTGTAGCGAAGGTGTTGTCAACGATCAGGGGCACTCCGTTTTTGTGGGCTATCTTTGCGAATTTCTCTATATCGAGTACGGCACAGCCAGGGTTTGAGATGGTCTCACCGAACAGAGCCTTGGTATTGGGGCGGAAGGCCGCCTGAATCTCCTCCTCCGATGCTTCGGGTGACACGAACGTACAATCGATACCCAGTTTCTTCATCGTCACCCCGAAAAGGTTGAACGTTCCGCCATAGATCTCATTCGAGGTCACGATATGATCTCCAGCCTCGCAGATATTGAATACGGCATAGAAGTTCGCAGCCTGTCCACTGCTGGTGAGCACACATCCCACACCCCCTTCGAGTGCAGCAATCTTTGCTGCCACCGCATCATTTGTGGGGTTCTGTAATCGGGTGTAGAAATAGCCCTCTTTCTTTAGATCGAAGAGCTGAGCCATTTCATCGGAGTCATCGTACTTAAAAGTTGTACTCTGAATGATGGGTAACTCAATGGGGTCACCATTCTTTGCCTTGTATCCTGCCTGCACGCAACGTGAGGCGATTCTCAGTTTCTTGTCCATGCGTATCTCATTAAAAATTTCGGCAAAGGTACAAATAAGCGCGCGAAATACAAAATAAAAGGTCACATTTCTTTGTGACAGTGAAGAATAAGTAGGTTTTTCGAGTCTTTTCCTACTGTCTGAAAAACGGATATAATTGTGTGGGATTCAGAATGGGAGGAGCGAATATGTCATCCCCCTCACGCCGTTAATTCCAAACATAGAGGAAAGAGCAGATCAGTTGAGCAGCAAAAACATACACCACCCATAGTGGAAGCACGTAACGGATTCCGATGGTCATCGCATCAAATGCCTGCTGCCACGAGGCGAAACGTCCGCTCAGGGAACCGAACACCAGAGACAGAATCATGACAATAAAGGCGATGATGGGAATAAGGGCACGGGCAAAGCTACTGGGGAACAGACTACCCGTGGCACTGAGCAGTACGGCATGAGGTGTACAGGTGAGATAGACGATCACCGCCACGGCGATGAGAAGGATGATGGTGGTGATGACGATGGCAAAACGCTTACGATAAGGGATGGTCTTCAGATGAAGAACATCACGAACCGTTTCGTATAACCCACTGACATACAGGATTCCGCCAGCGATAGAAAGAAGGATCATCCACACCAGAAACGGCGTGGCAAGATTTTCCGCATAACGCCCCATAAACCACCGGATACCCTCGCTGCTGAGCAGTGAGCGTACCGTGGTCTGTGGTGACGCAGAACTGATGATCCACGACACGAGAATAAGCAGGATCTGCAGAATCGCCAACCCTGCCGAGAGCCGTGCCCAGAACCTACTCTTCATCGGGGATAAGGTTATCTATGTCGATGATCCGAAGTTCCAAGGCACGCACCACCAAGCGCGTTGCATTGATACCCACCCCACCGTTGCCGTTGGGGAACAGTTTCTGGATCAGTTCATTCTGCCGTTTCTCCAGACTCTTCACGCCAAAGGGCATACCACGCAGGTTAGTGATCTGTTCCTTGGTGTAGCCCAATGCCAGATGACGGAGGAACCGCTCGTCGTATTCGTCTATCTCATAGTCAACGATCGCCTCCTGTTTGGCCAGCTGACTGCCCACACTGCGCTTGAAACGATCGATGATCTTCTCAAGGATGGGCTGATTGAACACCATTTTCTTTCCCGACATCACGCTGACAACATCACCCCGTGTGAGCAGTTCACCACTCTTCAGACAGATACCGTCGCAGCCGGCATCAAGCACATCCACCCACAGTTTCTCGTTGAGGATCTCTCCCGTGAAGATCAGCACCTTCACGTCGGGATAAGCCTCCTTGGTGTGGCGACAGATCTCTACTCCCACGGTGGTAGAGCCTCCCAGACCTAAGTCGAGCAACACCAAGTCGGGCTTGTTCTGCTTGATCAACCGCCAGAAAGCAGGTTCGTTCTCTGCCGTTCCGATGATCTCCGCCTCAGGGATCTCATTCCGGAAAATACCTTCGGTGCCCTTCAGTTCAAGTGGCACATCTTCTACGATAATCACTTTAAAGTTGTTCATGACTGTAACAGTTATTAATGAGGACTGCCAACAGCGTGCGCCTTGGCCAACGTGACATGCAGCAGGGTGCTGCCATCAGCAACAGGCTCCGCCGTGATTCCACAGCCTCGCAGGTTCGTCGCACCACCATTGTCGCGGGCTATCTGCCTACAGATGAGAAACGGTACGTTCTGCATCGAAGGCACGAAGAATTCGCGGAAAGGCACGTGCGGCATACTGATATGGTAAATGATATAATGATTGTCTTTTTCCGAGAGTGTCATGGTGAGATTCTTTTCCCCACTCTGTTTCTGGATCAGTTCGAAGAGATAGCGGAGCATGAAAGGATCGCCCGACAAACGAGCGCCATAGAGTTCCACGGGTGCACATTCCTGTCGATGACTGTCAAGCTGGCGCATGGCCTGAGCAGAGAGAAGGGTGTGCAACTCTTTGTAATAAGACACCAATTCATCGATAGCCATCAGGTGGGTGTCGGTACCATCAATCAACTGATGAATGCGCGAGGGATAGTACATCGTCTCATGTTTCAATGTACTCAGACAGTTGTCAAGGACGTTGTTACTGATGTAGAGTTTCTGGTTTTCGTACTCAGCACGCCGAAGCTCATCCTCGGAGAGTTCGATGCCAAGGTGCTGATTCTGGTTGAAGGCCACACTATCTTGAAGGGCGCCCTGGATCTGCTTCACCACCGACAGGAGGTTTGTAGGCCATTTGGCGTTCCCCGTGGTCATAATTTCATTGAGACGGCTCAGTTTCTGCTCGTCACTCGCTTCACTGAGTAACATCTGGTTGATCTGATCAACCTGTTCCAAACAGAAACGATAGTGGATGAGATGACGATAATAGAGGAAATAATAAGCCACAAGGATAGCCATGAGCAGGAGGATCAGAAGGGCCATGGCAATCTGCTTGTTCGACTCCGATCGCTGCATCACCCTGACATACGATTCCAAACGGTTGTCGGCAGACTTCTCTTTATAGAGTTGTGTATAGACTTTGTTGTTGTATTGATACAACTGCCAGTCATGCAACGCCAATGCCGCCACGGCAATCTCGTTCCTGAGGAACACGATCATATCATAGTCTGTTCGCAGATGCCGATGGAACCAGCTGATTTCAGCAGGCTCCGTTGCAGTGAGATCGAGCATCATCAGGTAAGTTGTCTCATCTGGATACGTCCTACGGTGAGCAAGGTTCAGATAGGTTATGGCGCTGTCGGCATAGGCGATACTGCGCGAATATTCCTTCCTCAGGTTGTTTGCATACACACTGTCGGTGAATGCCACGGCTTTCTTCATCATCGCAGGGGCAGCAACAGATGAGAGCGAGAAGAAGCACAACAAAGGAAGCAACAGCCGGAGAACACCTTTGGGCAAACGGAAAGAGAACCTGCTCCCCTCACCCAGCTTGCTCTCGGCCTGAATGGTACAGACACTGAATATCTGACTCACCTTGCGGTATTTCTCGATGATACCCTTGCAGTTCAACAGTCCGAAGCCATGACCGCCGGAGATCTTGTGTTTGAAGATATCGGCCAGTTCCTGTTCATCCATACCCTTACCCGTATCCGTGATGGCAATCTCCACGGCATCCCCACAGTCGATACTCTCAATGGTGACGGTACCCCCCGAGGGAGTAAACTTCCTGGCATTGTCGGCCAGAGTGTTGATCATGAAGAGAGTAAGGGTCTTGTCGGCTTTCACCACATCTTTCGAAGGATCGACAACAAGGTTCACCCCTTTCAGCTGGAACGACATCCGACCTTTTGCCACAATGTCTAACAGATCCTGCACCCGGAAGCTCTCAATGTGTAGTGACAGCTGTCCTTGCTGCAACTGGATCCAATGGGTAAGCACATCATTATATTGATGGATTGTTTCCGACAGCTCAGCCACATAGTCATAACGATGCCAACGGGTGTCCTCATCCTCATGATTATCCTTGAGCTTATTCACCTCGTGAATCATCCGGTCGATCAGGGGAGTGATACTGTTTACGAGGAAAAGTTTTGCCCTGTTCTCCACATACCGTCGTTTGTTGGTACTGAGATGGATTTCGTTCAATGCCTTGGCTTCATCTATCTCTTCAAAGCGATCACGTAACCTACTGACATAAAGTTCATTGTTTGACTTCCATTCCTTCAACGGCTCAAGTAGGAGATTCAAGGAAGATGTGTTGTCTTTCCTCCTTCGCAGGTAATCGAAGAGAAGCATGGAGAGTACCATCAGGACAATCATCACCACAACAGCAATCAACATAGCATTGATCTGTCTGACGGAATGATCCAGCTGTTCGGCACGGGCTTCCAACAAACGGTCCTGACGCGTGCTGTCCTGCATGTCGAGATAGCGGTTACGGTGGATATTGCTTTTCTCAATGCTGTCGATGGCGGCATAGGTCATGGACAGTCGCTCATGGATACTGGCCACCAGATCGGGGGCCTGGTTCACAGCACTGTCAGAATGCAGTGCCTGGTCTAAGTAGTAACCGGCGGCATTGTAGTCACCCAGAGCCCAATAGCAGGAGGCCAATGTCCGGAAGGAGCCTGCCACCTGATACACATCACCATATTGGGTGAAGAGCATGTGGGAGCGTTCTGCAAGATAACCGGCCAAAAGGGAATCGGGAAGGTTGTCGGGATTGATGAACTTCATCGCGGGGAAGTTATCACCAATGAGTTTCCGACGGGTATCGGGATCGAAGAGATGCTCACTGAGTGCCTGTAAGGAATTGGCCTCCCAGTAGGTGTAACCGGTATGGATAGCCAGCAGATAACACTTCATCAGGTAGTCCCATTCCTGTTGGTTAATTTCCTCCTTCGTACCCTTAGTGATGATACCACCTGCACCAATCTGGTAGAGATAGTTCAAATACTGTGCTGTGTCTTTCTCGATCTCATCATCACTCTCAATAGCCTGTAACGACTCCACAGACGAACGTTCAAGACCGATATAATAATAATAGGTGGAGCTGACAATAGCAAGTTCGCTGCGGGCATAGATCATCCGCTGCTTCATGCGAGGAGACAGACTCCCTTTCTCCTCCTCTATCCTGCGTAATGAACGGCGTGCTTTCTCATAGTATTCGTAAAAGTCCTTATTGCGTGACACTCGCTGACACAGGCGCATCAACTGGATGTCGGCCACTAAGATCTCTATCTGGTTGTCTGTCACATCCTGCACACTGTCCAACTGTCGGAATGCTTCCTGATATTGCATGCGGGCCAGACTGACAAATGCCATGTTGTTCAGGGCCTCCGCTTTCCCGTCGTCATAATCTTCAGAACGTGAGAAAGCCTGCTGTGCATAGTACCATGTGGAGTCAAGATTCCGATAATGGAATGCATACGATTTGTCATTCAGCTGATCCACCTCAGGATGATGAGTAGTGGAACATGCTGAAAAGCACAAAAGGCCCAATAGGGAAATGCCTATTGAGCCTTTCGAAAGGAAATATTTAAGCGCGAGCCTTAGCAACGTAGCCAAGAGCCTCCTTACATTTATCGGTTACATACTGCCAGTCACCGGCGGCCACTTTGTCCTTCGGGAACAGCTTGGAACCCATACCCACACAATAGACACCGGCCTTGAACCAAGACTTCAGATTCTCCTCCTCAGGGGCAACACCACCAGTCACCATGATCTTCGACCAAGGCATTGGAGCCTTCAAGCCTTTCACCATATTTGGTCCAACCACATCACCAGGGAATACCTTGGTGAGGTCGCATCCCAGTTCCTGTGCCTTACCGATCTCGCTGACGGTCATACAACCGGGGCAATATGGAATCAGGCGACGGTTACAGACAGGAGCAATGTCGGGATTGAACAACGGACCTACCACGAAGCAGGCGCCGAGCTGGATATACATGGCAGCAGTGGGAGCATCCACCACAGAGCCGATACCTAAGGCGAGTTCGGGACATTCCTTATCAGCCCACTTCACCAACTCACCAAATACCTCCTGAGCGAAGTCGCCACGGTTAGTAAACTCAAATGCACGAACACCTCCTTCATAGCAGGCCTTCACCACATTCTTACAAATCTCCAGATCCTTGTTGTAGAAAACAGGAACCATGCCTGTATCGCCGATTTTCTTCAGGACGGCTATCTTATCAAATTTTGCCATAATCTTTATTCGATGTTTCGGTATTACGATCATTCAAATTATCTCTGTACACGACCGTTGGCATTACCTCCAGCGAGAGACTCAACCTCTTCGACAGAAACCAAGTTGAAGTCACCATTGATCGTATGCTTCAGTGCTGATGCAGCCACTGCAAACTCAAGAGCCTCACCCTGAGTGGCCTTTGTCAGCAAGCCGTGAATCAATCCGCCTGAGAACGAATCGCCACCACCAACGCGGTCGATGATGGGATTGANNCCAGAGAAAGAGTCACCACCACCTACTCGGTCGATGATAGGATTGATCTCATAGCGCTTGCTCTGATAGAACTCCTTACCATTATAGATCAAAGCCTTCCATCCGTTGAAGGTTGCAGAGTAACTCTCACGGAGCGTAGAGACAACATACTTAAAGCCAAACTCCTTCATCATCTGCT
>DETG01000117.1:20934-28823 GCA_002361535.1 Prevotella sp. UBA3294
CATCTGCTTGAAGATGCCCTCGTAACCGGCAGCATCGGTCTGGCCACCTTCCACATCTGCATCGGGCTTAAAGCCAAGACAAAGTTCTGCATCCTCTTCGTTGCCAATGCACACATCCACATACTTCATCAAAGGACACATGATCGAAATGGCCTTCTCTGACGTCCAAAGTTTCTTACGGAAATTAAGGTCAACAGATACAGTGACACCATGACGCTTGGCAGCCTCACAGGCCAGTTTGGTCAGCTCTGCAGCCTTGTCGGAAATAGCTGGGGTGATACCACTCCAGTGGAACCACTGTGCACCGTCCATGATGGCATCGAAATCGAAATCCGAAGGATCAGCCTCGGCAATTGAACTATGGGCACGGTCATAGATTACTTTTGAAGGACGCATCGAGGCGCCTGTCTCAGCATAATACAAACCTACGCGGTCGCCGCCACGAGCCACGAACTGCGTGTTCACGCCATAACGGCGAAGAGCATTCACGGCAATCTGACCGATCTCATGTTTTGGAAGCTTTGACACGAAATAAGCGTCATGACCGTAGTTGGCCACGCTGATCGCAACGTTTGCCTCTCCGCCTCCAGGGATAATGCGGAATGATTCACTCTGGATAAAACGATCGTTACCTTGCGGTGAAAGGCGGAGCATGATCTCGCCCAATGTTACAATTTTTGCCATAATTTGTTGTTCCTTTAAAATTTGATGTTTATAGATTAATTCGTTTGTTTTCTGTTTGCGTGCACAAAAGTACGCATTCGGGTGCAAATATACAAATAAAAAACGAGAATTATTGTGTTTTTGAAAAAAAAAGTGCTGTGTGTTCGCACAATTCAACTTTTATTAGTATTTTTGCACTCGATAACAAAAATGTGTTCGCGAACACACTTGATAACAAAAGCATATTACACAGAAGCACAATGGCGCAGAAAGTAAGAATCAAAGACATCGCAGAGAAGTCGGGCGTATCGGTAGGAACTGTTGACAGAATCCTCCACAACCGTCCTAATGTTTCCAAAGCAGCACGAGAAAAGGTGGAGAAGGTGTTGAAGGAAATCAACTATCAGCCCAACATGTATGCCAGTGCACTGGCCTATAACAAATCCTACACATTCTTCCTGATCATGCCTAAGCATGAGAGTGAAGCCTACTGGCAGGAGATCGAGGAAGGGGCGATGAAAGCCTGTGATGCCCGCCGCGACTTCCATATCGATGTCAAAGTGACCTATTACAAGCGGTTTGACCGGAAAACATTCTCAGAGACCTTCCAGCATGTGCTCGACAGCGAGCCCAACGGAGTGATCGTTGTTCCTGGTGAACTCGAACTCACACAGCATTTTACGGATCAGTTGCACCAGCGGAATATCCCGTTTATCCTTCTCGATTCCTACATGCCCGACCTCCGTCCGCTCTCTTTCTTCGGACAAGACTCATTCAGCAGTGGCTATTTCGCAGCCAAGATGTTGATGCTCGTCGCTTCAAGAGAGAAAGAAATCATGCTGATGAAACAGACGAAAGACGGGAAGGTGGCCAGTAAGCAGCAGGACAACCGCGAGGTTGGTTTCCGACATTACATGCGAGACCACTACCCTTCTATCGACATTGTGGAACTGGACCTTCCTTTGGATGAGGACAAGAGCGAATATGACAGTATCCTGGAAACGTTCTTCATGGAGCATCCCCATTTGCATCACTGTATCACCATGTGCTCGAAAGCCCATATCGTAGGTGATTTCATTCTGCGTACCAACCGGCGCGACGTACAGATCATGGGATATGACATGGTAGGAAAGAATGCCAACTGTCTGCGCCAAGGATCCATCTCCTTCCTCATCGCCCAGCATGCCTTCATGCAAGGGTACAACTGCGTGGACACTTTATTCAAAGCTATCGTCTTGAAACAGAAGGTGGAACCAGTGAACTATATGCCCATTGAACTGCTGACGAAGGAGAATGTTGACTTCTACAGGAGAACACAGTTATAATAGCTATTAACAAACAAATTATACAAAAACAGATCTATGGAACAATCAGCATTTATCAAAATCAACCCTGCCGACTCGGTGGTTGTATGTCTGCGCCCGATGAAGAAAGGCGAGACACTGGAAGTAGGAGAAAAAAAGGTGACTTTACTTCAAGACACTCCGATGGGACATAAAGTCTTGATTGACGATGCAGCCGCCGGTGCGGACATCATCAAATACGGCTACCCGATCGGTCATGCTCGTGAAGACTTGAAGTCTGGACAGTGGGTGAACGAAAATAACCTGAAGACCAATCTCTCTGGAAAGCTCTCCTACGAGTATCATCCCGTGAACGAGAAACTGAGTATTCCGCTCGACAACCGCACTTTCAACGGGTATGTACGGAAGAATGGTGAAGTTGGCATCCGCAATGAGGTGTGGATCGTGCCCACGGTAGGCTGTGTGAACGGCATTGCAGAAAGGCTCGCCCAGCAGTTAGAGAAAGAGACAGGCTTGGAAGGGATCGATGCCGTACATGCCTGGCACCACAACTACGGCTGTTCACAGCTGAGTGAGGATCATGAGAACACCCGCAAGGTGTTACGTGACATCGTGCTCCATCCCAATGCAGGAGCTGTGCTCGTACTCTCTTTGGGATGTGAGAACAACCAGCCGGAGGATTTCATGGCCATGCTTGGCGACTACGATAAAGACCGCATCAAATTGCTTGTCACACAACGTGTGGAAGGTGACGAGGTGGAGGCCGGTATGAAGATCCTTCGCGAATTGTATCAGATTGCCAAAGAAGACAAACGCCAGCCCTGTCCGCTGAACGAGCTGAGAGTAGGTTTGAAATGTGGTGGTTCCGACGGATTCAGCGGAATCACAGCCAACCCACTTGTAGGTGAGTTCAGTGATTACCTCGTTGCCCAGGGCGGCACCAGTATCCTCACCGAGGTACCCGAGATGTTTGGTGCAGAGACCATTCTGATGAACCGTTGCGAGACACCCGAGTTGTTTGATCAGACCGTTAAGTTGGTGAACGATTTCAAGGAGTATTTCCTCAGCCATGGGGAGCCTGTAGGTGAGAACCCGTCACCAGGGAACAAGGCCGGCGGTATCTCCACCCTCGAAGATAAGGCCTTAGGCTGTACACAGAAATGTGGTCGTGCCCCGGTAAGCGGTGTGTTAGCCTATGGTGATCGCCTGCAGGTGAAAGGCCTGAACCTGTTGTCTGCCCCTGGCAATGATCTCGTTGCCTCTACAGCCCTGGCATCCGCAGGCTGTCAGATCGTCCTGTTCACCACTGGCCGTGGTACACCTTTCGGCACTTTCATTCCCACCATGAAGATATCCACGAACAGCAACCTTTATAGGAATAAGCCGAACTGGATTGACTTCAATGCCGGTGAGCTGGTGGAAGGTACACCTATGAAGGATGTGCTGGCAAAGTTCATCGACAAGATTATCGCAGTGGCCAACGGTGAGAAGGCACGTAACGAAGAGAACGGTTATCGGGAGATCTCCATCTTCAAGAATGGTGTGACCTTATAACTCAATCGGTCGGTGAAGAAATACATGTATAGAATCTCCCATGAGTAACAAGAAAGGATTGTTGGCCCTGTCGCCGTTAATGGTGTTCATCGCACTTTATCTCATCACGAGTATCGTTGCCCGTGACTTCTATAAGGTGCCTATCACCGTGGCGTTCATGATAGCCAGCATCTATGCCGTGGCCACCTCATGGAATTTCCCGCTTCCCAAGCGCATTGATATGTTCAGCAAGGGAGCGGGAACCAATAACATGATGATGATGCTTTGGATCTTCGTACTGGCAGGAGCATTTGCCAGTTCAGCCAAAACGATGGGAAGCATCGATGCCACAGTGAACATGACACTTAGTCTGCTTCCTGGCAGCATGTTGATGGCCGGTTTGTTTCTTGCCTCATGTTTTATCTCTTTAAGCATCGGGACGAGCGTGGGAACTATAGTAGCCCTCGTTCCGATTGCCGCAGGATTGGCAACCTCCACCGCATCTAACGTCCCCATGATGACGGCCGTTGTGGTGGGCGGTGCCTTCTTTGGCGACAATCTCTCGTTTATCTCTGATACGACCATCGTGGCCACCAGTACGCAGGGGTGCAGGATGAGTGATAAGTTCAGGGTTAACTCGTTCATCGTGATGCCAGCAGCCTTTCTCATCCTGTTGGTATATATTCTCATGGGAGCCGGTATTCAGAGTCCGACCCACATTCCCGACGTGTCGTTCGTGAAGGTGATACCTTATCTGGTCGTCCTTGCCTGTGCAGTCTTTGGGATGAATGTGATGGCCGTGCTCACCATCGGTCTTACGCTCACGGGTATCATTGGAATGATTGATGGCACCTACGACCTTTACGGTTGGTTTGGTGCTATGGGCGATGGTATCCTCGGTATGAGCGAGCTGATCATCGTTACGATGTTGGCGGGAGGTCTTTTGGAGATTGTTCGTAGCAACGGGGGTATCGACTATATCATCTCCAAGATGTCTGCCCATATCAAGACCAAACGGGGAGCGGAGCTTTCCATCGCCGCCCTGGTCTCTCTGACAGATATCTGTACGGCTAACAACACCGTGGCTATCATCACCGTGGGAGGCATTGCCAAACAGATCGGCGACCGCTTCGGTGTTGATAACAGGAAATGTGCCAGCATTCTCGACACATTCTCATGCTGCATGCAGGGCATCATCCCATACGGAGCACAGATGCTGATGGCAGCAGGATTGGCTAAGCTCAATCCCATCGAAATCATCCCCTTTCTGTATTATCCTTTTACTGTAGGTGTCATCGCACTGATGGCCATCTTGTTCAGATATCCCAAACGTTACAGTTAATCGATGTGGCACGAATATGAAACAGTCGAATATCATTAACAGGAATTTCTTCCGACTCCTCCGCGCTGGAGCGTTCGAGGAGATTGAGGACGTTGAGCCGATGTCCACCTTCAAGTGGAAACGACTGATCCAGATTGCCGACGTACAAGATGTGCTGCCTTTCATTGCACAAGGGTTCCATCGATATGAAAACGATCAGAACCTGACTGTCTCCCCCACCCTCCAACAAGAACTGAAACTATTAAGTAGCATGAGGGTCCCGGATGTCAGCACCTCAACAAACACCATCGAACAAATGGAGCCTCAGTTCAGTAATTTCTTTCTCAAGCGAAAGCAGAAAAAACTGCTGCAGAAGGAACTGAACAGTGAGGAATATTCACAGGAGACTGTTCAGATGCTACACATTATTATATATAATATCAACCAGACACTCACCAAAGGAATCTCCCTAAACGGAATCATTGAGATGGGTAGATATCTCCGGACTAAAGGGAACCGCGTTGACTTCGTCAAACTTGAACAGTGGCTACATAGCTTAGGGGTGATGCGACTGGCCAGTCTGCAAGGCAGCATCCTCATCGACATCTTTCATTTCGACCTGAGTGAGATCCCTTTCATGGGAAAAGAAGAGAAAGGGGCAGCCAATCTCACCCAGCGCTCATTAACCCACACAGCCTCCGACACTGCCGAGAACTGGCATTTCAGGATGCGTACCAATGGAATGGTGGAAAACAACAGTCGTGTGCTCCGCAGGAATCTTCGCAGGAGTGTCAGGTATTTCCGCTACAATCCTTTTGAGACCACCAGCAATTTCCTGGCAAACTTCGCCAAGAGTCTTTCCGAGATCGAAGAATAATAGTTAAGGTTTTTAAATTCTGACTTCTTGATGATATAATTACAAGATTTATTCGTACCTTTGCAAGTATGAATAGCTTAAAGAAACTAATATCAATACTCTTCACCGCTGTCATTACTGTCAGTGCCCACGCCCAAGATAGCTATATTCTGTGCGAGGACACCTGTACGCACATCCATGGCATCGATCTCAGTCACTATCAGGGAAAGGTGTTCTGGGAAACCGTGGGTGACAACACGAAGATGCAATACGTGTATCTGAAGGCGACGGAAGGCGGTGACAGGATTGACGATAAATATGAACAGAACATCGAACTGGCTCACCGATACGGACTGAAAGTGGGAAGCTACCATTTCTTCCGTCCCAAGTCAGAACTGAAAAAACAGCTGGAGAATTTCAAGACACAATGTCGCCCAGGCGATCAGGATCTGATTCCCATGATCGACGTGGAATCAACGGGCGGTCTTTCCACCGTACAGTTCTGCGACTCACTGATGAAATTCCTTGAAATGGTGGAAGAAGCTTATCGGCAGAAACCCCTCATCTATACAGGCAGGAATTTCTACAACAAACACCTCCAGCGAAAGATCGACGACTATCCCCTGATGGTTGCGATGTATGCAAACGAGCCTCCTGTTCTGGCTGACGACCGTGATTACCTGATCTGGCAATACACGGCCAAGGGGCGCATCAATGGTATTAACACGTACGTAGATAAAAGTAGGTTTATGGGAAGGCACAGCATGCGTGAGATCCGTTTCCGCCATCGGTAGTCATCCCTGAACAACAAGGATAAACATCATTAGATATGGCAATTATCAAATGTCCAGAGTGCGGACATCAAATCAGTGATAAAGCACCCACTTGTCCCTATTGCGGAGTGGAAATTGCGGGCAAGATTGTCAAATGTCCCGACTGCGGAGAAATCTATTTCAGCGACGAGGAGCTTTGTCCTCATTGCCTCCGTCCCACACGGCCACATTCCCATCCCAATGCTACGAATGAGGACATCCCCACCCCCTCTTCCGAAGAAGTTTCCCCTGCTATAGTCTCCCCGACAGAGACGACAGTCAAAGAGAACAAGGCTTCACAAGCCGTTCCTCCCACAATTCCCACAAAAAAGAGTAAGCAGGCACCTCCTACTCCTCCTGCCAAAAAGAAAGCCAGTAAGACCGCCATCCTCGTTTCCTTCGTCATCGCGCTCCTTGTCTTCGGCGTATGCTACTACATGTACAACCAGGCACAAGAGAACCGTGAGAATGAGGAGTACGAGATTGCCATGCGCAGCAACGAACCCCTGATCCTGCAAGGCTACCTCGACTCATTCAAAGATGCGCCACAAGAGCACCGCGACAGCATCGAGGCACATCTGAAAGCCATCAAACAGGCCGACCTTGACTGGACAAATGCCCTCGTGAGCAATTCTAAGGCAGCACTGATGGACTACCTGAACAAATATCCGGGCACGCCTCACCGTCAGCTGGCCATGCATAAGATCGACTCCATCGACTGGGCACAAAGTAACAATATCAATACTCCCGAAGCTTATCAGACCTACATGACCGACCATCCCGATGGCGACCACTATGATGAGGCAGAGGAACTGATGAAGAAACTCAAGGCTCAGGATGTCACACCCGAAGAGAAGTTGTTGGTGACAAACGTATTCCACAACTTCTTCGTTGCCATCAACGAGAAAGATGAGGAGGCCCTGAAGAATACCGTGGCCGAAGAGATGACACTTCTTAACAAAGAGAACGCTACAAAAGGAGATGTCGTGGATATGATGGACAAACTCTACAAGGAGGGTATCGTCAGGATGGTGTGGCGACTGCCCGGCAACTACGACATTAAGAAGCGGGAGGTTGCCGACGACCGTTATGAACTCAACGTGAGCTTCTCTGCGAACCAAGATGTGGAGTTCATTGAAAGCGCAAAGAACGGTACCAACAAATTCAAGGTGAATGCCACCATCAATCCCGATGGAAAGATTTCCCTCTTTAAGATGATAAAAATCGTGGAATAAACAGGAAAAGTATATTTTTCTGAAAATTTCTCATAAAAAAATTTGCAGGTATCAAAAGAAAGCATTACCTTTGCACCCGCAATCAAGGAGATAACCCCAAGGTTTGCAGCTGAGACATCTGGAAGGATGGGTGAGTGGCTGAAACCAGCAGTTTGCTAAACTGCC
>DETG01000066.1 GCA_002361535.1 Prevotella sp. UBA3294
TGCTTTGTAACGTCAGTGTTTTTTACTAACTTTGCCCCAAATATGAGTTATACGATCAATGTAGGTGGACGGCTGCTCGACTTGTCGGCACCATTGGTGATGGGTATCCTGAATGTGACGCCCGATTCTTTCTTCTCTGGCAGCAGGATGCAGACCGAGGAAGAGATAGCGGCACGTGCCCGTCAGGTCATTGCCGAGGGAGGTGCGATCATTGACGTGGGGGCCTGTTCCACCCGTCCGGGAGGTGTCCTTGCCACTCAGCAGGAAGAGATGGCCCGTTTGCGAATAGCCTTGTCGGTGGTGCGTCGGGAATTGCCCGATGCCATATTATCTGTTGACACCTTCCGTCCCGATGTTGCGAAGATGGCCGTTCAGGAATATGGTGCTGACATCATCAACGATGTAGAGGGCAGCGATGCGATGTTCCGTCTGGTGAGTCGTCTGGGTGTTCCTTATATCTATATGTCATCGGCCCCCACCTTACATGATGTGTTACTTGATTTCTCCCGCAGTGTGCAGGCATTGCGTGACTTAGGACAGAAAGACATAATCCTTGATCCTGGTTTCGGCTTCGGCAAGACGTTGGAGCAGAACCACGAGTTGCTGCATGACCTGGAGCTTCTCCGTGTGATGCAGTTACCGATTCTTGTGGGTGTATCTCGCAAGAGCATGATCTGGAAACTGTTGGGTATCACCCCCGATCAGGCATTGAACGGCACAACCGTGCTCCATACGATGGCTTTGCTGAAAGGAGCATCGATCCTCCGGGTGCATGATGTGCGTGAGGCAGTCGAGGCTGTGAAACTGATAGGGCCTTCGACCTTTACCCCTTGACCTTCAACCTTCGACCTTTGACCTTCGACCCTTGACCATTTAACATAAATTAAAAGAAAAGTGTTTGATTTTGGAATAAAAGATATTGTGGATATCGTCCTGGTGGCGACGATGCTCTACTACTGTTACCGACTGATGAAGGAATCACGTTCGCTGAATGTCTTCATCGGCATCCTTGTGTTTATTGTTGTATGGCTTTTCGTGAGTCAGATTCTGGAGATGCGGCTGTTGGGCAGTATCATGGACAAGCTGGTGAGTGTGGGAGTGCTCGTCATCATCATCATCTTTCAGGATGAGATCAGGAAGTTCCTCTACAACCTTGGTGCCCAGCAGCGCGTTCATTCATTGGTGAAACTGTTCCGTGGCGATGGTAGGGGAAAGCAGAAAACCGACAAGGAGACGATCATGCCCATCGTCATGGCCTGTATGAACATGGCTCGTCGTAAGGTGGGTGCGCTGATTGTCATTGAACGAAACTCCCAGCTTACGGAGATCGTCTCCACCGGTGATGAGATTGATGCCAATATCAACCAGCGTCTCATCGAGAATATTTTCTTCAAGAACTCACCGCTGCATGATGGTGCCATGGTGATCTCGAAGAAGCGTATCCGTGCTGCGGGATGTATCTTACCCGTATCTCACAGTGTGGATATCCCGAAAGAACTGGGTCTTCGCCACCGCGCTGCCTTAGGTGTCTCTCAGGAGACAGATGCCATCGCCGTGGTCTGTTCAGAGGAGACAGGACGTATCAGCGTGGCCATCCAGGGAAACTTCCAGCTACGCCTCTCGGCAGAGGAACTGGAGAGAATCCTCACCAAGGAGATGGGGCTGGAGGATGTTCATGGTTCTTAGTTCTTAGTTCATAGTTCATAGTTGGTAGGGCATAGTTCATAAAAATAACAATTTTTATCGGACTATACATCTGCTATATGGATTATTTTTGCTACTTTTGCAAACTCGATATGACAAATTATTATATATAAACTACAGAACTATGGATTTAATTCAACAAATCATCAATCGCGCTAAGAGTAACAAACAGCGTATCGTGCTTCCCGAAGCAGAAGAAGAGAGAACACTGACTGCTGCCGACCGTGTGTTGGCAGAAGACATGGCTGACATCATCCTGATCGGTAATCCCGAGAAGGTACATGCCTTGGCTAAGGAGAAAGGCCTGACTCACATTGACAAGGCAACGCTCATTGATCCGCTGAACTGTGAGAAGAGCGAGGAGTATGCCCAGTTGCTGGCTGAACTCCGTAAGAAGAAGGGTATGACTATTGAGCAGGCCCGTGAGCTGGTGAAGAATCCGCTCTACTTAGGATGTATGATCATCAAGACCGGTGATGCTGACGGACAGATCTCTGGTGCCCTCTCTACGACGGGCGAGACCTTGCGCCCTGCCTTGCAGATTATCAAGACGGCTCCGGGTATCACCTGTGTGAGTGGAGCAATGCTGCTGATCACCCAGAAGCCCGAATACGGTGAGGATGGTGTGCTGGTTGTGGGTGATGTGGCTGTCACGCCGATGCCCGATGCCAACCAACTCTCGCAGATTGCCGTTTGTACGGCTCAGACGGCCAAGAGCGTGGCTGGATTTGAGGATCCCCGTGTGGCCATGCTGAGCTTCTCCACCAAGGGCAGTGCAACCCATGAGGTGGTTGACAAGGTGATCGAGGCTACGAAGCTGGCCAAGGAACTTGATCCGTCGTTGAAGATCGATGGTGAGCTGCAGGCTGATGCTGCCTTGGTTCCCGGTGTAGGAAAGAAAAAGGCTCCGGGCAGTGAGATCGCCGGCAATGCCAATGTACTCGTGTTCCCGAACCTTGAGGTGGGTAACATCGCCTATAAGCTTGTGCAGCGCCTTGGTGATGCCATTGCCATTGGTCCGATCCTCCAGGGAATCGCCCGTCCAGTGAATGATCTCTCCCGTGGTTGCTCCGTGGAAGACATCTACTACCTCGTCGCCATCACTGCTTGTCAGGCAATGGATGCGAAGTAAGCGAAAGAATAATTATAATCAAAAGGTAATAATATTATTATAATATCAAGAAACGAATTAGAATAATTAGAATAATTAATCCACATATTAGAATAATTGTTTTTTATGACAAAGCAGGAGTATCATGATATGTACGAGGTGGTAGGAATAGCCATGGAGGTCCATAAGACACTGGGACGAGGCATGGCAGAACCTATCTACCAAGAAGCTTTTGCTTTGGAAATGAAGCTTAGAGGAAAACTGTTCGAGAGAGAAAAAGAACTTAGGCTTTATTATAAAGGTATGTTGATGGAAAAAACGTACTTTGCCGATTTCTTTTTCCATGGTATCGTTATTGAATTTAAGTCTGTTGATGAGATTATCCCTGCCCATCGGGCACAACTTATGAACTACATGCGTATTTCCAAGGCAGAAAGAGGAATTATCTTTAACTTCGGAGAAAAAAAGCTTTATACGGAACGCTATCTATATCTCCCAGAAGATGATGACTTCGTACTCTTGAATCAGGATAATTATAAGTTCTTTATTTCAGAATAGTCATTATTCTCATTAAAAGTTATTATTCATATTCGTGGATAAATTATTCTCATTATTCACATTCGTTTCAGTAAATAACTATAGATTATGAAAATATTGGTATTAAACTGTGGCAGCAGTTCTATTAAATATGCATTATATAACATGGATGATAAGTCCGTGATGACCAGTGGCGGTGCAGAGCGTGTGGGCCTGGACGGTTCCTTTGTAAAAGTGAAACTTGCCAATGGCGAGAAGAAAAAGATTATGCACGACATACCCGAGCATACCGAGGGCGTGAAGTTCATCTTCTCACTGCTCACCGACCCTGAGATTGGCGTGATCAAGGACCTCAGTGAGATCGATGCTGTGGGACACCGCATGGTGCATGGCGGAGAAAAGTTCAACAAGAGTGTGATCCTCACCGATGAAGTGCTGAAGGTGTTTGAGGAATGCTCCGATCTGGCTCCGCTGCATAACCCCGCTAACCTGAAGGGCGTGAATGCCGTGAAGGAACTGATGCCCGGTCTGCCGCAGGTGGGTGTCTTCGATACCGCTTTCCACCAGACCATGCCGCCGAAGGCCTTTATGTATGCCATCCCCTACGAGCTGTATGAGAAGTACGGTATCCGTCGCTACGGTTTCCATGGCACCTCCCACCGTTATGTCTCTGCCCGTGCCTGTGAGTTCTTAGGCATTCCTGCCGAGGGTACGAAGATGGTGACCTGTCATGTGGGTAACGGCGGTTCCATTGCTGCTGTGAAAGACGGTAAGTGCATTGATACCTCTATGGGTCTCACTCCGCTGGAAGGCTTGGTGATGGGAACCCGTGCCGGTGATATCGATGGTGGTGCCGTGACTTTCATCGAGAAGAAGCTGGGCTTAGATGCCGATGGCATGTCGAACCTGTTGAATAAGAAGAGCGGTGTGGCTGGTCTGACGGGCGGTTCCAGCGATATGCGTGATGTGGAGAATGCTGCCAAGGCTGGTGATCCACGTGCTAAGTTAGCACAGGATATGTATTTCTACCGTATTAAGAAATACATCGGTGCATACGCTGCTGCCATGGGCGGACTGGATGTCGTTGTCTTCACTGCCGGTGTAGGCGAGAACCAGACCAGTATGCGCGCAGAGGTATGTAAGGACATGGAGTTCTTAGGCATCAAGTTCGATGACTCGAAGAACAATGTCCGTGGTGAGGAGGCAGTGATCTCCGCCGATGACTCCAAGGTGAAGGTGTTGGTGATTCCTACTGATGAGGAGCTGATGATTGCCACCGACACGATGAATCTGCTGAAGTAACCGCACAGGGTTACTTCATGATCTAAGCACCAAAGCCCATGAATCCATGGATACTTTGGTGCTTTTTTCGTATGTCTTGTGCCCGATCGTATGCTCGTGTCTCCGTGACTTCGAATGCTGCAATCGGAGCGAAAAATGAATTTTATATGATAATTTTGTGTGGGCGGATTAAACTTTATGCGATAATGACACTCTAATAAACAGACTTGTATGTTAGCAGTTTATTAATCCTTTTGTTATATGATATTTCATTTACGCCCTCTTGTCTTGTTTGTGGCAATGGCGATCAGCCTGGGCGCCTGGGCGCAGAGTGAGTCATTGTCGGGTAGTGTCATCGATAGTGAACAACGCGAAGCCTTGGCCAATGCCACCATTCAGTTATACAGATTAGGAAGGCTCACGAATGGGAAGACCGACACCACCTATGTGGCTGGTGCCTATTCCGACAGTCGTGGTCATTTCTCGTTCAATACCCTGAAAGCAGGGAACTACCTGCTCCGCGTGAGTTACTTAGGCTACAAGGTGGTGAACAAACCACTCACAAAGGTGAATGGCAGGTCGCTTGCTGTCGGACAGATCGTGATGGAACATGATGCCTTGCAGTTGGATGAGACCGTGGTGCTGGCCAATGTCCCCAAGATGGTGGTCAAGGATGATACAGTGGTTTATAATGCCGACGCCTTCCGTGTGCCCGAAGGGGCGGTCATCGAATCACTGGTGGAGATGTTGCCCGGTGCGAAGATCGACGAGAACGGCGGTGTGACGATCAATGGCAAGACGGTGAGACGCTTCAAGATGGATGGCCGTGATTTTATGACAGGTAACAATGATGCCGTGATGAAGAACCTGCCCTCGTATGTGATCGATAAGGTGAAGGCATACGATGAGAAGAGCGACTTGTCAAGGGCAACAGGTATTGATGATGGTAATGATGACTTTGTGCTGGAGTTTGAGACCAAGCGCAGTGCACGTAACGGCTTAC
Source organism: Prevotella sp. UBA3294 (assembly GCA_002361535.1). Taxonomy (GTDB): domain Bacteria; phylum Bacteroidota; class Bacteroidia; order Bacteroidales; family Bacteroidaceae; genus Prevotella. The sequence continues at coordinate 5,637 of DETG01000066.1, forward strand.
AGATGAACCCTGATGTGGGTTACGGTACAGACAAACGCTATGGTATCCGTCTCACTGCGATGAAACCTTTCGGTGCCATGCGCTATACCTTCATGGGTAATGCCAACAACGTGAACGACCGAAACTTCTCGGGTCGTGGTGGTCGAGGTCGTGGTAATAACCAGGGACAGCGAGAAACGAAGACAGCGGCACTGGATGTGAGCTACGAGAAAACGAGAGACCTGAGGGTGAACGGGCGAGTAACCTGGACACGTAATGATGCCGACAACTGGAACCGTACGGGATCGGAGAACTTCGTCAACACCCGGGGCGGTGCCTTCTCAAACAGCGTCAGTCAGAGCTATTCGCGCAACAACAACTGGACAGGAAACATGAACCTGCAGTGGAACATCGACAGTGTCACCACCCTGTCTTTCCGCCCCAATGTCAGCTTGGGCAGCAACGACAGTCGTTCGTTCTCTAACTCGGCTTCGTTCAATGCCAATCCCTTCGACTATGTGAGTGATGCCTTGAGCGAAGAGAGTCTGCACTATATGGATGAGCATGACCTGATCGTGAACAGAGACGAGAGGAAATCGTTGTCGTACGGTGAAAACAAAAACCTCAGTTCCCAGCTGCAGATCACCCGTCGCTTAGGTAGTAAGGGACGTAACGTAGCCATCAGCTCGAACGTCAACTACAGCGACAACGACAATCGCAATGCCAACCTCTCGGCCGTGCGCCTCTACCAGACCCAGAACATGCTGGGCAACGACTCCACTTACCAAACCAACCGCTATACACTGTCGAATGGTGACAACTTCAGCTATTCTGTTGGTGTTACCTATACAGAGCCGTTATACAACTTCAAACCGAAACCATCGCCCATGGATACGGTGAGGGTGCGCGGACCGTTTGGCGGCGGTGGCATGAGGAATTTCGGTCGCGGCTTCGGTGCCCAGGGCATCTTCCTCCAGATGAACTACCGTTATAACTACAGTCGTCAGAAGAGCGATCCTGCCACCTACGACTTCCCCTCCTTTACCGATGAGGCCTTTGCCGATGTCATCAACGACTATCGTGAATGGACCCGTTTGTTCGGCTACCTCGACAATCCTTATGAGATGTACCTCAGCGACCGTCTGAGTCGCTACTCCGAGCGCACGGAAAACAACCACAACGTGGATCTCCAGCTGCGTGTGGTGCGCGATAAGCTGAACATGAATGCCGGTGTGTCCTTTCAGCCGCAACACTCACACTATATCCAGCAGTATCTGGGCATCCCCATTGATACGACACGTACTGTGACCAATGTGTCGCCAACCCTGAATGTGCGCTATCGTTTCAATCAGCAGACGAACCTTCAGGTGCAGTTGAGAGGACAGTCGTCGCAGCCCAATATCACACAGTTGCTTGATATCTACGATGATACAAACCCCTTGAACATCTCGATGGGTAACCCAGGATTGAAACCATCATTCAATACAAACCTGAACGTGAACTTCCAGATGATGCGGGCACAAAAGCTCGAAGAGAGTCCGGAGGGCTTCATGATTCCGAAGGCGCAGCGTCACTGGAGTTTCAGTACCAATGCAGGGTTCCGCACCACGAGGAATTCTATTGGTAATGTTGTTACCTATAACGAGAGAACCGGTGGACGTATCTCCCGACCGGAGAATATCAACGGTAACTGGAGCATCAATGGTGGCGGCTCGTTCAATCTCGGTCTCGACACCCTGAACCGCTGGGATGTGAGTGGCGGCGTGAATGCCAGCTATAACCACCAGATCGGTTATGTGAACCTGAACCGCACGGCCATCCCCGATCGTAATGTCACACATACCTATAATGTGTCTCCCGATGTGTCGTTGAGCTACCGCAACTCGTGGCTCAGCGTCTCACTGAACGGTCGTGCCACTTATGCCCATACGGAGAACAGGTTGCAGGCATCCCGAAACCTCACCACCTGGAACTTCTCATACGGCGGGAACACTCGGATCACTTTCCCGTGGGGTACCAGTCTGTCAACCGATATCAATATGTTCAGTAAGCGAGGGTATGACGACCAGACCCTCAACACCAATGAGATGATCTGGAATGCGCAGCTGTCACATGGGTTCCTGAAAGGCAAGAAGCTCACGGTGATGCTGCAATGGTATGACATCCTGAACCAGCAGTCGAACTTCACCCGTAACGTAACGGCTAACGGCTGGACCGACCGTGAGGTGAACTCCATTACCAGCTATGCCATGCTCCATGTGAGCTACCGACTGAACCTCTTTGGCAATAATCAAGGACAAGGATGGGGAGGTATGCAGAACGGCCGTGGTGGTCGTGGTGGTCGTGGCGGTCGCGGTGGCTTCCCAGGGGGTGGTGGCTTCGGTGGTGGTTTCCCCGGTGGCGGTTTCTGAAATGCCTGACGTTTTTGGTCGTTGGCTATAGTCTTTTCCTGATAGCTATAGCATTAACTCCATGAACTTAACGTGAGCTATTGTCAGGATAATTCGCATTCCATTATCAACACCTTACCAAGCCTCGTCAGAATCGCTCGTTTTCGACCGAGAGAGCGGTTGGTTCTTCCCGTGCCCGTATTTTGCGTTAAGCGAAGTTAATTCGTTAAGATTATTCAGAAAATTAACAATTAACAAAATAGAATAGTCGCCCATGGCGAAGGATGGGGGAAACGAATTAGAATAATTAGAATAATTATTTCCACAAATAATAAAAAATCGCTTTCGCTCAAGGCACTCTTCCAATTATTTATATTCGTTTCCAATTCCTTCGCCGTAGGTGTATCTATTTGGTCCTTGGTTTTATTTTGTTTCGACTCAACAAAAGAAATGCAGGCATTTCTTTGTATTCGCTACTCCAAAATTTGGTTTTTCGCTCACTTATTTGTACCTTTGTAACCCATGACACAGGAAGAAAGAATAAAAATAGAAGAGAATATCGTAGATGTGATCAAAACGGTGTACGACCCCGAGATACCAGTGAATATCTACGACCTGGGCATGATCTACAAGATCGATGTTCAGGATGAGGGTGATGTGGAGGTCGATATGACCTTCACGGCTCCCAACTGTCCCGCTGCCGACTTCATCCTTGAGGATGTGCGTACAAAGATCGAAAGCGTGGAAGGTGTTCATAATGTCAACGTCAATCTGGTCTTCGAACCCGCCTGGGACCAGAGTATGATGAGTGAAGAGGCGAGGGTTGAATTGGGATTTGATTAGTTGAGAACTGAAAACTGAAAACTGAGAACTGAGAGGTATGATTACCTTCAGGGATTGTTATTATGATGATACTATGATGAAAAGAGATAGGAGTCTATTGCTTGACAAATCCGAATCGTTCAGTGGTAGGATAGTAAAGATGTATCAGTATTTAACATCCCAAAAGGGAGAGTATGTTATCTCAAAACAGGTTCTTAGAAGCGGTACAAGTATTGGTGCAAATATATCAGAGAGTAGGAATGCTCAAAGTACCCCCGACTTCATTCACAAACTGAGTATAGCCCTAAAGGAAGCAGATGAAACCGTCTATTGGATCAAAAATCTGCATTATGGTAATTACATAAACGATAAAGAATATGAATCAATATATCATGATGCCAACGAACTTGTATGTTTACTTGTTAGTTCCATCAAAACCCTTAAAAGAAAGAACGGTATATCCATATAACAGTGGTAATTATATCTTTCTGTTTAATAGTGGTAATCATACCTCTCAGTTCTCAACTCTCAACTCTCAGTTATGAAAAATGTCTACATTTTAAGCGATGCTCACCTCGGCTCGTGGGCTATCCCGCATCAAAGGATGCAGGAAAGACGATTGGTGAGGTTCCTTGATGACATCAAGCACAAGGCGGCTGCCGTGTATCTGTTGGGCGACATGTTCGATTTCTGGTATGAATGGAAATATGCCGTGCCGAAAGGTTATACCCGTTTCTTAGGGAAGATTTCGGAACTGACCGATATGGGCGTGGAGGTGCATTACTTCACCGGTAACCACGACATCTGGATGTATGGCTACTTGGAGGAGGAGTGTGGCGTGATTCTGCATAAGCAGCCGCTCACCACGGAGATCTATGGCAAGGTGTTCATGATGGCGCATGGCGACGGACTGGGCGATCCTGACAAGAAATTCAAGTTCATCCGCAGGATGTTCCATAACCGTGCCTGTCAGCATCTGTTCTCTACTCTCCATCCTCGGTGGTCGATGTGGTTCGGACAGACTTGGGCGAAACATTCACGGATGAAGCGTGCCGACGGGAAGGAGCCGCCCTACATGGGAGAGGATAAGGAGTTCCTGGTGCTCTATACCAAGGAGTACATAAAAACACATCCCAACATCGACTACTTCATTTACGGGCACCGCCATATCGAACTCGACCTGATGCTGTCGAGAAAGGCGCGGATGATGATCATCGGCGACTGGATCTGGCAGTTCACCTACGTGGTGTTCGACGGTGAACATCTGTTGCTGGAAGAATACGTGGAAGGGGAGAGCAAACTGTAACTTTTGCAAGTTGTCGAGGGCAGAACCCGATTACGACACCACTTTGGGCATGGATTCATTCTTGCAGGCATAGTATTCATTTACCAGACTCCTGTAGCCTAACTGTTTGAGTTGGGCGTAGTCGGTGCGGTAGTTCGCCTTACTGTGCTTACCCGTGGCAAGGTAGCGGATGTTCTGTTGAAGATAGTGGTCGATCTCCTTCAAACCATCGGTCTGGTTGATGACGGGAAAGAACCACCTTGACCAGGTGAGTGTCTCGGGATCATCGCTCTCGAAGAATTTCCTGTTGAAGTGGTTGATAAGGCCCTTCATTGCCTTTTCGGGTGCAATGTGCTTCGTGTTGCGCCAACGAAGGAGTGACTTTGCTGCCCGTTTGATTCTCCCCTTCATCTTCTTCTTGGCCGCCTCCGAGATATCTATCTGGTGACCATGACATTTGAAGCCTAAGAACTCGTAGGCTTCATCGGGCGAATAGATCATTTCCTTATCGGGGTTCACCTCCAGTCGGTATTGCTGAAGATAGTGGGCCATCTGACACTTGTATCCCTCCAGTGTTTTAAGGTCGGGGGCAAACAGGATGATGTCATCGGAATAGCGGGCATAGACGACACCGGCATCATGGAAATGCTTGTCAATATCTTTCAGATAGACATTGGCAAGGAAGGGGGAGGTGGGTGTTCCTGCCATCACCCCATGACTCTCCAGAATCGTTTCCCCGTTATAGACAACGCGCTTGTCGGTAAGCATCTTTTCGAAGAAACGGAACAGAGGAGGGTCATCGGCCATCATCTCCTTCAGCATCGGAAGCAGGATATCGATGGAGATGGAATTGAAATAATCGTGGATGTCGAGTTTGTAAGCCCACATCTTTTGATTGGCCACAGCCCTGTTGATCTGCAAGACGGCATCATGCACCTTCTTGCCTCGGCGGAACGCATAGCAGTTGGGGGCAAAAAAGTGATCGTAGTCATAAAGTCTGAAGGCAATGACTTTAAGTACCTTCATCGCCTCGGGCGCAAAGCTATAGACCACCCGTTTCTTGCCCGTGCCCATCTTGTTGACGATCTTCTTCGTGGGAATGCCCAAGCCGTCACCCTGCATCATTCTCTGTACAAGGTGAAGATACTGTTCCTTCTCTACGAAACGGTCGGCTTCGCGGAACTCATGCCAGGTGAAACGACCTTTCAGCAGTCGGTAGGCGATATACTCGTCCCAGACATCCTGTTGGGACAGCTGTGTGATGAGGCTTTCCATGATAAAAAAAGAAAAAGGGGAGGATTTTGAATCCGCAAAATTGCGGATCACGAGAGGATACCTTACCTTGCCAGCCTGCAAAACATGATGATAGGTAAGGCTGCCTCCTTTGCAGGCGCAGTCATGCTGCATCCCCTTTTTCGATGTCTCTTATGCTAAGAATTTGCGGATGCGCCCAATCACGTAGCTCCTTTCGTTGGGCATCTGCGTGTAGAAGTTGATGTAGGGAAGGGCTAACTTCTCGGCATACATCCTCGCAATGAGATACTTCACATTTTCATCGTGACTGTGACCTTTGCCCAGCATGACTACGGCCTTAGCCTTTCCCTCAGCCTCCAGCACGAAGGTGTAGGGTTGGCCCCATTCGGCCTTGTAGGCCTGCGTGGGACGTGTCGTATAGAGCTGGGCTTCATCGCTGACGAATCCAACGAGATCCGTCACGGGTACTTTCTCACGAATGCTGTATGATGAGAACTCGCTCCGTAGAATATCCCGGAAATAGGTTTCCCACTCAGTGTCGGTCTTTTCCTTTTCTGCAAATGTAGCTGCAGGACGTTCAACAGGTCGTGCCGGTCGCACTGGTTCTGCTTCCTTCTGCTGTTTGTCAAGATAGTCCTTGGCAACTCCCGCTAATTTCAATAAGATTTTTCCAAAGTCCATAGTTTTCCTTTTTTTTAGTGAGTCGTCTGCAAATATACAATATTTTGGATTAACTCCCAAACAAATTGTAAGATATTTTTTATTTTTATGAACTCTGGGAAGCGTTGATCACAGTCGTCCTTGTTCATGATAACTGTAGTAAGCCCCGTCGGTAACCACGAGATGGTCGAGGAGGTAGATGCGCATGATGTCGCAGGCTTTCTTCACCCGTTCTGTTAAACGGTCGTCATCACGGCTGGGTGACGGGTTGTTGCTGGGATGGTTGTGGCAGAGTGCCACCACGGTGGCATTGCAGAGCAGCGCCTCCTTCAGGATGATTCGTATATCGACGGCAGTCTCGCTGATACCACCTCGGCTGATACGCACGGTCTTGATGAGACGGTAGTTCTGATTCATCAGCAGGATCCATGCCTCCTCGGTGGCGAGGTCTTGCATCATCGGGTGCATGTAGTCGTAGATGGCATTCGCAGAGTCGATGCGTTTACGCTCCTGCACCTTTTCCAATTGTCTCCTCTTCCCTAACTCACAGGCTGAGAGGATGGTGATGGCTTTGGCTTCGCCGATGCCGTTATACTGGCACAGTTCGTGTATGCTTTTCTTACCTAAGGTGTTCAGGTTGTTCCCGCAATCGTTAAGTAAACGTTTCATGAGATCCACGGCACTCTCTTTGGTGGAGCCGGAACCGATCAGTATGGCCAGCAGTTCAGCATCGCTGAGTGCCTCTGAGCCATGCATGACCATCTTTTCTCGTGGACGGTCTTCTTCTGCCCATAAGCTGATACTAAGTTTGTTTTTCATTTGATGATTAGGTGAATAGTTTTCAATGGATGTTAGTTATGTCCCGAAGGATGGAGTGCTACAAGCAGAACGTTATTTGTAGAACGTACGTTCGAAGGCAGTGAACTCGTCTTGTTTCCTTACGCACCGTTTCCACCAGGCTTTGAGGAAACCGAAGCCGTAGCCCATGAGCTGGGTGAAGGCGGCAGGGATGGAGAGTAAGCCTACCCACAGACTCTTGTTGCGGATAGTGGAATCGATGAAGATGATGAGGCTGTAGAGGAGTAGGGGGAACAAGGCCAATACACAGAACACAAAGCCTACCCCTTGGTGCATGTTGTCAGTAGGACGGAGACCGTTGGCATCCAGCCACTCGCCTTGGATGTAAAGACCGGCTCCCACGAGGAGCAACAGCAGACAGCCGATGACGCCTAAGGTGAAGACGGTGGGCAGGAGATGTACAAGCTTCAGCGTACCAGGGTGGCGCTTCGTGAGGTTGATACGGGCAATACCGCTGTTAAATACCTGACGATAGAATTTGCGGAAGTCCGTGCGCCGCTTGTGCCATACCCATGCTTCAGGAATCAGGCAGGTGTGGTGGCCTGCTTCCACGATACGGTAGGAGAAGTCGATATCCTCGCCGAAACGCATCTTACTGAAGCCGCCTAACTGCTGATAGACATCGCGGCGGATACCCATGTTAAACGAACGAGGATAGAACTTGTCGAGCTTCTTCTTTCCTCCTCGGATGCCGCCGGTTGTAAAGAATGATGTCATGGAATAGCTGATGGCTTTCTGCACTGGTGTGAAAGACGGATGGGAAGCGTCGGGACCGCCAAAGGCAGCCATGCTCTTCTCATTCCTCATACCACATTCCACACGCCACAGATACTCTTTAGGCAGAACGACATCACTGTCTAAGATGATGAGCCATTCGCCTTGTGAGCGCTCTGCTCCGTAGTTACGACTTTGTCCTGGACCGCTGTTCGACTTCATGAAATACTTCAAATCGAGTTGTTCTCGATATTTCGCGCAGACATCCTCGCAGGTTGTGGATGATCCGTCCTCCACGATAATCACCTCGAAATCCTTTACTGTCTGCTCAGTCAGGCTTTGCAGCAGCTCATTCACTTCGTCAGGTCGATTGTAAACGGGTACGATAATGGAGTATTTCATAGGAATCGATCAGTTAATAATGGGTTGTTGAAAGGAGGGTGTGTCAAAATGAAATGTTGGTTCTGCGCAAAGCGCATACCTCATTATGACACACCCTCATCTTGATAGAGTTTCAAATATTATTCTTTCATGCGCTGCAGATAACTGCCGTCGCGGGTGTCAACCTGTACGAGCTCACCTTCATCGATGAAGAGGGGAACACGGATCTCTACACCTGTCTCCAGTGTGGCAGGCTTGGTGGCATTGGTTGCGGTGTCACCCTTTACACCCGGCTCAGAGTGAGTAATGCGAAGAACGGTCTTCACCGGCATCTCTGCATAAAGGATGGTGTTGGTGTCTGCATCGCTCACCACTTCCACGATGTCGCTTTCCTTCATGAAGTCAACACCTGTGATAAGATCCTTGGCGATGGGAATCTGGTCGTATGTCTCCTGGTTCATGAAGATGAAGTCTTCCCCTTCCTGATAGAGATACTGATAGGGGCGGCGCTCCACGCGGACGTCTTCCAAAGCCTCGCCGATGTTAAAACGCTTCTCCAGAACGCGACCGCTCACCACGTCTTTGAGCGTAGTGCGCATAATGGTATTACCTTTTCCCGGCTTCACGTGAAGGAAGTCGATACAGAAATACAACTTTCCGTCCATGCGGATGCATGTACCTTTCTTGATGTCTTGTGATTTAATCATATAATCTATGAGATTGATGTAAATAATTTCAATTTTCGGGTGCAAAGGTACAATAAAAATAGAAAAAAGCATAAAAGTTTTGTGTAAAATTCGCATAATTCTTTGTTAATTCAAAAAATATGTGTACTTTTGCACCCCAAATCGGAATGTAATCTGGGAATAATAACAAAAAATAAATACATAAAGCAATGAAAAGAACATTTCAGCCGCACAACAGGAAAAGAGTGAACAAGCACGGCTTCCGTGAGAGAATGTCAACAAAGAACGGTCGCCGCGTGTTGTCATCACGCCGCGCTAAAGGACGTAAAAAACTGACTGTTTCTGACGAGAATCACGGAAAGTAAGTCGGTTGACAGGCAAAATCAACAAGAAAACAGGAAGAAGTAAGGTAAGCACTTTACTTCTTCCTGTTTTTTGTACTTTGGGCTTCTCTGAGGATACTTTCACCCGACAATAAAAGAAAAACGATTTTTTTCTTTGTATTGTGCTCGTTTAATCGTATCTTTGCACTCACAATCATAGTTTTTATGAAGTCATCAGAGTTCTTCAAAAAGGTGTTTAGTTGGAAACTTTGGGCCAACTTATTCGCGATGGCACTGGTAGTGGTCGCAGCCTGTTTCGGTGTGAAATACGGTATCGACCTCTATACCCACCACGGAGAGAGAATCCGCGTGCCCAATATTCGTCATAAATCATTTGCCGATGCCGAGCACATCCTCGACCAGTTAGGACTGGAGATACAAATCAGTGACACGGGGTATGTGAAGGTGCTTCCGCCGGATTGTATCTTGGAACAGTCGCTGTTGCCTGGGACAACGGTGAAATCGGGACGTGTCGTTTACGTTGTGATCAATGCAGCCAATACGCCTACACTCACGATTCCAGACGTGATCGACAACAGCAGCTACCGCGAGGCGCGTGCCAAATTAGTGGCAATGGGCTTCAGAGTAGGCGATCCGCAGTATGTGCCGGGCGAGAAGGACTGGGTATATGGCATCAAGTGCCGTGGTAAGTTGGTGTCTAACGGACAGAAAGTGCCGGTGGATGCCATGCTCATCATTCAGGTGGGCGATGGCTTACGAGATATGTCCGACTCTGTGGCATATATTGAGCCAGAGATTGATGACTTCGAAGAGTTGGATGAAGAACCCCTTCCAGAACAGCCAAAACCAGAAGTCACTGAGGAGAAACCTGCCGAGCCGCCGGTGGGGAATGGAGAAGTGGATGAGTTCGAAGTGGTAACAGGACCGGAATAAGAGATGGCAGACGAGAGAATGGACGAGGAGAGGCTGGATTTAGAAGAGGCCGACTTGTCGGAACAGGCCCAGCTCTATGAGCATTTCCGCATCGCTGCCGATCAGGGACAGATGCCTTTGCGGGTAGATAAGTTCCTCTTTGAGCACTTGCAACACTCCAGTAGGAACAGGATACAGAAAGCAGCAGAGGCGGGGTTCATCCATGTGAACGACCATCCGGTGAAAAGCAACTATAAGGTGCGACCGGGAGATGTGGTCACATTGATGCTTGACCGACCTCATTATGATGATACCATCGAGGCGGAGGAGATTCCCCTGACCATCGTCTATGAGGATGATGACCTGATGGTGGTGAATAAAGAAGCGGGTATGGTGGTGCATCCCGGTTGCGGAAACTATCATGGTACACTGGTGAATGCTGTGGCCTGGCATCTGCGTAACAACCCCGACTACGATCCCAATGACCCCGAAGTAGGTCTTGTCCATCGCATAGATAAGGACACAAGCGGTCTGCTGGTTGTCGCGAAGACTCCAAATGCCAAGACCAAGCTGGGGGCTCAGTTCTTCAACAAGACTACCCACCGCAGCTATAATGCCTTGGTGTGGGGTAACTTCGTGGAGGACGAGGGGAGGATAGAAGGGAATATCGGGCGCGATCCGAAAGACCGTCTGCGCATGGAGGTGTTCCCTCCTGACTCTGATATTGGGAAAAGTGCTGTTACCCACTACCGTGTTTTAGAGCGATTCGGATATGTCACGTTGGTGGAGTGTGTCTTGGAGACAGGACGAACCCATCAGATTAGAGCTCACATGAAGCATATCGGTCATCCGCTCTTCAGTGATGAACGCTATGGGGGAACGGAGATTTTGCGGGGAGAGCGTACCGCTCACTACCGTGCTTTCGTACAGAATTGCTTCAAGCTGTGTCCCCGACAGGTGCTACATGCCCGTACATTGGGCTTTGTACATCCCATTACAGGTAAGCAGATGGATTTTACCAGTGAGTGGCCGGCAGACATGGCGCAGGTGATTGACAAGTGGAGGCATTATTTTATGAACCGAAATAACGAAATATCTTAATAACGTAATAACGAAAAATAGTAATAATGAATCATTTGAAGAGAACGATTGCCATTGTTTGTGGTGGCGACTCATCAGAGCACGATGTCTCATTGCGCTCGGCACAAGGTCTTTATTCTTTCTTCGACAAAGAAAGATATCATGTATATATTGTTGTCATCAAAGGACAGCGGTGGCAGGTGAACCTTCACGACGGAACAACGGCTCCGATCGACCGCAATGATTTCTCGTTCATAGAGAACGGGAATAAAATATTGTTTGACTATGCCTATATCACGATCCATGGCACACCTGGCGAGAACGGTATCTTGCAAGGCTACTTCGACCTCATCGGACTGCCTTACAGTACGAGTAGTGTGCTGGTAGAAGCCATGACGTTCGATAAGTTCGTGCTCAACCAGTATCTGCGTGGCTATGGAGTTAGCGTGGCAGAGTCGTTACTTATCCGAAAAGGCTACGAGGAGCTGGTGAGCGATGATGAGATCGAGGAACGGATTGGCATGCCCTGCTTCGTGAAGCCCGCTGCCGACGGTTCCAGCTTCGGTGTCTCTAAGGTGAAGAATAAGGATCAACTGGCCCCTGCCATCCGAAAGGCGATGATGGAGAGCCCCGAGGTGATGGTGGAGAGTTTCCTGGAGGGTACGGAGGTGACACAAGGTATCTATAAGACACGTGAGAAGACCGTCCTGTTCCCCATTACCGAAGTGGTGACAAGCAATGAGTTCTTTGACTATGATGCCAAATACAATGGACAGGTGGATGAGATCACACCGGCGCGGATCCCCGACGAGGTGGCGGAACGGGTTGGTAAGATCACTTCCCATATCTATGACATCCTGCGTTGCAATGGAATTATCCGCATCGACTATATCATCAGCAAGGAAGGGAAGATCAGCATGCTTGAGGTGAATACCACGCCAGGTATGACCGCCACCAGCTTTATCCCCCAGCAGGTAAGGGCCGCAGGATTGGATATCAAGGATGTTCTCTCCGAGATTGTGGAGAACCAGATGGGGTGATTTCAGTTCTTAGTTCATCGTTTATCATTCATTGTTAGGGCAATATGGAGCAAAGCGTTTTTGATGACATACGGCCATTCGAGCCAAACGAACTTCCAGAAGTATATGATCGTCTGCTGGCAGACCCTCAGTTTGTTGCGGTCTTAGGCTACCTCTACCCTGGTGTCTCCCCAGATGCCATTGGGCAGAAGATGCATGCCTGCCATGATAACCTGACCTTCCAGAAGAAGTTTTGCTATGGATTCCTTAAAGACCTCATGGCGAAGGCCAGCAAAGGAATGGACATGGATGTGTCATCTGTTGATGTGTCGCAGCGATACACTTTTGTCAGTAACCATCGTGACATCGTGCTCGATTCCGCGTTGTTGGATGTGTTACTGATCGATAGCGGTTTCGATACTACCTGTGAGATTGCCATTGGGGATAATCTGTTGTCACTCCCATGGGTGAAAGACTTGGTGCGGGTGAACAAATCGTTCATCGTGGAACGCTCGTTGCCGCCGCGCCAAATGCTGATGGCCAGCAAACGACTGTCGGAATACATGCACCTGGTGATCAGTCAGAAGAATGACAATGTGTGGATTGCCCAGCGTGAAGGACGTGCAAAGGATTCCAACGACCGTACACAGCCTGCCATCCTGAAGATGATGGCCATGGGAGGATCGGGCACGGTCATAGAACGACTTAAGCAGCTACATATCGTTCCACTCTCTATCAGTTATGAGTATGATCCCTGTGACTATCTCAAGGCCCGGGAGTTCCAACTGAAACGTGATGTGGAGGGTTGGAAGAAGAGCAAAGAAGATGATGTGCTGAGTATGAAGACGGGTATCATGGGGTACAAGGGACGGGTGCATTACCATTGTGCTCCATGTATTGACGCGTATCTCGAGAATCTGTCGCCAGAGATTCCCAAGACAGAGGTCTTTGATGTTATCGCAGCACATATCGACGAGGAGATTCACCGTAACTACGTGCTCCATCCTTGTAACTATCTTGCCATCGACATGCTGAGCGGGACATCCGCATTCTCGATGCATTATACCGAGGAAGATCAAGCACGTTTCCTGCAGTATGTGGAGGCACAGATTGAGAAGATCACGGATGTGCCCAACAAGGACGAGGCATTCCTCCGAGAGTGCATACTCACGATGTATGCCAATCCTGCCATCAACTATCTTTCTGCCCGATGAGATCACCGCGCATCATAGTATTCCTTGTCGTGGGAGTGGTTGTGCTGACTTCTCTCATCACAGCCTGTACCACAAATGATTATGATACAGGTGATGGGAAGCTGTCGTACTTCCGAGCTGACTTCGTAGATATATATACCAACAGCAAGTCGTATTTTGTGAACGCGATGACCGATGACGGTGACACTCTGGTGTTCACAAATCCGATCAGTGCGAAATGGGCCAGTACACCCGACTCTGCCTATCGTGCCCTATTATATTATAATAAGGTGGAGAACCAACCGCAGCCCCGTGTCGCCTATTCGGTGCTGGTTCCTAAGCTGCGCCCCCTGAAAAATGTGAAGACCATGTACAACGATCCTGTGAAGATGGAAAGCGCATGGCGCAGTAAGAACGGTCGGTATGTCAACCTCTGTGTGGGCTTGGTAACGGGAACGAAAGAAGGTGATGACAGTAAGCATGCTATGGGAATGGTCTGTGATACCCTTGTGGTGAATGATAACGGGCAAAAGCATTTGCATCTGCGACTGTACCATTACAGAAACGGTATGCCGGAATACTATACCACGAAAGTGTATCTCAGTATCCCGTTAAAAAACAACCCGTACCACTTGGGTACGGGCGATTCTATGTCGGTATCGGTGAACACCTACGACGGATGGGTCACTAGGACATTTACTTATTAAGCTTGATCTCCAAATGTGCCAGCATGTCGATGGTCATGCGTTTTAAGTCGTAGTCGGGGCTCCATCCCCATTCGCGACGGGCGCAGGTGTCATCCATCTTGTCGGGCCAGCTCTCAGCAATGCTCTGCTTCAACGGGTCAACCTGATACTCCATCTCAAAGGTGGGACGGTGTTTCTTGATCTCTGCGAAGATGGTCTCCGGGGCAAAGCTCATGGCGGTTACGTTGAATGCATTGTGATGAACGAACTTCGTGGGATCAGCTTCCATGATACTGATAGCGGCTTTCAACGCATCAGGCATGTACATCATGTCGAGTAGGGTGCCTTCGGCTATCGGACAGATGAATTTCTCACCTCTCACAGCACTGTAGTAGATGTCAACGGCATAGTCGGTAGTTCCTCCGCCGGGAGGAGTGACATACGAGATGATGCCGGGGAAACGAACAGAACGGGTATCAACGCCATATTTCCGCTGGTAGTAGTCACTCAGCATCTCAGTGGTCACCTTTGAGATTCCATAGATGGTCTGCGGTCGTTGGATGGTATCTTGAGGTGTGCCGCGATGTGGCGTGTGCTTGCCGAAGGACCCGATGCTGCTGGGTGTGAACACAGCACAGTGGTTCTCACGGGCTACTTCCAGGATGTTCCACAAACCATCGATGCCGATCTTCCATGCTAACTTCGGCTTTGATTCAGCTACCACGGAGAGCAGGGCAGCCAGGTTGTAGATGGTATCGATGCCATGTTTCTTCACTACGTTGGCAATCATCTCACCGTCAGTTACGTCAGCCAATTCCGAAGGACCGGCTTCCTTCAGTTCGCCTGTGGGCTCAGCCCCTTGGATGTAACCTGCCACGACGTTTCCGTTGCCATAGCGTTTTCTCAGTTCTCTTGTTAGTTCCGAACCAATCTGTCCGGTAGATCCTATTATCAGGATTTTTTTCATATCATCGAAATCATTAGGTTAGTATCATAAATCCATCTGCAAAATAAATACTTTTTTTCGACATTCTGTCAAACGAAAGCATAAAAAATCTATAAAAATTGACTTTCCCGCTTATTTTTTTACTGAAAACGATGCGAGTCTCGTTTTTTTTGTCTTACTTTGTATCACATTTCTTTAACTTAATCAAATAGCCTATGTACGGAAAAATGAAAGAACATCTCACGCAAACACTCGCAGAGATTCGTGAGGCAGGACTTTACAAAGAGGAACGATTGATAGAAAGTCCGCAGAGAGCTGCCATTCAGGTGAAGGGACAGGAAGTGCTGAACTTCTGTGCCAATAACTATTTAGGCTTGTCAGATCATCCGCGTCTGATAGAAGCTTCGAAGAAGATGATGGACCGTCGGGGCTTCGGTATGTCGAGTGTGCGCTTTATCTGTGGCACACAGGATATCCACAAGGAGTTGGAGGCAGCGATCTCTGATTATTTCAAGACCGAGGACACCATCCTCTATGCCGCCTGCTTCGATGCCAACGGTGGTGTGTTCGAGCCTTTGTTCACCGACGAGGATGCCATTATCTCTGATGCTCTGAACCATGCCAGTATCATCGACGGCGTGCGTCTTTGTAAGGCGAAGCGCTATCGTTATGCCAATGCCGATATGGCAGAACTGGAGAAATGTCTGCAGGAGGCGCAGGCACAGCGTTTCCGTATCATCGTCACCGATGGCGTGTTCTCCATGGATGGTAATGTAGCTCCGGTTGATAAGATCTGTGACCTGGCAGAGAAATACGATGCTCTCGTGATGGTTGATGAGAGTCATTCTGCCGGTGTGGTGGGTGCTACAGGTCATGGTGTGAGTGAATTCTTCAACACCTATGGTCGTGTGGATATCTATACCGGCACATTGGGTAAGTCGTTTGGCGGTGCCCTTGGTGGCTTCACTACCGGTCGTAAGGAAATCATCGACTTGTTGCGCCAGCGCAGTCGTCCTTACCTCTTCTCCAACTCGTTGGCACCTGCCATTATTGGTGCCTCCTTGGAGGTATTCAAGATGTTGAAGGAGAGCAATGAGATCCACGACCGTCTGGTGGAGAATGTGAACTATTTCCGTGAGAAGATGATGGCTGCCGGCTTCGACATCAAACCAACCCAGAGTGCAATCTGTGCGGTGATGCTCTACGATGCCAAACTCTCGCAGGTGTATGCCGCCAAGATGCAGGAGGAAGGAATTTTTGTCACGGGATTCTACTATCCGGTCGTACCGAAGGAACAGGCGCGTATCCGTGTTCAGATCTCAGCAGGTCATTGCCGTGAGCAGTTAGATCGCTGCATCGCTGCCTTTATCAAGGTGGGTAAGGAATTAGGTGTTCTTAAATAAAGATTTTAGTCCCGCAATCACAACCATCGAGGGGGCGAGGGTTTCCTCGCTCCCTCGATGGTTATGACGGGTTTTCCCGTGATTATAAGTCAACAGCCAAGTAAGTCCTTGAGTACCGATAGGTCATGCTCTGTCGTAGCCCAGCTGGTCACAAAGCGACAGATGGTGTGATGCTCGTCGTAAGGTCCCCAATGGGTGAACTGCACTTTCTGCTCCAGCTCTTTTACTTGTTCGTTATCGATCACCACGAACTGTTGGTTGGTGGGGGAGTCGATGAACAGTTTGAATCCCGCATTCAACAGGATCTCTTTCAGTTGGTGTGCCATCTCAATGGCATGACGGGAGATTGCTATATAGAGGGGCTCGTGATGATTCGTGGAAGCAGCACTGAACAATGCATCAAACTGCACCCCAGTGAGCCGTCCTTTTGCTAACAGTGCCCCATGTTGTTTGATGATACTGAAGAAACACCTCGGACTGTTGCCACGGGGGAACACCACCGCCTCACCGCAGAGTGCACCCACCTTGGTGCCGCCGATATAGAAGGCATCGCAATGGCGAGCCAGCCAGGGCAGGGTGATCTCGTCGGAGGATGCCAAGGCGTAGCCCAGGCGAGCCCCGTCGATGAAAAGGCTCAAGCCGTATTCATGACAAATGCTTTCTATTGCTTCGATCTCACCGGTAGTATAGAGCGTGCCATACTCCGTAGGCAATGAGATATACACCATGCCAGGCTGGGCCAGATGGTCGCGGCTCTCATCATTCACGAACCACTCCATATAGTCTTTGAGTGCCTGCGCCCTGAGCTTCTCTGATTGCTCAATGGTGATCACCTTGTGTCCGCTAGCCTCGATGGCACCGGCCTCATGGATGGCAATATGTCCTGTGGGCACAGTGATCACCGCCTCGTATCGGCGCAGCATACCATCAATCACCGTAGCATTCGTCTGCGTTCCCCCCACGAGAAAGAACACATCGGCTTCGGGTGTTTCACAGAGAGCCTTGATCTTCTCTTTGGCTCGTTCGCTATAGCAGTCGAAACCATAGGTGAGGGTAGGCTCCTGATTGGTTTCTACGAGGTGCTTCAGTACTTGTGGGTGCGCCCCGTTGTTGTAGTCGCATTCAAATGATATCATGTTGTCTTTCTTTTGCTGGCGCAAAGGTAAAGATAAAATTGGTATCATCCAAATGTTTTATGAGGAATGTGGATTCTCGTTCCACACCCCCTAATATAATAAGGTGTAATCCATGTCCCCTCCTGATCTGTACAATGAAAAAGTGTCTGAATAACAATTAAATAGGTATTTTAGGATAAACTTGTCTTTTTTTTTGTAACCTAACAGTAACAAATCTGAATTTTGGTAAGATAAGATAAAAAATGAGCAAGAAAGTATTATATTAATTAAAAAATAACACTTACCTTTGCATCGTGAAAAGACATAGCTACATAGCCTTTAAAAACTTAGAAGGCAATTGCTGGATCAGTAACTCAAAATAACTAATAGCAGAATAACTATAAACCAAAACAATGAAGGTAATTAATAATACGGGATAGAGTTTCGTGTGCTGCTGGCAGAAAGGCTTAGCAGCACACTTATATGTGCTAAGCGTATTTGACGAGAGATTTTATATTTTAATTATAACCTAAGAAAAGTACTTAAGTATGAATCAAAACTTTGGAAAGACAGCTTTGCTTGCTGGTGCCTGTGCAATCGCAGGATTGTTTTGGACACCGAAGGCAATGGCTGATTCTGCTGTAAAATCCGTTCAGTCGGTTCAGCAGGACAGGAAAGTGACAGGTACCGTCGTGGATGCGATGGGTCCGGTGATCGGAGCCAGCATCTTAGAGAAAGGTACTAGTAATGGTACGGTTACCGATCTTGACGGTAACTACTCTTTAAGCTTGCAGCCAGGAGCTACTTTGGTGATCAGCTACATCGGCTACAAGACTCAGGAAATCAAGGTTGGCAACAACTCCCGCATTGACGTGACTCTGGAAGAGGACAACACCTCTTTGGAGGAAGTGGTAGTGGTTGGTTACGGTGTGCAGAAGAAGAAGTTGGTGACAGGTGCCACCGTTCAGGTGAAAGGTGAGGACATCGCCAAACTGAACACCACCAATGCTTTGACTGCCATGCAGGCATCAACTCCCGGTGTGCAGATCACACAGGCATCTGCCCAGCCAGGTCAGGGCTTTAAGGTAAACATCCGTGGTGTGGGTACCATGGGTACCTCCTCTCCGTTGCTGATCATCGACGGTATCTCAAGCGGTACTGCCGACGATGGCCTGAACGGTCTGAACCCCGCCGACATCGAAAGCATCGACGTGTTGAAGGATGCTGCATCTGCTGCCATCTACGGTGCCCGTGCTGCCAACGGTGTGATCCTCGTGACCACCAAGCAGGGCAAGGCTGGTAAGATTCAGGCTTCCTACGACGGCTATGTAGGCTGGAGCAATCCTGCCAAGCGTCCTGCCACGCTGAACGCCAATGAATATATGCAGATTATTAATGAACTGAACTTTAATACTACTGGTAACGCTGTCAAGTGGAACTCTATCGTTCCACAGTCGGTTATCGACAAGGTGAATGCCGGATGGGAAGGCACCGACTGGTTCGAGGTCTATCGCAACAAGAATGCCATGCAGTTCAACCACTCTTTCAGTCTGACGGGTGGTAGCGAGCGTTCCAAGTTCGCCATGGGCTTGAACTATACTTCCAACAACGGTACGTTCGGTGGTGACAAGGCTCCGCAGTACAAGCGCTACGGTGCGCGTATCAACTCCGAGCATGTGTTGCTGAAAGGCAGCAAGCACGATATCATCACCATCGGTGAGAATATCTCCTTCTGGTATAACACCCGTAGCGGTCTCTCCGAGGGTAACGGCTACTGGAACTCTATCCAGCCGGTATATATCGCCTCTCCGCTCGTGATGCCTTACGGCGAAGACGGTTCATTGAACAGCTATGCACAGAACTCCACGGGCTATAGCGGTCAGATGTGGTCGAACCCGTTGCAGGGTCTGAATGCCGGACAGTTCAATTCAACGCAGAAGAACCGCGACTTCGGTGTCGGCGCGACCTTCTTCTGGATCATTGAGCCGATCAAGGGTCTCCGCTATCGCGGATCGTTCAACACTGGCTTCAGCTCACATACCGACCGCAGCTATGGTCGTCCGTTCTCTATGAACCAGAGTTCTTCTTCAGGTGCTTATTCTGTTAGCCTGAGCTCCAGCGACGGTGGCAGTTTCTCTGTGGATAACACCCTTACCTACGTTCTCCCCGTATTGGCCAAGAATGCCATCGACGTGATGATCGGTCAGTCGTTCGAGAAGACTCAGTGGGGTCAGAGCCTCTCTGTTGGTACTCAGGCTATGGAAGGTGATGAGAAGTCAATGGTTCACCAGGGTATCTACCAATGGCCTTCTAACTATGCTGCTTCACAGATCAGTTCTTTCAGCGGTGCTCCTTGGGGTGACAGCTCTTTGGCTTCCTTCTTCGGTCGTATCAACTGGAACTACGATGAGAAATACATGGCCACCTTCACCATGCGTGCCGATGGTTCTTCCAACTTCGCCCGCGGTCATCGCTGGGGTTACTTCCCCTCTGTGTCTGCAGGTTGGGTTGTTACAGGCGAGAAGTTTATGGAGTCCACAAGAAGTTGGCTGGATTATTTCAAGATCCGTGCCAGCTGGGGACAGAACGGTAACTGTGCTATTCCTAACTTCCAGTATCTGGCCACCATCTCTTATTCTCCGACAGACTATGCCGACTATGCTTACAAGTTCGGTAGCTCGATGGCTCAGACTTTGTCACAGACAAGCTATGCTCCGGGTGCCTTCGCAGACATCATTCCTAACGAGGACATCACTTGGGAGACCTCTGAGCAGCTGAACATCGGTTTCGATGCACGCTTCCTCAACGGTAAGCTTGGTTTGAATTTCGACTGGTATAAGAAGACCACGAAGGACTGGCTGATCCTGGCTCCCGCTCCATTAGTACTGGGTACCAATGCTCCTTACATCAATGGTGGTGACATCGAGAACAAGGGTATTGAGGTGGCTCTCTCCTGGAACGACCAGATTGGAAGCGACTTCCGCTATCGCGCCAACGTGAACTTTGCTACCAACAAGAACGAGGTGACTCGTATTGCCAACGAGCAGGGTATCATCAACGGTCAGGAGCATGCTCTCTTCCAGAACTCTTCTTACGCTTCCCGCGTTCAGGTGGGTCATCCTATCGCATACTTCTACGGTATGGACTACGAGGGTATCTGGCAGAACCAGGCACAGATCGATGCAGCCCGTGCAGCAGGCAAGGCCGTGCGTGCTGATGCACAGCCTGGTGATATGATTTGGACCGACTATGACGGTGACGGTGTGATCAACTACGACCTCGATCGTCATGAGATCGGTAACCCGCATCCTGACTTCACTCTCGGTGTAACCCTCGGCTTCGACTGGAAGGGTCTCGACTTCTCAGTAACCGGTAGCGGTCAGTTTGGTATGCAGGTGATGCAGTACTTCCGTACCGCTCAGCTCGCCAACCCGTATGATAACTACACACAGGATATCTTCGAGCGCTGGCATGGAGAAGGCACCAGCAATACACAGCCCCGCCTCGTCCTCGCCGGTGACAACAACCAGTGGGTATCTACACGCTACATGCAGGATGCCGATTTCTTCCGTATCCAGAACATCACGTTGGGTTACGACTTCAACAAGATCTGGAAGAGCAGTCCATTCCAGCAGCTGCGCCTCTATGTACAGGCTCAGAACCTCTACACCTTCACAGGCTATACCGGTGTTGACCCCGAAATCGGATCAAGCGGTGGTAAGGACTCTTGGGCACGTGGTATTGACGTTGGTCTCTATCCTACCTCACGCACCTACCTCGTTGGTGTAAATATTAAGTTCTAATTATAATATATAATATAATAAGGAATAGAAGAATATGAAAAAGATATTAATCATAGCCGCAGCTGCCGTGTTCGCATTGAGCTTCACCTCTTGCGAAGATCAGCTCGACTCAATCAATTATACGAAGCAGGATACCGGAAACTTCCCTGCTACATCTGATGATGTGGTGAGCGAGTTGAACGGTGTGTATTCTGTGCTCAACGGTTTTGTTACTACTCCGTTGCAGATGCCTTATATGGTGTGGAACTTGATGTCCGACGACTGTAACGGTGGTGGCGGTACGGGTGATACCGAGTCGCATGCCGTGGGTCACATCACCACCAATAACGAGAATCTCTATCAGGATGCATGGAAGCATGTATATGAGGGCTTGAACCGTGCCAGTACTATCATCTACTCTATCGACAACGTGGAGTGGGCAGACAAGAGCGAGCGCGATCAGCTGCTCGGCGAGACCTTGTATATGCGTGCCTTCTATATGCTTTGGGGAACGCAGATGTTCGGTAACATCCCTGCTTACTGGCAGGCTGGATGCCCCACACCGTGCCCGCAGCAGGATGCAGAGACCGTGATTTATCCGCATATCCTGGGTGACCTCGTTCAGGCTGCTTCGCTGATGACGAAGAAGACTCAGGGCGACGGCCATGCTACCAAGTATGCCGCTGAGGCTCTCTTGGCCCGTGCCTATATGTTCTATCAGGGCTTCTATAAGAAAGCTGGTGAGTTGGCTTCTGCCAACTTGGCTCCTGTCACGGTCATCACCCTCGACGGTGAGCAGGAACTGACCAAGGACCAGGTGGTGAAAGGCTTGGAGGATGTCATCAACAATGGTGGCTACAGCTTGATTCCACACTTCCAGGAACTCTGGCAGTACACCAACGAGTTCACTGTAGAGGACTATAACTACACCAAGGGCCAGGGCTTGAAGTTTGCCGGAAACGGTAACGCCGAGCAGATCTTCCAGATCCAGTTCATGAACTGCCAGTCGTGGAACGGTACTACGGGTATGGGTTACTGCAACCAGCTGTCACTCTATGTGGGTCTGCGTTGTGATGACGATGCCGCAGGTGGTATCAACCCCAATACTGGAAAGACCTATTTCAATGGTCGTGAGAACACCTTCCCCTTCGGACAGGGTTGGGGACAGGGTACTGTTCAGGCTACCCTCTGGGATGACTGGAGTGATGCCGACCCGCGTAAGGCTGCCTCTATCTGTGATGCTCCTAACGAGTTGGAGCACTTCGTGTTCACCACAAGTTGTACGGAGGATGCCGGTTACTATAACAAGAAACTCATGCCTGTGACAACCATGCAGGCTAACTGGGATTCCTATACGGGTGCCGGTCCCTACACTTGGTGGGATGTGGCTGATCCGGATAACTACCAGGGTCCGAAGAATGAAAACTGTATGCAGGGATCACACTTCTGTGACATTACGTTGATCCGTCTGGCCGACGTGATGCTGATGCACTCAGAACTGACAGGTACTGCCGACCAGATGAATAAGGTTCGTGCCCGTGCCGGTCTCCCTGCTACTACATACTCTTGGCAGAACATCAAGAACGAGCGCCGCTTCGAGTTGGCTTTCGAGGGTGTTCGCTTCAACGACCTGCGTCGCTGGTCGGGAATCAATGGTGGTGAGAGTTGCGAGGCTGCTGTAGCACTGGAGAGACAAAACGGATCAAAGGTGAACTACTGCGGCACATGGACTAAGATGAAACATGGAACCTCTTCTTGGGCTAAGCGTTATGCTGAGACGGATGGCTTCCTGCAGATTCCTACTTCTCAGATTGAACTCGCAGGTGATGAGGAAGTGCTGAAGCAGAACCCAGGCTGGGGTAGCAATGTTGCTGATGCCCAGATGTCGGGTACACCGGTTTATTAATTCATGATCTAAAAAGAATATAGCAATATGAAGAAAACAATATTTTTCCTGATGGCAGCAGCAGGCATCCTTACGGCTTGCGATCCCAGTCAGAGCGAGAAAGACTTTGATCCGGTGTCATTGGCTGCCAATGATGTAGATGGAGCCATTACCATCACCCAGACAGATGCGAACGGCAGTCCTGCCGCTGATGGTAACTACTTTACTTATACGACCAATCCCGCAACGATGGTGTCGGTTTTCAATTATCTGAGTGACGGTTCTGAGAACCAGCTTGCCCGTGGCTTTAGTGGCTCATTTTCCATTAAACCCAAGCGTGGCTCTGATCCCAATCAGACTTTCTATGTTCGTTTCGTCAACTCGGATAACTCTGAGGTGATCCTGACAAAGACCTACAATGTATATGTTCAACAAGAACTGGATCCGGAAATCCGTCTGCTCGCCAGCGATGCCTACGGCAAGAAGATATGGAAGTGGGATACTTCTATCACTGGTGCTTTCTGGGGCAATATGGGTTATCAACCCGGTGACGGTGCATCGGTTGGCCTGACTGGCAACGGCCAGTGGTGGGGTATGACCAGCGATGAGGATTTTGCTGGTCAGCTACAGCACTCTCATGATGGTGCTTACCACGGAGAAGGCCTGAATGCTTGGATGGAATTCTCGGATGAGGGTATTTCTACTTGTTACAATGAGAATGGGGAAGCCTATATGTCAGCTCCTTTTACGGTAACAGAATATAATCCTAATGCCGAGTGGCGCAAGGGTTGGCTGAATACCACAGCTATTCTCTGGCCGTATGAGATTAACTCTGGTGGTAACATTCCCGGCAAGTACGAGATCGTTTACTTGACTGCTGACAAGATGTGTCTGGTATATCCAGATGGAGGTAGTCAGGGTTCTTGGGGCGAGGCCACATTCTGGCACTTCTGTAGTAACAGTGATATTGAAGGTATGGCTGTCGGCTATGGTAAGGATGCTTCAAAGGACTGGACCTGGGATCCCTCTGTGACGGGTGCTGTCTGGGGTAACATGGGCTATCAGCCTGGTGATGGCGCTTCTGTCGGTATGACAGGTAATGGTCAGTGGTGGGGTTGTACCAGCGAAGAAGACTTCGCCGGTCAGCTCCAGCACTCCAATGACGGTGCCCTCCACGGTGATGAGTCTTTCGATGCTTTCTTCACACTCGATGGAGAAGGTAATATTACTCGTCATGCAGGTGACGGTAGTGTGATTAACAAGGGTACTTTCTCAATCGATAAAGTGGATGGTGACAGTTGGAAGGTCGCGACCCTCAATACATCAGCAGGTACTATCCTTTGGCCGTTTGAGATTAACTCAGGTGGTAATATGCCAACGTGGTTCGATGTTGTATATCTGACAGGTGACAAGATGACCCTTGTTTATCCTGATGGCGGTAGTCAGGCTTCTTGGGGCGAGGCTTCCTTCTGGCACTTCAAGGCAAAGTAAATTCTTTGGTTATTGAAATTATAAAACTCTGGCCGATCGCCCTGCAGCAACACTCGCTGCGGGGCGATTTCTTGTTGGCCATGACTTATTCAGCAAAGTTGAGCATGCGAACGGTTGCACAACATGATATGATAAGGATCTGACGGCTGCTTAGGGTATGCAGATTTGCCGCTTGGAAGTGTGCAGATGTGATGCGTGAAATCTGCACAACCTGTGCACAACATGAGCGGTAAATCTGCACACTTTGTGCAAAGGGCTTGCACAACTTGTGCAAAGGTTCTGCATACTTTGTGCAAAGGGTTTGCACACAATGTGCAAGAGTCTTGCCCTTTTACTGTCTCCTGCTTCTTGTCTCGCTCCCATGTGTCCAAAACCGTTTTTCAAGAAAATGCTATCTTCAGCCATGTTGCTGCCACCATCTGGAAACCCCTTTGTTCAAAGGCGGTTTAAGACGTGGATGGTAGCATGGAGGCAAAAATGCAAAATAAAAATTATGCGAGAACAGGGTATCTCCGCCATGAAGGTAATAATCCCTCTAAACGTTTGGCAGTTACAAATAAAGTTTGTACTTTTGCAGCAAACATTTCGTTTATACGAAAGCAGATGTATTTTAACAATACTGACCCCACCCCTAACCCCTCCCCTACAAGGGAGGGGAACTGCTCAAGTATGAACCGCATGGCACTCCCCTCCCTTGTAGGGGAGGGGTTAGGGGGTGGGGTCAGTAACTATAGCTATATAAAAGTCAATTACAAAGACCTAAGGAAAAGGTTTCCTGAACGTTACGATAAAGATGAGGAAAGTGTTTGGACGATATGGCAAAATAGGTCTGTCGGTACTCTTGGGTATCGGCATTTTCCTGTTTTGGTATATCGGATACCCCCACGCTTTGTCATATCAGGAACAATACCAGCTTTTCTTGTGGACAGGCGATTATTTCTGGGAACGTGTCAGATTGCCTGGTGGCTTGGCCGACTGGCTCGGTGAGTTCATCGTGCAGTTTTTCTATGTAGAGTGGTTGGGGGCCTTGCTGTTAGCGGTCTTGTTTGTTGTCATCCAACGTCTCACCGCCCGTCTTCTCCCCCCATCGTGCTACCTGCTGAGCCTTCTCCCCGTAGCCTTTTTATGGTGGCTCATGGGCGACATCAACGTCTTGGTATCCTTTCCCGTATCTGTTGCACTCTCCTTGGCATTGGCCTGCATCCGCCTGCCTCGGTCTTTCAGTTGGATAGATGTCGCCATCGTCCCTCTTGCCTATTGGCTCATAGGACCGGCCGTCTGGCTGTATGTACTGCTTCGTGTCCTCCAGCTCGGATGGAAACATCTTTGGTCGGCAGGATGGCTCTTGTCGGTATTGCTGGCAGCCTATCACTGGGTGTTGCCGCAGTGGCCCCTGCAGCAGGTGATGACGGGTCTTTCGTATTACCGTATTCCTTTGATGTACCCACAACTCTCGGGTTATGAGAAGGAGACGTACGAGCTGATCCGATTGGATTATTTAGTGCGGAACGAGCGATGGGATGAAGTAGTGAAACGAGCAAGGGAGATAACGGTTCGTACGCCTTTCTGGTCAAACTGCGTGAACCTGGCACTGGCAGAGAAACGGCTCCTTGCTGATAACATGTTCGATTTCTATCAGAGTGGGGAAGATGCATTGATCATGTCCCGGACAAGAGACCTCACTTCCATGCTGCCCTCTGCCGAGGCTTTCTGGCGACTGGGGCTTGTCAATTCTGCACAGCGTTATATGTTCGATACACAGGAATCGATCCTCAACGGACGAAAGAGCGGAAGGTGCACGAAACGCATTGCCGAGTGTATGATCGTGAATGGTCATTACGCCCCGGCACGGAAGCAACTCGGACTGTTGAAGAAGTCCCTGTTCTACAGGAACTGGGCCGAAGAGGCCGAGACCTTGTTGGGAGACGAGACAACGATCAATGCGCATCCTGTCTATGGCAAGTTGCGCAAGTTGAGATACAAAGACGATTTCCTTTACAACTATGAGGAGATTGACAAGATGTTTGGATTACTGTTCATCAATAATCCCGAGAACAAGATGGCCCTTGACTACCTTATGGGTGAACTGCTCCTGAAAGGAAACATCCAGAGCTTTCAGCAGTATATGGGATGGGTACAGCAGTATGGTGGCTACCGCCAGATGCCCCTCGGCTATCAGGATGCCATGCGGTGCATCCAGATGCAAGGCAATGTGCCGGGCTCGCCGTATGCCGGCTATGTGCAGCGGATGATGCGGGAAGGAGTGAGGAGTGAAGAGTGAAGAGTGAAGAGTGAGGAGTGAAGAGTGAAGAATGAAGAGTGAAGAGTGAAGAGTGAAGAATGAAGAATGGAGAGTGAAGAATGAAGGAAGGTAATATATATAATAAGGTGTCGAAGACTTGTAGGCGTTACAAGACATGGCTGATGGCAGCGGTAGTTGTCATCATGGTCGTTGTTTGCGGCAGCCGGTTTATCCCTTTCCACTCTTCACTCCTCACTTTTCATTCTTCACTCTTCACTCTTCACTCTTCACTTTCCAAGACAGTAGATGTGCTCCCCGAGATCTATCCTGACTATATCGGAGTGACGATCCCTGCAGGAATAGCTCCGCTCGACTTCAATATGGCTGATGAGTCAATTGGCAGCATGGCAGTGGAGGCAAGAGGAAGCAAGGGTGGCGAGATCCATGCACAGGGCGAGTGGGCTGATTTTGATGTTGACGACTGGCATGAGCTGACCATGCAGAACAGAGGAGGAAAGATCACCATGACAGTCTATGCCAAGAAAGACGGGGAGTGGGTGCAGTATAAAGATTTCGATATCTATGTGAGTGAATATTCCCTTGACGACTGGGGACTGACCTACCGGCGCATCAAGCCTGGATATGAGGTGGGTGGTGACATCGGCATCTATCAGCGGGATCTTCACACCTTCTCTGAATATGCTATCCTTACGGAAACATTGCTCCCTGGACGATGCTTCAACTGTCATACCCAGAACCGTACCTATCCGAACAGAATCACCTTGCAGATCCGTGGTGAGGGCGGTGGCACGATGATCCAGAAAGACGGACGACAATACTGGTTAGAGACCAAGACCGATTCCACCAAGGCAGCTGGATCCTATTCCTATTGGCACCCACAGGGTGACTATTGCGCCATGGCTGTCAACTCCGTCCATCAGAGTTTCTTCGTGGGGAAAGGTCAGCGTATCGAGGTGTATCACCGCTTCAGTGATGTGGAGGTGCTGGATACCCGTTCGAACGAACTGATCCTGTCACCCCTGTTGCGCACAGCCGACCTGGAGATCTTCCCAGCCTTCTCGCATGATGGGAAATGGCTCTACTACAGCAGTTCCAAACCTTGCCGGGTGCCGGCAGAGTATGAGAAAGTGAAATGCTCTCTGTGTCGCATCCCCTTCGATGCTAAGAGTGGACGGTTCGGGGAGTCGGTAGATACGTTGCTCAACGGACCGGCAACGGACCGCAGCTATGTGTTGGCTCGACCGTCATACGATGGTCGGTGGCTGATGTATTGTGTGGCCAGCAGAGGAAACTTCCCGGTATGCGAGAATGATGCCGACCTGTGTCTGATGGATCTGCGTTCCGGAGAAACACGCTTGCTCGATGAGGTGAACAGCGACCAGAGTGAGAGTTTCCATAACTGGAGCGAGAACAGCAAGTGGTTCGTGTTTACCAGTAAACGGGAGAACGGAATGTATGCACAGCTCTTCCTGGCCAGCATCGGTGAGAACGGGCAGGTGACGAAGCCCTTCCTTTTACCGCAGCGTAACCCTAAGAAGTTCTATCATGAGATGATGGACTCCTATAACGTGCCTGATTTCACCAAGACGAAGGTGAAGGTTGATACGCACGAGGCTTACAGACAGGTGTTCGGAGGACAAAGGGAGAAGGTGAAGATAAAGATAAAAAGGGAAGCCCACCCCGACCCTTGAAGCCCACCCCGACCCTCCCAAAGGGAGGGAGAAAGAACAGGTGATTGGTAATTCGTCAAATTCGTAGTGTAAGAAGAAACCGATTCGTCAAATTCGTAGAGAAAGAAGTAGCAGATTCGTTAAATTCGTCTAATTCGTAGCGTAAGAAGAAACCGATTTGCTCAATATGTAAAATGAATAACAAGATATAGAAATGAAAAAGATGCTAACATGCTTGATGACGGTGGCAGTCGTAGGACTGTTCTTCGGTTGTCAGAAAACAAATGATGGAAAGTGTATCGTTGAAGGCGTGGTAAATGGTGAACAGTACGAGGGGAAACGGGTGTTCCTTGTGCCGTTAACGGGTCCGGCTACTGCCGAGACCGTCGATTCTATGGAAATAACCAATGGTAAGTTCCACTTCGAACCAGATTCCTTGCAGATGTACAAGGTCTTACTTGACTACCACTACCGGTTAGGATTGGAGACGGTACTCTTGGTGGGAGAACCGGGCACGATCAAGGTGGTACTCGACAGCGTGAGTCATGCGACGGGTACACCGCAGAACGATTCCTTGGATCATTGGAAAACCCTCACCGAGATACATAATCACCAGATGCTCCTGATGGGCAAGACTATCCAGAATCTGACGGGAAAGGGTGACACGGTGCAGGCCGCCTCAATGAAACAGCGTGCCGACAGCTTCCATTTAGTGTATAAGAACAGCACACGTGCCTTAGCAGAGAATTTGAAGAAAGGACCGCTCCATGAATTCCTGAAAGGACTCTATCCCCTTACCTACAAACGGAAATATCCCGATGGACGAATCGTCTTGATGAATGCGGATACCAATGAGGAGATAGAGGAAGTAAAGAACTGAAGATTTGAAGGGTTGAAGAATTGAAGGACTCAAAGGTGAAGATCAAACATTTGCTATATAAACATGCCGAATGGTTGCTGACACTGGCATTCGGTGTGGCGGTATTCCTGTTCTGGCGATACCGTTATCCTTTTGCGCTCACCTATCAAGAGCAGTTCCAGCTGTTCCTGTTCGATGGTGAATACCTGATGGAACGACTGAGAGAGCCGGGGGGCGTGGCGAGGTATGTCGCGGAGTTCCTCGTGCAGTTCTATAACCATGTCACTTTGGGTGCCGTGATCTTAGCTTTGCTCCTCATGTTGGTGCAACAACTGACTTGGTCGTTGATGAAGTCTTGCTCTCATACCTCACCTCTCACCTCTCATTATGCCTTCAGCTTCATTCCTTCCGTCATGCTGTGGTACTCCTTGGGTGATGAGAGTGTGCTGCTGACGTATGTCGTAGCATTGGTGATGGCTCTGGGTATGATGGTAGTGTGGACGAAAAAGATGAAGGGTGGCAGGATCGTTCAGGGGGTGGCGGCTTTGGTTGTGATCCCCATCGCCTATTGGCTTACCGGCCCGATGGTATTGCTGGTAGCATTATGGGTCTTTCCGCTTTCGATCATCTATGCTTTAGCCCTGATATTGCTGAGTGCACACTTCCTGCCGTTCCCCACGATGAGGGTGATGTGTGGCATCAGCTACTACCGTTTCCCTGTCACACTGCCTTACCTGCTGATGGTGATCCCCGTGGTGACCTATGTGATTGTCCGATTCGCTCATAGGATACCAAAGACGAAGTCGTGGGTTACGGTTGCGGAAGTTGTGGTGCTGATCGGTCTTGTCGGATTCGTTGACAAGGGCTTTAATGCCAAGAAATATGAACTGTTAGAATATGATTACTTGGTTCGGCTCAACGACTGGAGAAGTATCATTGCCAAAGCGGAAAAACATGCGCCCGATCTGCCGATGAGCGTGGGGGCTACAAACCTGGCACTGGCTATGACCAATCAGTTAGGTGAACGTGCCTTTGACTTCTTCCAGCGAGGAAGGGAAGGACTGCTGCCCCGTTTTGAAAGGAACTTCACGACGGCACAGCTCACGGGGGAGATCTATTTTCACCTGGGACTGATCAATACAGCCCAGCGCTTTGCTTTTGAGTCGATGGAGGCGTTGCCCAACTACAATAAGAGTGCACGGTCGGTGAAACGACTGGCAGAGACCAACCTGATCAACGGACAGTATGAAGTGGCAAGGAAGTACCTGAAGATGTTACAGAAAACGATTTTCTACCGTCCGTGGGCTCAGCGCATGATGGCACTGCTCGGCGATGAGAAAGCGATTGATGAACATCCGCTCTACGGCTGGTTGCGAAAGGCAAGGATCCAAGACGATTTCTTGTTCAGCGAGGATGAACTAGATAAGATTTGCGGACAGCTCTTCATGCATGACGAGCAGAACAAGATGGCTGTGCAGTACTTGCTGTTGGCACCGCTGCTCGACAAAGACATCCAGAAGTTTATGTCGTTTGCGGAGGTGGTGCAGAGCACAACCAACTATAACCCCCGTGCTTGTCAGGAGGCCATAGCCTTTGCTTTTATGCAACGGCGTCAGCAACCCCCACAAGGAGCCGTCAGTCCGATGATCCTGGAACGGATGAATGAGTTTGCACGTGTCTATTCTGGTGACAAAAACTCTCCAGAGTTGATGCGGTTCAAAAATACGGTATGGTATTATTTAACGGTTGGGAATCATTTAGCTAAGAGAGAAGAATGAAGAAGGAAAGAATTCGAGTAGGCGCATTAGCGGGGAGAATACTTGCTACCGCCATGGTGACTGTTGTGGGTTGTTGGCTGTTGTGGTCTTGTAGCTCCAGACCAGAGAATCCTGTGCCGACAGACCAGCTGCCGAAGATCTATCCCGACTATGTGGGAGTGACAATACCCGTTGGGATTGCCCCACTGAACTTCAACCTCATGGGTGATGGAATAGATAAGGTGGATGTCGTGGTCAGAGGTTCGAAAGGCGGAGAGATCCATGCACAGGGCAGCTATGCCGACTTTGATGTGGACGATTGGCACTTGCTGACGGAGCAGAACAAGGGCGGACAGTTGTCTTTTACCGTTTGTGCAAAGAAGGACGGGCAATGGATACAATATAAGGATTTCACCGTTCGTATCAGTCCGTATGCCCTCGATGAGTGGGGACTTACCTACCGTCGTATTGCTCCTGGCTATGAGGTATATAGTAAGATGGGACTTTATCAACGTGATCTCTCAAACTTCGAGGAATATGCCATCATCGAGAATACTCAGGTACCTGGAATGTGTGTGAACTGCCATTCCAGTGCCCAGACCGATCCCTCTAAGTTTGTTTTCCATATCCGTGGTGAACATGGGGCTACCTTGTTCCAGATAGATGGGAAACGAGAACTTCTCAAAGCGAAGAACGACCTTCTGGGTGGTTCTATGGTGTATCCATATTGGCATCCCTCAGGCGAGTATTGCGCCTTCTCCACCAACCAGACACGTCAGGGCTTCCATATCGCCCACCAGAATCGTATAGAGGTGTTCGACCTCTCTTCTGATATCTTGGTATATCATCCTGCAAGTCATGAGGTCCTTACCGACTCTCTGATCAGTACAAAGGACTGGTCGGAGAATACACCGGTGTTCTCTCCAGATGGGAAGACGCTCTATTTCATGACCTGTAAGCAACAGGAATATCCTACGCATTATCAGGATGAGCAATACAACCTCTGCAAGATCGACTTCGATCCAAACACGGGAAAGTTTGGTGAGAAGGTGGATACAATCTTCAATGCTGCGAAAATGGGAAAGAGTCTGACATGGCCTCGTCCGTCATACGATGGGAAGTATATCTTGTTCACCCTGATGGATTATGGCTATTTCTCTATCTGGCATCAGGAGAGCGACCAATGGCTGCTTGACTTGCGGACGGGAGAGGCCCGCTCTATAACCGAGATAAACAGCAAACGTGCCGACAGCTTTCATAACTGGAACGTGAACTCTCACTGGATCGTATTCACCAGTAGAAGGGGAGACGGCCTCTATAGTCTTCTCTATTTATCCAGTATCGACGATCAGGGGCGCTTTACCAAGCCTTTCCTGTTACCACAGCATAATCCCATGAAATACTACGACTCTTCGCTGTATTCATTCAATACACCTGATTTCACGAAAACCAAGGTGACGTTCGATGCCTATCATGCGGGAAAGGAGATCCTTTCGGAAGTCCGTGTGGAAACCAAAGTGAAGAATGCAGCGAAGAAAAGCGAGTAGAATGTGTGTGTTTACTTGTGAAAGTTGGAAAGGCATAAACCAACTGCTCTCTCATAGAAACGTAAAGTGTACAACAAACAATTATGAGTTTTTCATTTGAATAATCTTACCTATTCTTTGCAATATGAAACAGATAATTTGTAAAAAAAGTCGGATTTTAAAAAAAAAACAAGAAAGAATGTTGTTAATTAAATAAAATCGTTTATCTTTGCAAACCAGAATGTCTAAGTAGTTTTGCAAATCGTTTTTATCCTCTTAAGGAAGAACGCGCTTAGAGGAGTAACTATAAACCATAATCTTTATGAGAACAAACAACACCGGATAGATTACACATGCTGCGAGTCAAGCGACTTGGCAGCATACCTTTGTTTGCGTTTAGTATGCGAATAATACTTGAAACATAGAATCATTTACTCATTTCAATAACCAAAGAAAAGTACTTAAGTATGAATCAAAACTTTAGAAAGACAGCGCTGCTATTTGGTGCCTGTGCAATCGCAGGATTGTTCTGGACACCGAAGGCAATGGCTGACTCTGCTGTGAATACCGTTCAGTCGGTTCAGCAGGACAGGAAAGTGACAGGTACCGTCGTGGATGCGATGGGTCCGGTGATCGGAGCCAGTGTCTTGGAGAAAGGTACTAGTAATGGTACGGTTACCGATTTGTCAGGTAACTACTCTTTGAGCGTGAAGCCAGGTGCTACCCTGGTTGTCAGCTACGTTGGCTTCAAGACCCAGGAAATCCGTGTGGGCAACAACAGCCGTATTGACGTTACTCTGGAAGAAGACAACACCAACCTCGATGAGGTTGTGGTCATCGGTTACGGTGTGCAGAAGAAAAAGCTGATCACCGGTGCTACCGTTCAGGTAAAGGGTGATGACATTGCCAAGTTGAACACCACCAACGCACTCGAAGCTATGCAGTCAAGCACTCCTGGTGTACAGATCACCCAGAGTTCTAGTCAGCCTGGTAAGGGATATAAGGTTTATATCCGTGGTATCGGTACTACTGGTAACTCCGCACCTCTATATGTAATCGATGGTGTGGCAGGTGGAAACCTTGACGGTATTAACCCTGCTGATATAGAGAGCATCGACATTTTGAAGGATGCTGCTTCCGCTGCCATCTACGGTGCCCGTGCAGCCAATGGTGTGATCCTCGTGACAACCAGGCAGGGTAAAGTTGGTAAAATTGAACTTACCTACAATGGCGCTTTCGGCTGGTCTAACGCCTATAAGCGTCCTCAGCTCCTCGATGCTAAGCAGTATATGACAATCATTGATGAGTACACCTTCAATACTTCTGGTCAGAAGATGGACTGGGCTGGTTATGTTCCCGCGGACATTCTTAATAAGGTGGCTAACGGTTGGGAAGGCACAGACTGGTGGAAGGCTTTCGAGAATAAGAATGCTCTTCAGCAGAACCATTCTGT
The DNA here is from genome assembly GCA_002361535.1 of Prevotella sp. UBA3294. GTDB lineage: Bacteria > Bacteroidota > Bacteroidia > Bacteroidales > Bacteroidaceae > Prevotella. Next base: position 40,050 of record DETG01000066.1, read on the forward strand.
AACCCTGACTGGTGGTACTGACCGTTCTAAGTTCGCCATGTCTTACACCTATACTGGTAACGACGGTATCATGGGTGCTGAAAAGGCTTCTTACTACAAGCGTCACACCATCCGTGTCAACAGCGACCATGTGCTCTTAAAGGCCAAAGATTTCGATGCCATTACCATCGGTGAGAATATCTCTATTGGTTATAACAGAAGCCACGACCTGGCAGAGGACGGTATGTACTGGAGCTATATCCATAGCCTGCTTCAGACTTGTCCGCTCGTGCCACAGTATGCTGACAATGGTGATATCTATTATTATCAGGATTTTGACGGTACTGTTAAATATGGTAGTGGCTGGAATGCTTCTTTGTTCAGCAACCCATGGGAGAACCTCGCAAAGGGTGGTTTCAACTCGATGGCAGAGAGCCGCAGCATCAATACAAGTGCAACTGCTTTCCTTACCATCCAGCCTATCAAGGGACTGAGGCTCCGTTCCCAGTTCAACTATAACTGGGGTTCAGGCGCATATCGCAACTATGGTGAGCCACGTTCTTCTGGTTATGGAAATGCCACATCTGTTGTTTATAGTGTAAGCCAGAACGCCTGGCTGAATTCTTCATGGTCTGTTGAGAATACCCTTACCTACGATCTTCCTATTTTGAATTATTACTGTCCGCTAAACATTGAGTCATCCGACAAAAATTAGGGCTGTCACCACTCAAAGGTGTCAGCCCTTTTGGTTATCTTTGCAGTCGCCAAACATAAACAAACATAACCATGGGCAAAAGTACACATTTTTTCGGACAGCCGGTGTATGGTCAGATGATAAAATCACTCGACCGTGATAGAATTGTTGGAATGAGCCGCAAAAACGGCGGTGAGAAGTACGTGAAGAGTTTCAACGGGTTCACTCATCTG
>DETG01000022.1 GCA_002361535.1 Prevotella sp. UBA3294
ATTTTTATTCCCGAGTGCATTGTACCTTCGGAAAAGACACAGCCATGAGCCGATCTTCCCAACTTCCCACTTCCCAACTTCCCACTTTAGAAATCGACGATAGTGAGAGAGAAATATTATATATTTATATATATTATAATATATATAAATATATAAATATATATAACTATATATCTATATTTATTATTTATTCTTTTCTTTCTTCAAAAGCTAAAGTGGGAAGTTGGGAAGTGGGAAGTTGGGAAGATTGCCTCATGGCACCCCCAAGCTCCTCAAAAATACATGCCACCATGCGCGGAGTGAACGACCGCGTGCCCTCCTGGTAGTTCAGCTGTCGCAGTTTTCACACAGAATTGTTGTTTTTTTTGTCACACAGAAATGCAGAAAACACAGAAATATTTTTCTTTCACGAAACTCACAGCAATCCGCATGGCTGGGCGAAGCCCTTTTCTGTGAATTCCGTGATTTCTGTGTGAGATTAAAGTTTTTCTGTGTGAGACAAACAGACTCTGATTGCATCGTAATTAGGCTCTACGTAAAGGTTAAGTAGGCTCTCATTTCAACGCAATTAGACTCTACTTACAATGCAATCAGACTCTACTTCATCACAAAAAACTATGTTTCTGAATACAGACCCCGCCCCAAGGAGGCTCTTAGTGGTAATCATACCTCTCACTTCTCACTTCTCACCTCTCACTTCTCAGTTTTAATCTTTCACTTCTCACCTCTCACTTCTCAGTTTTCATCTAAAAATCCCTCTAATGGAAGAATAACCGACTATAACCTGCAATAACCCGCAATAACCGACATTTCCAAAATGAAATGTTGTACCTTTGCATAAGAAAAGCTGCACTCAGCAATTCGAAAGCAAGCTTTCTATTGCGTTTATTTGCATTTACTTTGCACCGTAAAAAGTGCTTGACATGAGAAAAAAGGGATGGGGTGTAATAAAAATCGCGGAAAAGATGTATCTTTGCATCGGTACCGTCAAAAAAAAAGAAGAACGACATGAAGAAAAAAATCTATTGCCTGCTGGTGATGCTGCTCGTATGCGTCACCCTCACTGCCCAGAAACGGGAGCAGTATGAGTTTTACAAGAATCTGCCTAAGTATGCCGAGGAACTGATAGCCGACCTCGACTACCCGATGGCATGGGGAAAGAGTAAGATCAAGAATTTCACGAAGTGGAAGAAGGCAGCACGCGCAAAGGTGTTTGAGTGCATGCTCACACCACCCCCTCCCGCCGACAGCTACGAGATGAAGGTGGTGGCAGAGGAGCAGCGCGACGGCTACCGGGCACGGAAGATCGAGATACGGCTGTCACGTTACTACACAGTGCCCGCCCTCGTGCTGATCCCCGACGGCAAAGGACCATTCCCCGCCGTGAACCTGTTGCACGACCACGGGGCTCACCTCTATATCGGCAAGGAGAAGATGATCCGACCGTTTGCCGTGGAGGAAGAGGTCGTGAAAGATGCCGATGCGTGGGCCGACAACCTCTATGAGGGACAGTATGTGGGTGACTTCTTAGCCCGTCATGGCTTCGTGGTGTTCTCTGCCGATGCTCCGATGTGGGGAGAACGCGGACGTGCCGAGGGTGTTGACAGGAGCAAGTACGACATGATTGCGGGGAACATGATGATGTATGGCGTGGATCTGAGTGCCTACATGACCTACGATGATATCAGCGGCACGGAGTTCCTGGCCACGATGCCCGAGGTGGATGCCCGGCGCATCGGATGCATGGGCTGTTCGATGGGAGCCTACCGGGCATGGATGCTATCGGCCCTGAGCGACCGGATCAAGGCTGGGGCTTCGGTGTGCTGGATGGTGACGACGGATGTGCAGATGACGTGGAAATACGGGCGATCGGAGAATGGAGGCTTCGCCAACTGTCTGCCCGGACTGCGCCGTTGGATGGACTACCCCCACATCGCCAGTATGGCCTGTCCGAAGCCGATGCTCTTTATCAACGGCTCTAAAGACAAGCTCTTCCCGGTGCCGGGAGCAGAGAAAGCCTTCGGAATCATGCACGAGGTGTGGAGAAGTCAGGGTGCTGACGACCGGCTGACCACTGAGATCTGGGATATCCCCCACAGCTGCGGACGGCAGGTGCAGGCCAAGGTGCTGTCCTTTTTCCAGGAGAACCTCTGACCTGCGGAATGGGGAGCTCAATCCACGAAGAACTACGGAACGATGCAGGTTACCGGAGAGCGGTTTCCTTTCATGTTCGTAAGGAAAGCCTTGGCAGAACCGAAACGCAAGAACATATCCAGACGGATGGGGATATGGTTGCTGTCGTCGGTGACATAGAACCGCACAATCTCCTCGTATTTCCCCTCGTCCATCTCCATGTACGACAGTTCCAAGCAGCGGTATTTCTTTCCGTTATCGGCCTTGATGGTTGACTTACCCCGATAACGCAGCTGTGCAGCCTCGATACTGTTGCCGTCGGCAATGGGGATTCTCACCACATGCCCCTTCTTCCACCCCTCGGGATTAAAGCTCCGGGCACGTAGGAAGATGTTCAGCATGTCATAGACACACTCCTCACGGGAATTGGTGATGGTGTTGCTGGTACCGTCCTTATACTGCCGGCGCTGGGTGAGATGGGTGTTGCCGCCCTTGTAGTTGTACCACACCTCATCAACGGTGTAGCGTTCACCCTCGCGGGCTCCCTTGCGGAAATAGAGAGGAGCCATGTCGAGCGTGCTGTAGCAGAGCAGGGTGTCGCGCAGCACGAACATCTCATCGACCTTTCTGTTACCACGAGTGGTAAGACTGGCGCGGTAGGCCTGTTTCCCCTTGTAGGTGCTCTGTACGGTGTACATCGAGGCACTGCCTGCTTTTACCCACACGAACTTCCAGTTGTAGTAGAGGTTGTACGACAGGAACTCACCACCCTTGAAAGCGGTGTTCTTAAAGGTACATTGTGCCGAGGCAGCAAGGGTCATGGCACAGAGGCACACGACAACTGCGAAACGGCGGCGTATTTCTTTTCTCTTCTCTTTCATCATGACTGTTTTTTTAATGATTCCGACATGTGTCGTTTTTATGGATTAGATGCCGGAAACTGTATTTCGTTTAAACTAATACGTTTTGCCAACGGCTTCCTTCAGGTACTCGATACCTAACTTCTGGGCACGTTCGAGGTTGCGGTGCTTGATGGTCTTCTCCTTGTCGGCCTTCTGCTTCACCAGTTCACCGGGCTTCTGCCGGGCAGCATTGCGGCGCGTGGGATCCCAGGTCTCTGTATAGTCCCATTTCTCCTTGCACTCAAACTTCCCGGGATAGTAATAAGCCTCCTCGGCCTGTCGCCCCTCATCATAGTTTCCGGTGTCCCACACCCCGTTGCCGTTCTCATCGTGGAACATGCGCAGGTAATAGGTGCCGGGGGTGACATAGAAGAACTCGGCATTGCCGTTGGTGGTCATCACCTCCTTCACAACATCATCCTTGCCGCTGAGGAGTTGAGCCACCACATGCTTGCCGCTCATTCCGCTGATGGTGATGAAGAGGGTGCTGTAGGCATCGTTGCTCTTCACCTTGAAGCCTTTCTTGGTGGCTAAGGTGGTCTTGCCGTAGATATCGGCGAAGGCTGCGGAGTCGAACTCCAGACTGTATTCAATATCGGGTCGCCACTCTCCGAGCAGTTCGTAGGTGCGCGGTATCTTTGGATGTTCGCGGAGCATGAAGGGAGCACGATACCAGAGCGTGTCGTGTTTCGAGTAGAGGTGGATCATCGAAGTGTCGGCAACGGCCAAAGGGGTGTCAAACTGGATCAAAGGGTTCTTGTCGGGATCCAGCTCGGAGTTCATCCGTATATTCATGGCCAGCTGTTCCACGGGCATCTCTTGCTCGAAGGGGTCGCCACGTTTCTCTGCCTTCTCCTGTTTCTTCTTCCATTCGTTATATTCCTTCTCCTTCTGTTTCATCCGCTTGGCATAGGGTTCCTTGGAAAGGAGGTTGAGGGTATCGGTTTTCATGACGAGCACACCGGTGGTGTCGGTGGCCTGGTATTGCAGTTCCACCATCAGCGTATCCTGGTTGATCAGCAGGGAGTCGCGCAGCCAATAGGTAAGGGTGTCTTTCTTCTCGTTGGCCTCCATCACGAAGGCATCCTTCTCGTCGAAGTTCAGTCCGCGCAGCACGGGCAGGATGGAGTCGCCGTAGCTATATATGAATGAAAACTGGTTGGCCAGCTTCCGCTCGCTCTTCAGGAGCATGCGGTCGGTCTGTGGCACGGAGAACGCACGCAGCACGATGTCGTCGGGGAGGAAATGGGTGTAGGGCACGCGGATAATCGAGTCGATGCGGAGGGAGTCGCGCCAGAGCGTGTCCTGTCGGATATCAGGTTTACAGGATGGTACGATGACCTCGCGGTTGAAGGCGATCTTCTCACTCTTCTGCGTATAACGGTAGTCGCCGTCAGCATCCATCAGGGCATACACGCGGTAGTTACCGGGCTTGATACCTTTGATGACGAAGCGACCGCGGCTGTCGGTGCGGCTCACCCGCTGGAAGGGTTCCTTCCTGAACACCGAGTCTTCGAGGTTGTCGTAGAGTCCTACTAAGATGCCCTTGATGGGTTCGAGGTTCTCCGCCTCCACCACATAGCCCGACACCTCCATGGTGTCAATCTCCTCGCCTGTGGAGAACGAGTAAGTGAAGTTTCCCAAGGGATTGTCCTCGTTGTTGTCGGAGATGGCATCGCTGAAGTCAACGGTATAGGTGGTATTCTCCTTCAGCGAGTCTTTCAGGTCGATGATGATGCGCTTGCCCGCCCCTTTGATGTCGGGCATCTCCATCTGCGGTGGCGACACCACCACTTTCTGCGTGGGGTCGGTGAGCTTGATATACTCGTTGAAGTAGATATACATCTTGTTCGTGTGCACATTGACCGACTTGTCGTCAGGACTTGCACCTAAGATGCGGGGAGGGGTCTCGTCGTACCAGCCGCCGTCAGGGTTGCCCATCTTCGCACAGGAGGAGAACGCCAGGAGGCAGATGCCCCAGATGGCGAAAAAGACAGCGAGGCAGGAAGCCGGCAGACCCCTGACGTGTTGTCTCTCTATGCGTGTATCTTCTCTCATGATCATTGTGTTATCGCTGTTGACTGCATCTCCAGCATCTGATCGATGTACTCCCTGCTGTTGCTCAGACGGGGGATCTTGTGCTGTCCCCCTAACTTCCCCTTGCGGCGCAGCCAGTCGTTGAACAGGTTCGGTCGTGCCTTCACGATTTCCAGGGGCTGCAGGGTGATATCCTTGTAGCGTTTGGCCTCGTAGTCGCTGTTGATCTGCTGGAGCTTCGCATCGAGTATGGCGGCGAAGGCTTTCAGATCGGCGGGTTCCTTGGCAAATTCGATCAGCCACTGGTGACGGCACTTCGCTTTGTTGTCCATGAACACGGGGGCAGCGGTATATTCCAGCACCTCGGCACCCGTTTCCTCACAGGCGGCTTTCAGTCCTTTCTCGGCATTATCCACGATGAGCTCCTCACCAAAGGCATTGATGAAATGCTTGGTGCGCCCGGTGATGATGAACTTATAGGGGTCTTTCTGAGTGAACTTCACGGTGTCGCCGATGAGGTAACGCCACAGTCCGCAGGGGGTGGAGATCACCATGGCGTAGTTCTTCCCCACCTCCACATCGCTCAGCGGTATGGTATGGGCAGCGTAGTTGTTGCCTCCCGCCTTCCCCTCGGTGGTCTCTAAATATTCCATCGGGATGAATTCGTAGAACACGCCGTAATCGAGCATCAGCATCATCGCAGGATCCGCAGGATCGTTCTGTAAGCCGAAGAAGCCCTCGCTGGCATTGTAGGTCTCCATGTAGTGCATCTGGTCAGAGGGGATGAGCTGCTCGAATTGTTTCCGGTAGGGAGTGAAGGCCACCCCACCATGGAAGAACACTTCAAGGTTCGGCCACACCTCGGTGAGATATTGCTTGCCGGAGATCTCCATCACCCGGGTGAGCACCGACAGCATCCACGAAGGAACACCGCTGATGTTGGTGACATTCTTGTGGAGTGTCTCCTCGGCAATACGCTCACGTTTCACCTCGAAGTCACCTAACAGGGCTGTCTGCTTCTTCGGCACGCGCACGAGGTTCACCAACGGGTTGATGTTCTCGATAAGGATGGCACTGAGGTCACCTACCAAGGAGTTGCGCAGGGTGTAGTTGGGGGAGTGACTGCCGCCCAGGATCAAGGCCCTGCCGTCGAAGAGGCGGCTCTTCGGGTTATTGCGCAGATAGAGGGCCACCGAGTCGAAGCCACCGCGATAATGTGTGGCACGCAGACCATCATCGCTCACGGGGATGAACTTGCTCTTGTCGTTGGTAGTGCCCGATGACTTGGCATACCATTTCACCTGTCCGGGCCAGAGCACGTTGCTCTCACCATGACGCATGCGGTCGATGCTGTCCTTCAGGTCGTCGTAATTAGTCACAGGGACATGTTGTGCCCAGTCATCATAGTTCTTAAAGGTCGAAAAGATATACTTCCGACCATATTCGGTGTTGCTTGCCCGCTCCACCAAATAGTGCCACACGGCATCCTGCAACGCCAAAGGCTCGTTGTTATGTCGTTCCAACTCTTTCTGCCGCGACAGGAAGGCATATCTGAGTAATCTGGTAAGACTCATTTCCCAATACAATAAATTTGGGTGCAAAATTACAACTTTCTACCCAATTATTCGCAACAAAATAAATGGAGTGCAGTGTTCTGAGCGTGCTCTTTTGCTTTTTTAACGTTTGGATTTGTGTTTTTTAAGAACATTGAATAACTCCTACCTGTCTAACGCGTGTACTATATATATAATCGACCAGGAGAGTCGTCGAAAACTGAAACAGTTGAATCAATAAATAAAGAAATCGTATGAAGAAAAGAGTATTCGCAGGTGCTGCCGCCTTGCTGATGGCAACGGCAATGATGGCACAAGGCGGAAAGTTCGTGATGAAGGGCACCATCAAGAATGCCGATGGAGAGAAAATCTATCTGAGCTACGGAAGGGCAGAGAAAGCTGTCCTCGACAGTGCCGTGGTGAAAAAAGGGAAGTTCGTCTTCAAGGGTGTCATGGATCATCCCTATTCCAATGGGTTGCTTTACATGGGAAAATTAGAAGGACCGGCCAGTGAGGCCAAATACGTACATTTCTCGTTAGAGCCCACCAAGATGACTGCCGAGATCGATGCCAACGAATTTAAGAAAGCAGTGATCCACGGTGGCAAGACTCAAGAGGAGGAGAATGCACTGGAAGCATCGATGGCCGCCGACTTGCAGAAAATGCAGGAGCTGAACGATGCTTACAATGAGGCTGAGGGGGCTGAGCGTGAGACCATCAAAGCTCAGATGGAGCCATACTCAAAGAGAATGGCAGAGGCCCGTGAGAACTTCATCAAGACACATCCCGACTCGTACCTCTCACCGCAATATCTGCGCTATGCCATGAGCCGTATGAACTATCAGGAGCTGAAAAGCATCTACAACGGGTTCAGCGACAACGTGAAGAAATATGGTGACTGCCAGGACATCGTCAAAGAGATCAATGCCTTGGAAAGAGTACAGACAGGGAAGGTGGCTCCCGACTTCACCGCCAACGACATCCACGGGAAACCGTTCACGATGAGCAGTCTGAAAGGACATGTGGTGATCATCGATTTCTGGGCTTCATGGTGCAAGCCGTGCCGTCAGAGCAATCCTCACATGCTGGAGCTGTATAAGAAATACCGTGCCAAAGGACTGGAGATGGTGTATGTATCGGATAATGACTCAAGGCCCGAAGCATGGCGCAAGGCTGTGGCCGACGACAAACTCACGGGCGACGGCTTCCACCACGTGCTGCGTGGTATGAAATGGGACCGTTCGAAGGGTGCGGAAGGCATCGATCATTCCAACGACATCAGTAATCAATATGCTATCCACTACCTGCCCACGAAATATCTTATCGACCAGCAGGGACGCATCGTCTGCAAGATCGACGAGGGGGAGGACGAGAAGTTAGAACGCGAACTGGAACGTCTCCTCGGCAAGGCTGAATATCCATTCACCATCAAAGGCACCGTAGCGAAGGCTGAGGGAAAGACGGTGATGCTGACCTATGGAAACCGTGAGGACATCAAGACGGCCACGACCGTGGTGAAAGACGGTGCTTTCACCTTCAGCGGCGTACTCGATAACCCCTACGCATCGGGACAGATCATCCTCGGCGAATGGAATCGTATGAGAGGCGGCGATGCCTGTCAGTTAGCTCTGGAGGAAGGAACATTCACCGTGGAGACAGTCACCGGGAAGATTGCCGATGCCGTGATCAAAGGAGGTAAGGCACAGGATGACCTCAATGCCTACAATGCGGAAATAAAACCCATCATGGAGCCGATGATGGCACTGGACAAGCAATACGGTAATGCCAAGACCGACAAACAACGCGAAGCCATCAGTAAGAAGATGGAACCGTTCAGTACAAAATATAAGCAGTTTGTCCATCAATATATGATGACTCATCCCGACTCGTATATCTCGGCACAGAACCTGATGATGGAGATGGGCGACATGAGCTACGACGAACTGAAGAAAGTGTACGGGGGCTTCTCCGAGCGCGTCCGACTCTATGGGAACACGAAGGAGATCGAAGAGGAACTGACGGCATTAGGCAATATCCAGCCAGGAGCCGTAGCTCCCGACTTCACCGCCAACGACATCAACGGACAGTCGTTCACCTTCTCTTCCCTGAAAGGAAAGGTGGTGATTCTCGACTTCTGGGCATCATGGTGTGTACCCTGTCGAAAGAGTAACCCACACATGAAGGCTCTCTACGAGAAATACCACGACAAAGGTCTCGACATGGTGTATGTGAGCGATGATGACAACAGCGAAGGAGCCTGGAAGAAAGCTGTGGAGAAAGACGGACTCGTCGGAGAAGGCTTCCATCATGTGCTTCGCGGACTGAAACACACGGCGCAAGGCTTCGACAAGACGAATGATATCAGCATGAAATATGCCATCCACTACCTGCCCACCAAGTATCTCATCGACCGTGAAGGAAAAATCGTATGCAAGATCAACGAGGGCGAGGATGAGAAACTTGACCAGATGCTGGCGGAACTGCTGAAATAGAAACTCAACCCGGTTTCTGGGGGTGTGACGACATAGATAGGGGTGCGCTCCGCTCCGATTTACAAGTCTGCCCGAAGGGCATCCCATTAATCTATGGAAAAGATAAATTATCCTAAAAATAGAAGTGGATTGTATCTTTTTCCTAACAACAAACGTCTATAGAGTAGTTTAAAAACGAAACGTTTCAGAATAAACAAATTAACATTCATGAGAAAAATTTTATTATCCATGGCTATGCTTGCCATCGCACTGACAGGCTGCGCCAATGACGGACAGTTGCACGTAAAGGGCAACATGAAAAATGTAGGTGACACACTGCTGGCACTGACACCGAAGACACAGAACACCCCGCAAACCGTGGTAGTGAAAGACGGGAAGTTTGAATTTGACTTCCCGCTGACAGAGGTGACCGATGTCTATTTGGTTTCCCCCGGCGTGATGCGCGGCGAGCGTAGCGAGAAGAACGTACAGCTGCAGCTCATCGGTGTTCCCGGTGAAAGCATGGAACTGGTAGGTGACCTGAAAGAACGCTTCGACATCAGTGGTTCGAAGTTCTACCAGGAATACCATGAGCTCGATCTGATCTTGGAAGGTGCTCAGAAGGAAGCCACTGAATTCCAGGAGAAATGTATGAAGATGATGAACGACGGGGTCAGCCAAGACTCTGTGATGAAGATCTATAATGACGGTATGCCTCCTCTCCGAGAGAAAATCAAACAGGCACAGATCGGTTTCATCAAAGCCCATCCCGACTATGAGGCTTCTGCTGCCGTCATCCCGCAGCTGGCAATGACAGGTGCCGGCATCAACGACCTCAAGGAGGCTGCTGCCCTGCTGAGCGACAAAGTGAAGAACGGACGTATGAAGAGCTACTATCAGGGTGTGATCGACCAGATGGAAGAACAAGAGAAAGCCGAGGCTGAGGCTGCCAAGAAACAGGCTGCCGGTGTGGAGGCTCCCGACTTCACGCTGAACGACATCAACGGGAAACCGCTGAAGTTGTCAAGTCTTCGTGGCAAGTATGTCATCCTCGACTTCTGGGGAAGCTGGTGCGGTTGGTGCATCAAGGGATTCCCTGAGATGAAGAACTATTATAATAAGTATAAAGGAAAGTTCGAGATCTTAGGCATCGACTGCAACGACACGGAGCAGAAATGGAAGGATGCCGTGAAGAAACATGAGCTGCCCTGGCTGCATGTGTATAACCCACGCGACAGTAAAGTGCTCGCTGACTACGGTGTGCAGGGCTTCCCCACCAAGATCATCGTAGGACCCGATGGCAAGATTGTGAAGACCATCGTAGGTGAGGATCCCGAGTTCTACACCTTACTCGACAGCTTGTTTAAGTAATTGTAATTTTACTACTTTGCTGCCACTTTTTTCGTTAAATCATTACTACAGTGATTTGACGGAAAAAGTGGCAGCAAAGTGTTTGTTAATTCCGTTCTTTGTCAGTCGCCCAAGGGCGCATTATCTCCCATTGAAAAACACGTAGAGGGCGATCATCACGATGATGAGCAAAGTCCATCCGATCTTGACATCCCACGACGGCTTTTCATTGATCTTCTTCATCATGGTAGTCTCCTGCGGTGTGTGGTCAAGCAGGGATACCAAGATCATGGCGATGCTGATCACCATGAAGATATCAAAGGAGAGCATCATGAAGTGCGGCCAGAAGTCGTACTTCTCAGCAGGCAGTACCCACAGGTAGAGGATACCCACACCGATGGAGAAGACGGTTCCTAAGGTGAGAGCCATATTGGCGGCACGACGGGTGGTACGCTTCCAGAACACACCGAAGAGGAAGACGGCAGCCATTGGAGGAGCGATGAAGCCCAGCACACTCTGGAATACATTGAACAGGTTCAGTCCTTTGATACTGTCGATGGCTATGCAGATGATGACGGAGATTACAGCACCCACCACGGTGACACAATGTCCCATGCGGATCATTTCAGGCTGGGTGGCCTCAGGATTGATGCGCTTCACGTAGATATCCATGGTGAACACCGTACTGAGGGCATTCAGTGCCGATCCGATGGTACTCACCAAAGCCGCTGTCAGCACCGCCAGCACCAGTCCTACCATACCCATGGGGAAGAGATTCGTCACCATGGTCATATAGGCCTCATCGGGATTCTTCAACGTGGGATAGAGTGCCAGACAGAGGATACCGGGCAGGATATACAAGGGCACGTCAAGGATCTTCAGCCATCCGGTGAAGTTCGCTCCGCGTTGTCCTTCATTCAGACTCTTGGCGGCAAGTACGGGCTGTACCATACTCTGATCCGTGCACCAGAACCACACACCCATTATGGGATAACCCAGAAGGATGGGAAGCCAGGGGAAGTCGGGATCATCATTCGGACGGAAGAGATTCCAATAGTCGGCAGGTACCGCAGCGGTAAGTCCGCTCACGCCTCCCACCTTGGTAAGTCCTACGATGGTGAGTGTAGCACTGACGACAATCAGCAGCACCATCTGATACACATTGGTATAGGCCACTGCTTTCAGTCCGCCCAGCATCGTGAAAAAAGCAGAGATCGCTAACAGGATAAGTGCGGAGGCCCACATGGGGATGGAGAAGACTTGTCGGATGAGGATACCACCAGCAAAGAGGGTGAGAGCCAGCCACGAGATCAGAATCGTGACGATGGTGTACCATGCGAGGATATTGCGTGTCTGCTGACCGAAACGCAGTCCCATGAACTCGGGCAGGGTACTCACTCCACTGCCTAAATAGCGGGGTGCGAAGACGAAGGCCAGGAGGAAGATAAAGACGAAGGCATACCACGCATAGTTTCCTGAAACGATACCTGTGGTGAAACCTGCACTTGCCGACGCGATAAGCATGGAGGGACCCACATTCGTTCCCCACATCGAGAAGCCGATGTGATGCCAGCGCAGGGAATGCTCTGCCAGGAAAAGGCTGCTGCCTTTTTTCCGTTTCGTACTTGCCCAGATGCCGATGCCCAAAAGGATCAGGAAATAGGCGATGAGAATTGCCCAGTCAAGGGTACCAAGGAATTTTGCGTGAAACATAGTTTAAAGTAAAAATGATAAGTGATAAGTGAATCATTTATTTCCCCAATAGTTGCTTGGCCACCTGAACGGCGGTATTGGCATTATCGCTATACCCGTCGGCACCGATCTCATCGGCAAATCCTTGGGTGACGGGGGCTCCCCCTACCATCACCTTCACCTTGTCGCGGATACCCGCACGCTCCAATGCCTCAATCACTTCTTTCATGTAACCCATCGTGGTGGTGAGCAGCGCACTCATACAAAGGATATCAGGTTCGTTCTTCTTCACTTCCTCGATGAAAGTGTCGGCAGAGACATCGATACCGATGTTCACCACCTCGAAACCGCAACCTTCGAGCATCGAGGCTACGAGGTTCTTGCCAATGTCGTGGAGGTCACCTTTCACCGTACCGATGACCACCTTTCCCATGGATGACACCTGTTGTCCCGTCATCATCGGTTTCAGTATCTCCAGTCCTGCCTTCATGGCACGTCCTGCCATCAGCAGTTGCGGAACAAAGGCTTTTCCATCTTGGAAACGCTGTCCCACTTCACCCATGGCACGGATCATCTCGTTGTTGATGAGATCCTGGGGTGACCGTCCTGCCTCAACAGCGGCACGGGTGGCCTCTGCAGCCTCCGCAGATTTGCCGTCGAGGATGGATTGGAAGAGGGAGCGTTCGGAGGAGTGTGGAGTGTGGAGTGTGGAGTGAGAAGACTTCTCCGCCAAAGCTTTGGAGACTGTTTCTTGATTATGGTCATTTGATCCAATGCCCTTTTCTTGTGCCCTTCTCTCACCTCTAAAAGTCTTGTCTCCCATCTGCTCACCCCTAACATACCGTGCACTCAGATACACTCCCTCCACGGGCTCCACGGCCTTTGCCATCAGTTGGATATGCTGATCGGTGGTGCCGCAGCATCCTCCCACGATATTCAGCCAATGGCCCTCGATGAGTGGCCACAGATCGGATAGCAGACTTTGTGGAGATTTCTCGTATTGTCCATTCCTGTCGGGGAAGCCTGCGTTGGGATACAGACTGATACGATAAGGATATTGTGAAGCGAGCTGCTGGACGAGAGCTGTCATCTGTGTGACATCCGATAAGCAGTTCAGTCCTACAGAAAAGATACGTTTGCCCTCCAACGAGGCGATAAAAGCAGGAATGCTCTGTCCTAACATGTTATGTCCGTCGGGTGTAGCCACAGAGAAACTCAGCATGATTGGTAACTCACGATGTTTCTGTTGCATCACCGTTTCTGCAGCTTCAATAGCCACCTCTGCGTTCTTGACATCGAAGATGGTCTCGATGAGGATTCCATCAACACCACCATCAACCAGTGCTCCTATCTGTTCAGCATAGGCACTGCGCAGCACATCCACACGTAGCGGCTCCTCGCCACTGGTTGCCATAGAGCATGTCTTACTGGTGGGTCCCACCGAGCCCACCACATATCGTGGTTTGGCAGGATTCTTTGCAGTATATTCATCGGCGACGGCACGAGCCAACGTACAGGCAGCCAGGTTCATCTCACGACAATAGTCCTGCAGTCCGTAGTCGCTCATAGAGATGCGCTGGGCATTAAAGGTATTGGTCTCGATGATGTCGGCTCCTGCATCTAAATATCTGCGATGGATGTCACTGATAACATACGGACAGGTGAGTGAGAGCAGATCGTTGCATCCTTTCAGTGCCTTGTCGTGTTGAAGGAAACGTCCTCCTCGGAAATGCTCTTCCTGTAATCCATACTGCTGAATCATCGTGCCCATGGCACCATCGAGAATGAGGATCTTTTCACCTGTACTGATATCATGGTCCAGTCCACATGTGCAGACATGTTTTCCCTGTTCACTAAAAGCCATGCTCTGCTCCTGTGCACCTGAACTTAATATGATTCTCTCTTCTCTCTCCTCTCTTCTCTCTCCTTTCTTCTCTATTTCTCCTTTCTCTACTTCCCTAATAATCTCCTCCACTTCCCTTTCTGTCTCATGGTCTTGATATTCCTCCACGATGCGCAGGGCTTGTTCCACTTCGCGTTCGTTGTGGAAATCCATTTCGATGTGCACTCCGTTGCCACCGATGTTGTCGAGCAGCGGTCTCAACTCATCGAGGGTGACCCAACAGGCCATGATACTCTTACCACCGTCAAGGATCTTACGATAGAGGTCGTACCATTTCGGGGAACCTCCCTGCGGCTCACCCACACCGGGTGTCCACTGAATGGCATTCAGTTCTTCGATCTCAAGGAGTGCAGGCAGATGATGCATGGCCCCCACCCCGTCGAGATGGTATAAGGTATAGTCGATCTTCTGGCACTGTTCGCGGATGAACGGCTGCACAAAGCGGCGGTAGTCATCTTCGCTGATCATCGTGGAGATATCACTCTGCAGCTTCGACATCTTCCCCGGTGCCCACGAGGAGAAATAGCAGAATGCCATCTCATCACCCTCTCGGATGATGTCATAGAGTTCATCGAACACTTGGAAGTAGATATCATTGATCTGCTGCATCTGCTGCTCCAGCACCTCCGGCTGCATCACCGTATCGAGCAACACCTTGTCGGTTCCTTTGATGGCTGCCAAGACGTCGAGACCCTCCATCAGGTCGGGCATACCCACATAGTAATGTCCCTGTGCTTTTGCCTTACAGGCTTTCAGCAGTTCTTTGTGCAGCAGATAGTTCGGATGGTTGGGATCAAAGCGGATCTCATCCGTATAGTTCGGGTCAGGGTGTATCCATATCGTATCCTCTCCCCCTTCGAAGACACCACCGAGGATTGCTGCTAACGATCCAGGTCCCAGTTGGGTGTTAGCCACGGGCAGCATATCCGCCATGAGGGATGAATGTGCCACATACCAGTCTAAGTATTCGGCGCGCCACAGAGGGTCGAACCATTTTTGGTTCAAGTCTTTCGGTGCAGGTGGCATGGGCACATCGGCATGGGGTTTCACCCCTTCCTGAAAATGTTCCCACATATTCAGGATAATCCCTTTGTGGTTCCACCAGTTGATATATCGTTGTTTGGTCTCTTCGAGATTTGATTTCCAGGTAATCATAGTCTATAACCCTTAAAGCTGTTGTCTATCTTCACGACTGTGGTCTTCTGCAGATCCATCTCATCGGTACAATCCACATGTTCCGGATACAGCGGGATCTCTGCTCCTTCCCTCACATAGACGGGCATTATCTCCAATGGGATGTTCTCCAGACGAATCCATCGTCTGCCTTCAAGACGTTCTCCGGTAAAGAAATGTACCCATTTCCCTTCTGGCAAATACACCTCCCGTTGGTTCTCGCTGTTCATCACAGGGGCTACCAAGAAATCGTTCCCAAAGTAGTATTCATCATCGATATGCCAGCAGGTCTTGTCATCAGCATGGTGGAACACCAAGGCTTGCAGCAGGGTGTTTCCTGTCTCGCAGGCAATCATGCTCTCCTGTATAATATAAGGTATTAGGGCATAGCGCAGGTTCCACCATTTCTTCACGAGGGGAGCGATGGCAGGATAGTGCCACGGTTCACGTTTGTTCGTTCCGTGGTAACGGATATGTGAGGAGAACACCCCGAACTGCGTCCAGCGCACATAGACATCATCCTGAACGACACCATTCATAAAATTGGGAAGGGTATGGAACCCTGGCACGTCATGACTCCAGAAGGCGAAGCCCGACAAGCCGAAATGCAGACCGCCCTTCAGCGATCCCGCCATGCCGTCCCACGACGAGCAGCTGTCCCCTCCCCAGTGCAGGGGATACCGCTGACAGCCTGCCCATGCAGCCCGTGCCCACACGATGCCGTCGCCTGTCACCTCCTTGGTGATGTCGTATGCTGCTTTCTGATAGAGCAAGGCATAGAGGTTATTGAGCAGTTCGGGTTTCATATTCTTATATTCAGCATCCATGTGGATGTTCTCGCCGAAATCGGTCTTGATACATGCCACACCCATGTCAAGAAGTCGTTTGAGCAGTCCTTGATACCACGCTGTCGCTTTGTCATAGGTGAAATCGATGGTTCCTGCATAGTCGAGGGCAGAGAAATTACTGCCTTCGGACGCCTGCTGCTTGGTGAGTTTACCGATATAGTTGTTCTCGCGGGCTTCCGTAATCTGCTCCGCCTCCTCTGCCACATAGGGAAGCTGCCACAGCGACACACGGAACCCCTTGTCTTTTAGTCCTTTGATGAATGCAGGCGGATCAGGGAACCGTTCTTTGTTGAACTTCCACTCACAGAGCCAGTCAGTCTTGAACCATCCCGTATCCAAGTGTATCACATCACAGGGATAGTGTTCACGGCGCAGGCGGTCGCAGATTTCGTTCACCTCATCGGCAGAGAAATAGGTCATCCTGCTCATCCATACACCGAAGCTCCATAGTGGTGGCATCGAGGGATAGCCCGTCAGGTCACGATAGCCACGGATTATCTCCTCCAAGCTGTCACCGCCGATGAGAAACGCATCCATCTTCGGCTCCTCACTGAGGAACTGCACACTGCGGGTGGAATGTCCTGCCAACGACAGCTTGCAATGGGCAGTGGTGTGATAGAAGGTACCATACATCCTGCTCGACACATAGAACGGAATATTCTTATAGGCACGACGGTTGTTCACCCCCTGTCCGTCCTGGTTCTTCAGATAGAAGGTCTGCCCACTCAGATCCATCTTCATGAAACGTTCCCCCGTACCGGCGAAACATTCATCAGCCTTACATTCAAAAGAGAGGGTAGCTTTCATTGGTTCGTCAGACGATCCCTTTCCTCGTTTGCAGAACGCCAAGGGAAGAGCATCATAGCGGGGTGGTGAGAAATGGTCGTAGGCAGCTAACCGTATCTCTTTCTTCCCGTCAGGATAGAAACGGATATCGAGTGTTTCCTGTGGTGCAGGCTGTAGGTCGCTCCAATGATCGGTGGGAGCCTCACATGTATTGACGATAGCCCGTGTCACCCCATCCTCCGTCCAAATTCTCCATCCTTGATCGGAAGAGGAGACATGGAGAGGTTTTTGAGAACCTCCTGTACTTAACACACATCTCTCTTCTCTCTCCTCTCTCCTCTCCCCACTATGATTAAACATCGCATAAACCCGTATGATTTTCGGATCATAATATCTGATCACAACGGTATAGGTTTCCTGCGGCACTGACGTGTCGGCAGCCATCTCATTGGCTAATACTTGTTTCTGGAAGGGCACATCGATGCAGATATCACCATCGCGTTCATAAACAGCTGTGGGTTTGTACGCTTTCCACAGACTCTCTTCGTCATTCAACTCCGGATCAAAGTCGAGGAAGTCAAATAAATAGTAGTTTGTCGGTATCATATTGCAAAATAAAAAGTTTCGGTTGTTCAGAAGTGAAGGATAGCCCTCATCTCTAACAAGACGGCAAGCCATTGAAAATATAATCAATATTTTCAGGATTTAATGCACAGAGGATGGAGGAAAATGACAAAAAAGTAACGGTAGGATTGAAAAAAGCGGAATTAGTAGGGTACTTTTTCCATGTCAAAACGAATATAGTATATAGAAGAGATTCAATAGTATTCATTAAAAGATCATTTTATGCAATTGACAACAAGACTGAAACAACTTGTCGTTTTTATGTTTATTGCAGTGAGCACCGCTTTTACGGTGCCCGCCACTGCGCAATCGGTAAGCGGCAAGAATGTTACCTCTACGCATCAAGGGAAGGACGGACATGTGCGACACATCGAAGGAATGGTGCGGGATGATGAGGGGGAACCCCTTCCCGGTGCCATTGTCCGTGTGAAAGACGGCTCAGCACAGGTGATAACAGATGCCGACGGTCACTACGTGATCAGTGTACCCACCACAGCATGTCAGGTGGAATACAGCTATTTAGGTATGCTGTCGCACACCGCAGACTTCCCCCAGGGAACGGCAGACCAGAAGCAAAACGTGAAACTGGTGTCAGATAACCACCTGAGTGAGGTGGTGGTCACTGGATACCAGACGATTTCGAAAGAACGTGCCACAGGATCGTATACGATCATCAACAGTAAGGACATTGAGTCGCGCCATGCCGCCTCCCTGTCGCAGGCTCTCGAAGGTCTGGTTGCCGGTATGCAGGGAAATGATGACGGTCGTGGAGGTAAGGCATTCACCATCCGTGGTGTCAGTACGATGAATGCTGATACACAGCCCTTGATTGTCATCGACGGCTTCCCTATCATGGACAACCCCAGTCATGGTGCGAAAGACAACCCGAACCTGAATGCCTTAGAACGCATCAACACCGATGATATTGAGAGTATCACTTTCTTGAAGGATGCTGCAGCAGCCAGTATCTGGGGAGCACGCTCGGCAAACGGTGTGATCGTGATCACGACAAAAAAAGCCCAGAAGCAGTGGACTATCGATGCCTCCACACAACTGACGATAGCCAGGAAGCAAGATGTGGCACATCTGACAAATCTCGCCACCGCTTCACAGATGATCAACTACCAGCGTTGGATGTTTGAGAAACAGATGATGAGCGGAGGCTATACACAGAACATGAGCAATCTGTACAATTCAATGACACTGTCAGAACTGCTCCTCTACCAAGGTATGAACTGGGGAACGATCAGCACTGACGACATGAACCGTCAGCTCAGTGCCTTAGCCGCTCTCGACAACCGAAAGCAGATCAAGGATGAGATGCTGAACAATCCGTTACAGAGTCAGACGAACTTCTCACTCAGCGGAAGCGTAGGTAACTGGAACACCCGCTTCTCTGCTGAATTCGAGCATGAAAAGGGTGACTTTATCGGAAGCCGGGATAACACATGGAAACTTGACTGGCAGAACGACTACCGTCTGAATAAGCATATTGCCGTCAATGTGGGCTTGAACCTGGTCAATGCCAACAGTCACTCATCACAAATCTCCCTGCAGGATCTCAGTATCCTTTCACCTTATGAGATGTTGCTCAACAGTGATGGCACCTATGCCTCTCACTTCCACAGCTCGTATAACTCGGATGTTCTCTCCATGTTCGACTGGAACGGTTTCACCTATCACAACATGAACTATAACCTATTGCAGGAGGCACGTACACGTACACAGCGTACCACCAACACCCAATGGCGCACACAGGTTGGACTACAAATCGACATCATAGAAGGACTGCGTTTCAACAGCCGCTTCCAGTACGAGTCCAGTCGATACAAACAGCGCGACACCAACAAGGAGGAGAGTTTCTACACCCGTTATCAGGTGAATTACTTCACCCCTGGCGACCTGACAGGTAATGCTATCGGACAAACAGTGCTCCCCACAGGTGACATCCTCGTTAACCGACAGGGAAAGAACCACAGCACCTTGTTCCGCAACGACCTGACCTTCGACCACGTACTGGGAGAGAAACATGCCATCAATGCCGTGGTGGGTAACGAGGTGAGCAACTATTATTACGAGTCGTGGACCAATCCCTATCTCTTCGGTGTGACCAACGGACATGGAGGCACGCAGGGACAGGCAGGATACTTCGACACCATGGATGGATCACAAAGCACGATCACTGGTGTGCCTGCTGAAGGCAAGGAGCATATCTTTGAATCGTGGAACCATAACCGTTTTGTATCGTTCTACGGGAATGCCTCGTACATGTATGATGAACGCTATGGCCTTTCTGTATCGGCGCGCAGCGATGCTTCAAACCTCATCACCAGTGAGCCAAAATACAGATGGTCACCCCTGTGGTCGGTGGGCGCTATGTGGAACATGGCCAATGAGGCATGGCTCAAAGATTCCAAGTGGGTGAACCGCCTGACACTCCGTCTGACCTACGGACAGAACGGTAATGCTGCCACCTCTTCGTCAGCACGCACCACCATCAACACACAAGCCAACTACCCCGATGAATGGACAGGAGTCTATCCCGGTAAGATTCACGACTATGGTAACCCAACCCTGCGGTGGGAGAAGACCGCCATTACCAACATCGGTCTCGACTTCTCTTTCTTCAATGATCACCTGTATGGTTCTATCGACTATTATCATAAAAAGAGTACGGATGTGCTGGGCAGCGTGGCCATTGCCGGTGTCAACGGTACAACATACGCTACGTTCAATAATGCAGAGATGCTGAATAAAGGTGTTGAGCTCACCCTGGGTGCCATGGGTACCATAGGCGACTTCACCCTAAGGGGTATGCTGACCTATGCCTACAATAAGAATGAGATTACGAAGCTCTATACCGAGGCCAATAACCTGAGCGACTTCCTGAACTCCTACTATATCCCAGACTATCCGATCAGTCCGATATTTACCTTCCAATACGGCGGACTGCAGAATGGCATCCCCACCATGGTGGATACCGATGGTAACCATTACAACCTCAACGATTATTCCATCTACTACATGCCGTGGCAACCGCTGCTGCATTACCAAGGTACAACCGTTGCACCGCACACGGCAGGCCTGAACCTCTCCGTGCAATGGAAGACGCTCACCTTGTCGGCATTCCTGAACGGACGATTCGGACATAAGATGACCATGCCGCAGTTCACCTACGACTATATCACCAGCTGGGGAAGCAAAACCAATACCCTGGCACAGGTGGCCAATCTGATGGATGCCAGCGGGAACGTCATCACCAACCCCAAAGGGGCGCTGCCACTTCCCACCGTTGATGATGCAGGTGAGCCCATCGGAGTGATGTACTACGGATCATGGTCAATGTACCGGAACTCATTCGACCTCGTTACCGACGATGCTTCCTACATCTACCTGAGCGAGATTAACCTGAACTACCAGTTGCCACATTCATGGTTAGGATCAGGCTGGGTGAAAGATATCAGTGTATTTGGAAAAATGGAGAACATCGGACTGATCTGGTCGGCCAATTCCAAACACTACCACCCCGAATACCTGCCCGGCAGTTACCGTCCGGAACTGGCATTCTCATTAGGTGCAAGCATTCGTTTTTAGTATCATGTAAACAGAATCAATTATGACTATCAAAATATATCCCTATTTGAGTGCCTGCCTGATGACCTTCGGCCTGGCCACTCTTTTCACCTCCTGCGACGACTATTTAGATACGGTGCCGTCAAAAGGAGAGAACGAGGTACTGAACAGCGGCAAACAGATCGATGCCCTCTTCAACAGCAGTGATATCTTCAACACCAAGGTGTCGTATGCCATCGCCTCGTCGGATGACATCAATGTGATGCCAGAGATGTACGACCAGATGGGCTGGATGGGAGACAGCTACCTGAACGGCTACGTGTTCGGTATCGCCGATGCTGCCAATGCCCAGTATGGCGATGAGGTATGGGAAAGCGAATACAACAAAGTATTCACGGCCAACCTGGTCATCAGCGAGATTGACAACGTGGAAGGGCTCACCGAGCAGCAGCGCACCGACTATCTGGCACAGGCTCATTTCACAAGGGCTCTGGCCTACTGGAACCTGGTACAGACTTATTGCATGCCGTATGCCGACGAGACAAAAGGTGATCTGGGCCTGCCTCTGAAGCAGACCACCAGCTATGAGGAGAATGTGAACAGGGCAACACTTCAAGAAACTTACGATCTCATCGAGGCTGATCTCACGGAAGCGATGAAGACCTCACAGACAGCCATCGGCAATCGCTGGCGTGTCAGTGTGCCGGCAGTACAGGCCATGATGGCTCGTTTCTATCTGTTCACACAACAGTATGACAAAGCCGCCGACCTTGCCCAGAAAGCCCTGCAAAGTCCTGATGCCACCCTGCAAGACTATAATGAGCTGACACAGATCGAGGACTTTGCCTCGAATCCCATCACTGGCGACGGTGAACCAGTGTTCTATTCTGAACTCTACGGCTATGCTCCCAACCAGATGGCCGACTATCAGGAGAACTACTACTCACAGTACTTCTCCGTGTCAAGCGGAAACTATATGATTCCCTCGGAGACACTCCTCGCCCTCTACGATCAGAGCAACGACCTGCGCTATGAGCAGTTCTTCGGTCATCATACCCTGTGGAACGCATGGGTAGGCGGTTTCGGAGATGATATCCTCTACCACAAATTCTACCACTATATCTACGAGGATCAGCTGCAGTCGGGACCTACCGTACCCGAGATGCTGCTGACAGCCGCAGAGGCACTGGCTCGACTGAATCAGGTGAATGAAGCCATGCAACTGGTGAATCAGCTGAGACATGCCCGTATGAGAAACGATAGCGAGGACATCAATCTGACTGCTTCCAACAGAGATGAGGCCATCCAACAGATCCTCGATGAACGTCATCGGGAGATGCCTTTCCTGATGCGGTGGTTCGATATCCGACGCCTGGCCTACAACGAGACAACTGCTGATGATGTTACAGTGGAACATGTGTTCTACAAGGTTGTTGACAACGTGCCCGACGGACAAACCATCCTGCGCTATACACTGCCAGTGAAGTCACGACGCTATGCCATACCTATTACAAACCTGGAAATCTCACGCAGTGGCAACCAGATCGAACAGAACAGTTACACCGATCACGACGTGCGCACAGAGGAGATTACCGACTACGAGTGGACGGATGTCTATGAGGGCATCGGCGGTGAAGATGACTGGGGTGAAGACTGGAACGAAGATTGGAATGATGACTATGGTTGGTAAAAAACTATTATTCTGTACACTGCTACTGGTGCTCTCTCTGGGCACCAGTGCGCAGAATGCAGGAGGAGCACAGACCGCTCCTTCTCTGCCGGGAACCTATCATAAAGACTCCCTGATCGACTATACCGTGAGCCACCTGCGATTAGAGGAGCTGGAGACAGTAGATGACTACCTACCAAAGATGTATGCTGCCATTGACCAGCATGTGCCTAACCATGAGTGGGGCCAACGACTGAAGTGTGACATCACTTGTGACATCTTGGAGATGAGCATGTCCTCTGATCCCATCGGCTATCTCAATGATTATCTGAAGCAAGCAACCGCCGACTCTCTGAAAGTCAGGGCACAAGAGGCCTATACGAAGGTAAAGGACAAATACAGTAGCATCTGGCCCGGGAAGCCCGCACCCGATATTTCATTTACCGACATCAACGGCAAACGGATGAGTCTGAAATCATTGCGGGGCAAGATCCTGCTCATCGACATCTGGGGAACGTGGTGTGCGCCCTGTATCGAGGAGATGCCCTTTATCGAGAAGCTACAGCAACGGTATGCCCACCGTGATGATGTCCATATCATGAGTATTGCCTGTGACAAGAAAGCCGACCGTTGGAAAGCATTCCTTGCCAAGCATCCCACCTCCTGGCATCAATATCTCGTCACCCCCGAAGGTGACAAGACACTGAATGAAGTGTATTATGCCATTGGCATCCCGCGCTTCATCATCATCGACAAGGAAGGGAAGATTATCACACCTGATGCCTTGAGACCATCGGAAAAAGAATTCATCGAGTATTTTGAACGGATATGCCACTTAACTGAAGACGCATAAGGAGCCGAGCCGTTATTTCCTCTAAAGTAGGGTCTGATTTCATTGCAAGTAGAGTCTGATTGCGATGGAAGCAGACCCTACTTCATGTTTACGGAGAGTCTGATTGTGATTCTTCTTCGCAAAAAAAACCGTCCTGATGATGTAGGAATGAAATAGAATTTGTATATTTGCAACATCAACCTGTAAATAACAACATGATGGGATTCATAGAACAGAATTTGACAAATAACGAGAAGATTGTCCATAAAGGACATCTACATTGGTTTGCCTATGCCAGTGGTCTGGCATTAATAGCCGTCGTTTGGGCTGTGGCCATGGTGATTATTGCTTTTAATGTGCCCGAGATATGGGTGTTTGTGCTGGTTTCTTTGCTGGCTTTGCTCATAGGCTATATCTATGTCTGGACAGTGAGCAAGAATACAGAATACTATATCACCAACAAACGACTCATTGTGAAAAAAGGCATTATACAACGAAATACTTCTGAAATACGCCTCGTGAAATGCGAAGGCGTGATGGTGGAACAGAGCATTCTCGGACGATTGTTCAATTACGGCACCATCAAAATCACCACGGGTGAGGTGGTGAACACCTATCAGTTTATTGCCAGTCCGATCCGCTTCCGCACAAAACTGAATGATACTCTTGATCAACTCGATCTTGCTAAAACGGCGGATGTCCAAGATGACAAAATGTGACAGCTGATCTACCATCACTGCACGCGATCTTTCACTCCGTGCAGGATGGCATGTATCTTTGAAGAACTGGGAAAGCCAAATTCTTGAAAAACTCCCACATAACGATGCCTGCTGTAACAGAGACATTCATGGAATGTTTCGTCCCGAACTGAGGAATCTCCAGACAGTCATCACAGGCATCCACCACTTCCTGATGCACACCCTTTACCTCATTACCGAAGACCACGGCATAATTGGCTCCAACACCTATCTCTTGTTCACCTGTACCTAATACATCTCTCTCTCTGCTCTCCTCTCTCCTCTCTCCTCTATATTTCTCTCCTCTAAATAACTCTTGCAGCTTCGTGCTTCCCTCGCATTGTTCAACGGCAAAGACATAGTGACCGCTGCGATGCAACTCTTCCACGGCTTCGAGGGCTGAGGGGAAATAATGCCAGGCCACACTGTCCTCACCACCCAAGGCAGTCTTGTGAATCTCTGGATGTGGCGGGGTGGCAGTGATGCCACAGAGATAGATGGCTTTCACACGGAACGCATCAGCAGTGCGGAACACGCTGCCGATGTTATACATCGAACGCACATCGTCTAACACCACCACCAAAGGCAGTTTGTCGGCTTCCTTGAACTCTTCCACCGACAGGCGGTTCATTTCTATCGTCCTCAGTTTCCTCATTTCACGCTATGAATTTCTTATTATTGAACTTTTACTCTACGAATTTGACGAATTTGGCGAATTCCTTATTGCTGAACTATTACGCTACGAATTTGACGAATTTGGCGAATTCTTCATGATTGAATTCAAGTATCGCATGTTTTACTTACTCAGCCTTTGTGGAATGTGGCGCAAGGAGCGTTTTTGAAAGCAGATGATTGCAGGAATAGTGCAGAAGTGTTGCACGAATTGTGCAAGACCTTTGCACAAAGTGTGCAAGGCATCTGCACAAAGTGTGCAAAGCCTCTGCACAAAGTGTGCAACATACCAGCACCAGTTACTCCACATGGCTGCACAATATGTTCACCACATTCGCTCAGGTTGTACCATAAAAAGTTGATGTTTGAAACAAGCGAAACATGAATGATTGAATGAAGTTGTTTGTCAATGATTCATCTTTGCCTGATATGCCAGTGCATAGGCCTTGATCTGTTTCACCATAGCCAACAGACCATTGGAACGCGTTGGCGACAGATGATCTTTCAGTCCGATCTGTTCAATGAAATAGAGATCGGCATCTAAGATCTCCTGGGGGGTATGACCGCTGAGCACACGGATGAGCAGGGCCACGATACCCTTCACAATGAGCGCATCACTCTCTGCCGTGAAGAACAGTCGGCCATCAGTGTAGTCGGCTTGCAGCCACACCCTGCTCTGACAGCCGTCGATCAGGTTACGCTCCGTCTTGTATTGCTCGGCCAGAGGTTCCTGTTCATTGCCGAGGTCTATCAGCAGTTGGTACTTGTCCATCCAGTCATCTAAACTGGAGAACTCTTCTATAATCTCGTCTTGAATATCATTGATAGTCATATCTGTCAATTGTTTGGTCATCTTCTGCTTAAATATGATTCACTCTTCCACAGCGGGATCCAAGCGGAACAGCTTGTCACTGGGACGTACCTTTGCACTGACGGCGATGGAAACGCGCGAGCCCTGCTGGGCCACCTCCACTGGACCGTTGTCACCGTGGATCTCATTGGCAGTGACATACATCACTCCCGTGGTAGGACCAGTGATGAGCATCTTGTCACCGACCTTGAAGGTGTTCGCCTCCACGGTGAACTCCGCCACACCGAGCTTCGAGAAATATTTCACGCCCCTACCGATATACACCTTCCGCTCTGTAGCATTGGAACCGTAGTTCTTGTTCCACTCTCCCATCAGCTGTCCCTGATAATAGCCGTCCCAGAACCCACGGTTGAAGACACGTGCCAGGCGCTCGTCCCAGTCATCCTTTTTCTCGTTGGTAAATGTACCGTCAAGAACACTCTGGATGGCTTCCTTATAGCAGCGCACCACGGTATAGACATACTCAGGACCACGGGCACGGCCCTCTATCTTAAATACACGCACACCTGCCTTCATCATCCGATCGATGAACCGTATGGTCTTCAGATCCTTCGGACTCATCAGGTACTTGTTATCTACCTCGATCTGATGTCCTGTCTCGGCATCGGTAAGGATATACGAGCGACGGCAGATCTGCACGCACTCACCACGGTTGGCAGAACGGTTGGCAGCATCCAAACTCATGTAACACTTCCCTGAAATAGCCATACACAGAGCTCCATGACAGAACATCTCAATGCGGATAGGCTTTCCCGACGGTCCGCAGATATGTTGCTCCACAGCCTGCCGGTGAATCTCTTCCACCTGCTCCATCTTCAGTTCACGTGCCAATACTACCACATCGGCAAACTGGGCATAGAAACGCAGGGCCTCGATATTCGAGATATTCAATTGTGTACTGAGATGCACTTCTTGTCCTACTTCACGGCAATAGGTCATCACGGCCACATCAGAGGCGATGACAGCAGTGATCCTTGCCTCTTTGGCTGCATCGATGATCTCGCGCATCAGTGGCAGATCCTCTCCGTAGATAATGGTATTCACCGTAAGGTAGGTCTTTACACCCTGTTCCTCACTGGTCTGGGCTATGCTGCGCAAATCGTTGATAGTGAACGTCGAGGCAGAATGAGCACGCATATTCAACTTCTCGATACCAAAGTAGATGGAGTCGGCACCTGCCTGTAATGCCGCCGCCAGACTCTCTTGCGAGCCAACCGGAGCCATGATCTCAAAATCCGAAAGCTTTTCTTCTATCATGGTGCAAAGGTACAAAAAATTCGGGGATACAAGGACATTATAGGAAAGATTTCTTCTAATCCTCTCATCATCCTGCAAGAATCAAAGAAAGGGATGCATCCCGCACCCCTTTATCTTCATCTTGAAACCTTAATAATAACTAATAACCTATTTATCAAAACCTTATGAAAAATCTTTTTTCTCGATGCAAAGATATAAAGATCCTCTATTCCCGGCAATTTTTTTCAACGAATCCGCCATCTTTTTCAGCGAAAACGATTGAACAGTGACCTTAAAAGGTGCAGGGAAGGGTGAGGAGCTGATACATCAGTGTACGTGCCATCCGCTGTTGACCAGCATCGTTGGGATGCAGCTGATCATTCTCGGGGTTATGGAAATACTGAAGGTTCTCCTCCATGAGCGGGAACAGTCCACACGACGCGTTCCAATCGATGACAGGCACAGCCCACAGGTTCCCAGCCTCCTTCACTGCATTCACATAAGCATCCACCCACTCTCCACACTCGTTCTGGTACGACTCATTGGGTTGCCAGTTCTTTTCGTTGGCAAAGAAGTTCGCACGGTGGATGGGGGTAAGCAGCACAATCTGCTTGGTGGGGAACATCCTTTTCACCGTATCGAGGGCGATATTGATCCTACCACGGTAGGTGTTCTTATTCATCGCCGGCACCCGCTGGCGACGCGTCTCTAACTGTTTCGGTTTGTGGATACCTGCCATCACCTCGGTGGTCTTCTCATCCCACCACTGTCCGATGGGCACTCCCGCATTGAAATCGTTCGTGCCGATGAAGATCAGGATGGCATCGAAGTCATCGCCATGCTCTTTCTTCAACTGTTCTGCCTGTCGGGGAATATCATTCCACTGTCTTCCACTCACCCCATACACATAAGGAGTGATGTCGAGCCACTCTTGGAGGAAATTCCAGTATTTCTTCTTCGAGCCATTATTCCGCGGATCGGTGATGGAGTCGCCGAGATAAGCCACCCGCTTTCCCTGCCACGGATGAGTCCACGCTGCAGCTGTTCCTTTCCTGTCTTGTTTCTGATGTGGGAAGGCCTGGATACAACAGAGCAGGCACAACCAAACTACAATCTGTTTCTTCATAAACACTAATCACATTGTTCCTTCTCCCTCCCCTTGAGAGGGTTAGGGTGGGTATCTTTTTTTATTGAACGGTTAACATCTTGGTTTGTACTCGTTTCATGCCCTCACAAGAAGTGGTGAGTGTTATCTTACCCGCCTTCTTTCCTGCACGCAGGATGACGAGGGCACTGCCGTTGTAGAGTCGGCGGTGATCGGTGACATTCAGCTCATCACTGTTTTGGTCGCCGTTGCTCACAGCCACGATACGGGCATCCCCCTCCACAGAGAAGGAGAGTTCCTGCTGCGCCTGATACACGCGCCGTCCTTTCTTGTCAACGGCATGGATACGAACATGTTGCAGATCCATGCCATCAGCTTGCCAATGATCATTATCTGGAACAGCCACAAGACGGACTGCCTCTCCCGTGGTCTCGATGCGATGGATGGCCTCAGGTCCCTTCACACCAGCGCAGTAAGCCCGTGCCTCCACATACCCAGGCTGATACACAACATTCTTCCACCGTATCTGATTACGTTCCTTAGGATTGTCCTTGGCATTCTTCTTCGTTCCCAAGCTCTTGCCGTTGATCAGCAGTTCCACCGCATCAGCATTGGTATAAGTAACCAGTTCCAAAGTGTCACCCTGCCGACGGTTCCAGTGGTCGCTCATGCCGTCGTTGCCTGTCTGCACCCCGTTCCACATCACATCATGTCTGCTTTCTATCACACCGATATGCACCATCGTCTCGTCCTCCTTGAAGAGACTCTTCAACAGGTATGCCTTGGGCTTGGGTTCCAAGGAGATATCAAACACACCCTGTGTCCACCCCTTGGCAGGCCATCCCTGACTCTCACCGAGATAATCGATAGCACCCCAATAAGCCAGTCCGATCACCTTGTTAAGATCCATCTCAAAGAAGTTGGGTCCCATGCCACTGGTATTGGCCTCGCTCTGATAGAAAGTCATCCACGGGAAGCGCTGTCCGTCACCAGGGAAATACATATAGCGGTAGTTATAAGCCTGCACGTCTGTTACCATCGCCAAGTCGCAGGGCAGAGAATCGGTCTGCCAATTACGGTAACGAGGGTGCATGGCAACTGTCACCAGTCGGGTTGAGTCATAGCGTTGCAATAATGTTTTCTGCAGCTTATAAGCCGTCACACCCCAATCATTGAATGTCGGGTTGTAATACTGCTGCAGTTCATTACCTAAGCTCCACATCACCACCGAGGGAGAGTTCCTGTCGCATTTCACCCATTCGGGCACATCATATTGCCAGAGGTGTTCCCATCCGGCACGACCGCCCGTATGCTGCTTTGTCCATTTGTCGTATAACTCGTCCACCACGAGGATACCATGTTTGTCACATAGCTCGATGAAACTGCGGCTATAGGGATTGTGCGAAGTACGGATATGGTTGATGCCGAACTGCTTCATCAGCAGGATACGTTTCTCGATAGCCCGAGGATAGACGGCCGCCCCTAATGCACCGAGGGTGTGATGGTTGGCATATCCTTTCAGCAACACTTTCCTTCCGTTCAGCTTGAGTCCGAAAGTGGGTCCGATCTCTACGGTACGGATACCAAAATGATCGCTTACCTCATCGGCCACCGTACCGTCATCACGTAGCAGAGAGACCACCACCTTATATAAATAGGGGGTGTCCAGATCCCATAGTCGCGGACTGGGAATCTCAATCTCGGGCATCCGTACCTCCTGAGTGCGCGATTGCGGATGCCTCCTTATGGCCGTGATATTGTCATATACCTTCATACCATCCGGGTCATAGACCTGCATCTGCACACGTGTCTCTGGTGTGCGGTTCCGGTTGGTAAAAGAAACGGTCATATTGACGAAGCGGTTCTCACGGGTGGTGATACCCAAGGGATGACGCTCGAAATACAGATCCTTGGGAGTGATGACGAGATGGACATCGCGGAAAATGCCGCCCCCTGTGTACCAACGCGAGTTGTTAGGTTCCCGGGTATCGGCGAGCACAGCCACCACATTCTCTTCATTCCAGCGGATTTTGTCGGTGACATCTGTCTCGAAGCCCACATAGCCATAGTCGGTACCACCGATGCGGACACCATTCAGATAGACATCTCCTGTATAGATAATTCCTTCGAAATCGAGGAGCACACGACGGTCGCGCATCTCCTCTGTGGGCATGAAATGGTAACGGTACCAGCCTTTGCCCATCTCCTTGAAGCCCCTGCCAGACAGCCGACTTCTGATGTTTG
The DNA here is from genome assembly GCA_002361535.1 of Prevotella sp. UBA3294. Classification (GTDB taxonomy): domain Bacteria; phylum Bacteroidota; class Bacteroidia; order Bacteroidales; family Bacteroidaceae; genus Prevotella. The sequence goes on from DETG01000022.1 coordinate 30,412, forward strand.
CCGACATATCACGGTTGTCGGCACGCTCATCTGCAGAAGGTGGCACCCACGGTTGCTCAATCTGGAAATCATGAGGCAGATTCAAGGTACGCCATCCACTGTCGTCGAGCAAAAGAGCAGCACCGTTCTCGATCTCTCCAGCATGGAATTTCCAACCATCGTTGAGGTTCCGAACGATACGCGACTGCGCTGCCAGCAGGAGCGAACAGCCAAACAGTACGATCCCTATTATAGTCCTTTTCATTTGTATCACTTTAATCGTGGGCCCACGTTCCCCCGTCCCTCGAATGAAACAAGCGAAGCCTGTTAAAACAGAAGCATCTTATAATACTCTACAGCCCCCAAAAGGAAGCAGCCAGTGCCATAGTCCTCAAAGTCAGGTACCTTCGTATAAGTGACAGGCTGTCCTGCCGAAGGATCCTTACCCGTTCCCTGCACGTATCCTAAGAAGCCATCACGGTGTACACAATCCCGTACCAAACCTTTCCAAGCCCGATGACAAGCTTCTTCATAATCTTTGGCCTTGAGGATTTTGTTACGGATGCCCCAGCTGAATCCATAGAGGAAAAGACTCGTGCCTGTGAGCTCTTTCCCTTCGTAGTTGGTGCTCACCAAACTGGCATTCCAGAGCCCGTCTTCACGCTGGCAGGAAAGCAAGGCTGCACTCATCAATACGAAGTCACGCTTGAGTTGTTTGTAGTAGCGTTTAGTCGTTTTGTTCTTCGGCATCGCCTGCAGGTCGGAGAGTACACGCACCAAGGCTGCATACACCCACCCGCTGCCTCGGCTCCAGTAACAGTTCTTACCATCAGGCTCCTGATAAGGGGGAACATAGTCCTGATCGCGCCACCACAGACCTTCTGCAGCATTGAACAAACCTCCTGCTAAGGTATCACGGCTCCAGGTGTACATCTTCATGGCATGATCGATATAATTCTGTTCGCCTGTGGCTCTGTACATCTTGCTATAGACAGGCATGGACATCTGGATGGCATCAATCCAAGTCCACCACCCGATTTTTGTCTTCATCTGCTGGTCAAGATTTTCACGCACATGTTCTATCATCCGTTCCTCCCGAGTCATCATATAACGGTCGAGGTAGGTCTGCTCACAACACTGGTCATCGGCATGGCAAGTCTTGATGCCGTTGCGGGCTGTCCACTGATGGAAATCAGCCCAACTGTCAGTATAATCGAGATACCGTTTGTCGGCATCAATTTCATACAGTGCCATCAGTCCTTCGTAATACACGCCGCGTGTCCACAAATTACTGGGGCGGATGCGCCCCACGTTGGTGGGTTTGGTGGGATCAGCATATTTCTTCATGAAATACCCGTTTACCTTACGAGCCATTTCCAGTACGTCACGCTGCTGAACATGTTGTGCAGAAACTCCTGCCGCCATCAGCCATACAAAGCCTATGATTATAATTCTTTTCATAAGATAAGAAGTGGAAGATTTATTGGTAGATAAGTGTAAGCATTTGTTCTGGGGAAAAGATCTCCTGGGCCACCTCCTGCAACTGCTCTGCCGTTACCCCATCGATATCATTAAACAACCGGGTGATATCTTTCTCCCATCCATAATGGAGAAAACTCTTGCCAAAGTCAAGGGCGAAGTTTTCACGATGATCGCAGGCGACACCAATCTGTCCCTTGATCTGCCGCTTGGCACAATAGATCTGGGCTGCAGAGAGCGGTTTCCGCATGACCTTGTCCAATTCGTGCCGTACCAGACGAAGACAGCGTTTGACATCATGGGGGTCACAGCCGAAGTAAGTACACCATAATCCTGTGTCACCATAGCTCACCATACTGCTTTCCACGGTATATACCAGTCCGTTGCGTTCCCTCAGCGCAAGATTCAGTCGTGCGTTCATACCAGGACCGCCCAAGATATTATTCAGCAAATAGAGGGGAATGCGCTTCTCACTATGGATGTTGTAAGCGCGGTTGCCCAACATGACATGTGCCTGATGGGTGCCTTTGTTAAAAGAATAGACACCTAAGCCATGTCCCTCATGAATGGAGGGATTATCATTGTTGGTAAGGGCAGGAAGCATATCAGGACTTCCTCCCTTGGGGAGAGATTGAAGGTGTTTTTCCAACAGTCTCACCAACCTCTTGAAATCAATATCTCCGTAGGCAAAGAAGATACTATTGTCCGGACGATAATATTTGCGAGTGAAACGCAGAGCATCGGCGGTAGAATATTGACGGAGCCGATCTGCGTTCCCTAAGATATTGTGTCCCAACGGGTGTCCGGCGAAGAGAATGTTCTCAAAATCATCGAAGATCAGTTCGGCAGGAGAGTCGTTATAACTTTCTATCTCATCACAGATCACCTCGATCTCCTTGTCAATCTCCTGTTGGGGATAGGTGCTATGGAACACCATATCGGTGAGCACATCGATGGCGCGCGACAGATGGTCTTTCAACACTGCGGCATAGAATACTGTATCCTCTTTGTTCGTAAAGGCATTCAAGTCACCACCCACCTGCTCCAGACTGTTCAGGATCTGCAGAGAGGAACGTCGTTCCGTTCCCTTGAAGGTGACGTGCTCACAGAAATGAGCCAATCCCTCGTCACCTACCTCCTCATGCCGTGTGCCCGCAGCTATCTGGTAGCCACAATAGACCACCTGAGAGCTGCTGGGCAGATGGATAATCCGCAGTCCGTTGGGAAGCTGCCACGTGTTATAAGCCATAAGCTACTCGCTCAACAGTCGTTCTGCCATGGCCCTACCCAAAGCCTCGCACTGGGCGAAGGTGTCGGCATTCACGCTCTGTTTAATCTCCACGGGTGTTCCCACAGCCTCGAAGTGCAGGTGTTCTTCGTTCCATTTGGCAATTTCGCCCACGGCCTTACTGGCCCAGCTGAAGCTGCCGAACCACCCTAACAAGTGGTTGCCCTTAATGTCTTTACCCGCCAATTCCGACAGCAGCACATCCATCTCGTGATATAGTCCGGTGTTATAAGTAGGTGCTCCCACGATGAGTCCCCGATAACGGAACACGTCGCGGATGATATACGAATGGTGAGTCTTCGAGACATTGTACATAACAATGTTTTTGATACCAGCCTGTGAGGCAGCACGGGCAATAATTTCCGCAGCACGCTCGGTGTTCCCATACATCGTACCATAGCAAATCACCAGTCCTCTCTCTGTCTCATACCGGCTCATCTTGTCGTACATATCGATCACCTTGCTGATGTACTCATGCCACACAGGTCCGTGGGTGGCACAAATATAGTCGAGCTGAATACCAGAAAGTTTCTTCAAGGCATTCTGTACAGGTGTTCCATATTTTCCTACAATGTTGCTGTAGTAGCGTACCATTTCCAGCCAGAATGTGTCGCAGTTGATCTCACTGTCGATAATGCCGCCATTCAAGGCGCCGAAGCAACCGAATGCATCACCCGAGAAGAGCACATGACTGGTAGTGTCGAGTGTCACCATGGTCTCGGGCCAGTGCACCATGGGGGTCAGTACAAAGTTCAGCGTATGTGCTCCCAAGTCGATGGAATCGCCATTCTTCACTTCTACGGTACCATCACTGATACCATAGAAGCCCTCCATCATCTGGAACGTTTTCTTGTTCCCGATAATCTGGATATCAGGATAGTATTTCTTGATCAGGGCAATGCTTCCGCTATGATCTGGCTCCATGTGATTGATCACCAAGTAGTCGATAGGACGTTCACCGATGACCTCTTGGATATTCTTCAGATAAGGAACGAAGAAATCCACCTCTACAGTATCTATGAGGCACACTTTCTCATCATCGATCAAGTACGAGTTATAGCTCACTCCGTTGGGCAACGGCCACAAGCCTTCAAAGAGGTTCTTGTTACGGTCGTTCACTCCTACATAATAAATTTTGTTTGTAATCTCAATCATATAATCGTCATTTTCATTTTGTTTCCAAACTCCACACTCACTGAATTACTGATACTCTGACAGCAGTTTGCCGAGAACTCCTGGGCACAGCAGATCACTTTGTCCCATTCCTCTTCTGTCAGTCCACGATTGATCACCTCGCGGGTAATACCATATTTCACCATGCCATAGACGAAGCCGGCATTAAAGTTGTCGCCCGCACCAATGGTACTGACGGTTTCCGTGCTCAGGATGGGATAGTCTTTTTTCAATGTATCAGAACGAAGAGCCACAGGTTCTGCTCCTCTTGTATAGATAAATTTCTTACAGTAGAAAGAAATCTCTGCATTATACACCTTATCGGGATCATTCTTCTTGAACAGTACCTCGAAATCCTCTTTCGAGCCCCGCACGATATCCGCATATTCCAAGTTCTCTAAGAAATTCGGCGTGATCTTCATCACATCGCTACGATGAGCAGCGCGGAAATTCACGTCATAGTATAAAATGGCGCCATGCTGACGGGCATAGTCGAGGAAGCCGAACACCTGCGGGCGAATCACGGGATTCACGGCATAGAAGGATCCGAACATGACGATGTCGTCGGGCTGGATATCCGGATAGACAAAATCGAGTTGGTCATGCGGGTGATCCTTGTAGAACAGATACTCCGCATCGTTGTTCTCGTTAAGGAAGGCCAAGGAAATGGGTGACTTCGATTCAGGGAACACATTGATGTTGTCAGCGTTCACGCCATTCTCTTTTGCAAAACGGATGATGCTCTCGCCCACCCTGTCGTTGCCTGTCTCACTGATAAACGAGGCACTCACACCTGAACGCCCCAAGGAGATCACTCCATTGAACACACTTCCGCCTGGCACCGCACCGATCGGTTTCCCGTCTTTGAAGATAATGTCGAGCACGGTCTCACCAATTCCAATTACTTTCCGCATACTTCTGTAGATTAATCATCCGCAAAATTAAGTATTATTCACGACATAGCCAAATGTTTTGTGGAAAAACAACCATTGATTATTTGGTGTCAGCGCAGTCATCCTCATCCTTCAAGAAGACTTTGGATTTCCTCCATGCTATTGGCCACTTTGATATAGTTCTGCCACTGTTTGCGTGTCATCTTACTATTTGTGAGGTCGTCGAGAAGGGAAAGAAGCGAGTTCCAGAATCCTTTCATGTTATAGAGAATAACAGGTTTCTGATGATAACCGATCGTTGCGGAGGCAGCCACAGAGAATATTTCATCAAGGGTTCCGATACCACCAGGCAAAGCGATGAACACATCACTCTGTGCCATCATCAGAGCCTTCCTGTCGTTGAGGTTGTCGCAGGGAATATGCACATCCACGTGCTCACTGACATGTCCGTTCTCCTCCACTTTCGAGGGCACTACCCCTATTACCTGGCCACCTGCCTCATGGGCCGACTTAGCCACACACTCCATCAGTCCCATGTCGGTGCCGCCAAATACCAAAGTATGCCCGTTATGGGCTAAAAGCTGTCCCAACTCCCATGTCATCGTATAGAAATCACGATCAATGTCATGATTTGCAGAACAAAACACACAAACTTTCATCTCCTCATTCTTTGCTAAGATGTGATCACTTTCTTATTGATTGGCAAAGTTACGAAAAAACGAGAGCAGAACAAAACAAATCTATTTGTTTTTTATGCCGAGTGCATTGTAACTTATCTAAAGTTACGAAAAAACGAGTGCAGAACAAAACAAATTCATTTGTTTTTTATGCCGAGTGCATTGTCACTTCGCGTTTTTATCGCAAAGTGACGAAAAATCGAGTGAAATGCAAAAGGGAAACGTGTTATTTGAATCAATATACATTGTAGTCAGAGTCAGATAACGCAGGATTGCAAGTACAAAACAATTTGTTTTGTTCCCTAAGATGACGGTTCTTATATTCAAAAGAAACGTTTTTTGAAGTACAAAACAAATTGTTTTGTTACGGCACATAACTATCCCCCGACCATAGCAAGGGTGTTTTTAAGGTATTAACCCCTATTTTCAAGCCTCCTGTTTCTCATCATCTATCTTCGAGAGGACGTGGGAACGGAGGAGCGGGGGCTCGGAAAGACAAGAGGACGAGGGAGCGAAGGATGATGTAAGATAAGCATACAAAACATGAAGATTATACTGAATAAATGATAAATCATTTCGCTATATGACTAAAAATGAGTAACTTTGCACCCGAAACAGATAAAGTAAGTTAACATTGAAGACATTTGAAGAATTAGGCGTAAGCAGTGAGATACTGCAAGCCATTACTGAGATGGGCTTTGTTTCACCAATGCCCGTCCAGGAGGAAGTGATCCCTTATTTGTTAGGGGAGGGAAATGATGTGATTGCCCTGGCCCAGACGGGTACAGGTAAGACAGCGGCGTTCGGTATTCCGCTGTTACAGAAGATTGATGTGGAGAATGAGGAGACTCAGGCTCTGATTCTGAGTCCTACACGCGAATTGTGCTTGCAGATCACCGATGACCTGCGTGACTTTTCGAAATACATGAAAGGGGTGCATGTGGTGCCTGTCTATGGCGGTGCAAGCATTGAACAGCAGATACGTTCCCTTCGTCATGGTGCACAGATTATCGTGGCCACCCCAGGACGTTTAATCGATCTGATGCACCGGGGGAAGGCACAGATTGAGCACATCAAGAGTGTGGTGCTTGACGAGGCAGACGAAATGTTAAACATGGGTTTTTCTGAGAGCATTAACGAGATCTTCGAACATGTTCCTGCCGAACGAAATACCCTGCTCTTCTCGGCCACCATGAGCAAGGAGATTGAAAAGATCGCCTTAAATTACCTGCACGACCATAAGGAGATCGTGGTGGGCAGCCGTAACGAAGGTGCCGAGAACGTAAACCATGTCTATTACATGGTGAATGCCAAAGACAAATACTTGGCCTTGAAGCGTATCGTGGATTTTTATCCACGTATCTTTGCCATCATCTTCTGCCGAACGAAGGTGGAGACACAGGAGATTGCCGACAAACTGATTAGGGACGGCTATAATGCAGAGAGTCTGCACGGTGACCTCAGTCAGCAACAGCGTGACCTCACCATGCAGAAGTTTCGTCAGCATCTCACCCAATTGTTAGTAGCTACTGATGTGGCAGCCCGTGGCTTGGACGTAGATGATCTTACTCATGTCATCAATTATGGACTGCCTGATGACATCGAGAACTATACCCACCGAAGTGGTCGTACAGGACGTGCCGGTAAGAAGGGTACCTCTATCTCCATCGTCCACAGCAGAGAGAAGCACAAGATCCGTAACATCGAAAAGGTGATTGGAAAGGAGTTTGTTGAAGCAGAGATTCCATCGGCTCAGGAGATATGCAAGAAGCAATTGTATAAGGTGATGGATCAGATCGTGAAAACCGATGTATTGGAAGACCAGATTGCTCCGTTCATGGAGGATATCAACCGATTCTTTGAATATATCGACAAGGAGGATATCATCAAAAAGATCGTGAGCATAGAGTTTGGAAAATTCCTGAGCTATTATGCCAATGCGCCGGAAATTGAGAAGCCGGCATCACGGTCAAAGGGAGATGGTCAGAAGTCAAAGGGAAACGGTCAAAGGTCAAAGGGCAGAGGCCAAAGACAGGCCGAGGCCGGTTACCGCAGATTATTTATCAACTTAGGAAAGAAAGACGGATTCTACCCAGGAGAACTGATGCAGTTCCTCAACAAGAATGTGAGAGGTCATGTTGAGGTGGGGCATATCGACCTACAGAACACCATTTCCTTCTTCGATGTTTCGGAAGAGGATGCAGACCGAGTCATGAAATATCTCACTGGCGCACACTATAAGGGCCGTGAGGTGCGATGCAATAATGGTGATGATGGCGGGAAGGAGTCTTCCGGAAGAAAGAAAGAGAGCGGATCACGCAGGACAGGTACTGGATCAAGGAGTGTTCAAAGTGGCTCAAAGAGAACCCAGCCATCCGATGAAACCGCAGGTTTTGGTCGGTACGAGAAAAAGAAAAAGACCGAGAGCAAACGGGGGAAACAAGGTACCGTACGCAAGGAAAGTGGCAAACAAGACGATTGGCGCCAATTCTTCCAAGACGGTCCTATCCAGTTAATAGGTGAGGAGCCTGACTTCTCAGAAGAAGGATGGGCTCGCAGAAAGCCAAAGAAGAAAGGCAAATGACCGCTCGGTCATTTGCCTTTCTTCTTTAGTAGGGTGAGATATTATTCAATTCTCCAATCTTTCCCTCTGTCACAGGGGTGGTAAAGAGCTGCTGAAGATCATTGTAGGTGATCTTTGTCTCTGGAGAGAAAGCATCCGACTTCATATATTGCAGGATGCTACTATATAGTTGTCGAGCCTCAGGATATTGCAACAGTTGGTCGAGGGGTGACATGCAGACCAGTAGCTTGCCCTTATTCACAGCAAATTCGAAAATCAGTCCTAACTTGTGGTTCCGTTCGATATTATCAATCACCTGTACAATCGGACGATAGTGTGCAGCAGTGTTATCAAGCATGAACGGACGGGAGGCCTTGATAATGGGGAACCACTGCCAGTTGGTGTGCATCTCCGTTGGGAAATCATTAAACAAGGGGTGCGCGGGGTTGGTGAGGATACCTAATGTTCCTGGGGAGACAGGTTTTCCGTTGTTCTCAGAAATTGTCTTGAACATTCGATAGTTCCAGTAATCTGTCTGGAAGAGTCCTCCCACAGTGAGGTTTTTCATCTCTGTACTGTCGGGCATCAGCAGGACAGTTGCACCGCCCGACAGTTTCCTTGCCGTCTCCGCATCATAGCGATGAGCAATGACGATGTTATCAGGAGCAATATGCTGAGGTGGATAGACCCACAGAGCATAGCTGTTGGTATAGCACTTTCCATACACCTTATTATAATATACGCGTAGCACCAAGTTCAGTCGCTGCGCTTTCTTGATACCAGAGACATCGAGCGACAAATCACCGATATCTACCAGTCCGGTACTTTCTTGGGGTATGTTCAGGATGCCCTTACTATAGATGGATCCGTCGCTGGTGAGGAGCTGCCATTCCAGAGAACCGTCGTTCCACTGATGCTGTCCTATAGGCTCACTGTAATTGGCCAACTGCACCTTTCCTTGTATGGTCTCATCGGTAGTCCAGCAGAATTTGGATGTAAGGAACAGGGGAACGACAGGCGAGCACCACTGAGTGAACTCCTGTGGTGTGGTGAGTCCTTTGCTCTCCAAGAATGCATCAAGAACACCGACATACGCAGAGCCTTGTCCTGGGTAGTCCTGCAGGTCGAGAAGTTGGAATCCCCCAAGACCTGGGGTTCTCAACCCCATCTCGATATCTTGTTTATAGAGTTGTACGCTCCATAATCCAGAGGCACGATGGAAATCGGCGGCTTGATCGAGCATACCAGCCTTCTCTAAACGTTTGCGGAACACCTCCATATTATACGGATAGAGTACGCCCGTATATTTTTTGATCTCGTTGAAATCAGGGTAAGACTGAAATTGAGCCGTCTCATGACTGATGATGGGAACAGGACAGCCTTTGATACCCTCTGAAAAGTTCATCATCGTATTCGGGTAGAGGCTGTTGATCATTCCACCATCGTAAGTATCGGCAAAGGAGAACGAACTTCGTGTATGGGTATTGAATTTCCCCCATTCCTCACCACCGTTACGACAAGTAACAAAGAAATCCATACCCTCTTTCCATCCTTGATAGCCTAAGTAGTAGTTCGATCCAAAGGTATAGAGTTTCTGTCTGTCAATCTTTCGGAAGGCATCAGCAAAGATCTTCATCGTGGGGATGTCTCCCCATAGTTCATTACCCAAAGCCATCATCACAAAAGAGGGATGATGCCCGTAGGTGGAAAGAATCTGAATACCCTCTTGCATCAGGAACTCCATCAAACGTTTGTCTTCTTTGTTGAAGTCACCCCAGAAAGGCAGTTCTGGCTGTAGATACATTCCCTCGATGTCGGCAGCCAGAAAACAGGCCTCTGGAGGGCACCATGAATGGAAACGGATATGGTTGATTCCGTAGCCTTTGCAAATCTGGAAATAACGGCGCCACGACTGCATATCCATCGGCACATGGCCTGTCAAAGGAAACACGCAGGCATCGTGCTTACCCCGAAGGAACGTGAGATGATTATTGATTGTGAACTGAGTTCCCCGGGTACTGAACTTCCGCAAACCGAAACATTTCTCATATTCATCAACACCATCAATCTTCGCGTGTATCTGATAGAGGGCTGGTTGTGCCTCACTCCAAAGTTTCAGACTATCATCTTGGTAGATCACCCGCATGCGGGTAAACGGCTTTGAGGTGGATGGTATTGTCTTTTCAGCAATTACATATCCATAATTGGCACCCCAAGGGATCAAGGTGAACTGAACCTTTGCATCTTTCTTGAGCTGTCCTTCCACACTGACGTCAACCACCAGTTCCTTCTTCTCGATATTCGTGCTGATGAACATATCTTTAATAAACGTCGAGGCACGAGCCTCCAAGAAGATCCTGCCAATGATGCCATTCCAGTTGGTCTGGGTGTCTTCAGTATATGCATGAGAGTTGCTGATGACCTGCGGTGGCACTGCATGATCACTATTATCAACCATCACTGTAATACGATGGTTTCCGGGTTTCAGCCATCTTGACAGGTCGTACTCCTGTGGGGCAGAGATGATATTACAATGTCCTGCCAGTTTGCCATCGACATATACGGTGGTGGGCTTGGTACGCTCCATATAGAGGATAATCTTTTTGTGTCTCCATTCGCGCGGAATATTCACAGGCACTTCATACCAAGCCCTTCCCACATAACTATAATGACGAGTCAGATGCGTAGTCTCGTCTTTTTTAATAGCGGCATTTCCCTTTTTGTTTGTATCGGTAGTGCCAGGCAGGAATATACTGTCGTTCAGTTTGGAAGAGGACGTCAGACCGGAATCTGGGTCTAACTGAAAACGCCAGTACCCACTCAGACCAATGGTCTGCCGATAGCCATCTTTCACAGTAGGTGTATCTTCCTGTGCCCAGATGAGGAGGGTGACTAACGTTGCTGCAAACAGTAATCCAATCCTTTTCATTTGGGATCTATTACCTCTCATCTCACATCTCTTATCTCGCATTGATTTCCTTCAGCAAACGGTCGGCATGGCCCCAGCGGTCCATCATGAAAAGAACATAACGGATATCTACGCCGATGCAGCGGGCAAGGACACGATCAAAATTGATGTCACTGGAGAGAGAGTCCCAATTACCATCAAATGCCAGACCGATCAGTTCTCCTTTACCATTAAACATTGGTGAACCGCTGTTGCCACCTGTAATGTCATTGTTGGTAAGGAAACAGAGCTGCATCTTTCCGGTAGTCTTGTCAGTATAAGGAGTGAAATCCTTTGCTGAAAGTAGTTCGTGCATGATAGGCTCAGCGTAATATTCTTCGATTTCATCGGCACGTTTCATCTTCTCCACAATACTCTCTGCAGTGGTGTAATAACCCGAAGGCTTACCATCTAAAAGATATTCTCCCACCTGTCCATAGCTAAGACGCATGGTGAAGTTTGCATCCGAGTAATGAGGCATGTCTGCCTCCATGCGTAGTTTAGCAGCACAGAGATATTTCTCCTGTTGTTCTACCTGTTCCACAAAGGGATGTAGATCGGCGCGTATCTCTGACAAGGCAGCAGTCAAATCAAGACCTAACTGAACGCCAGGATCTTTCAAATAGCTCTTCTTGGCAGGATAGATCTTCTTTCCCTTCATGAGCATTGATTTCTTGTAGAGATAATCAACATATTTAGTATAGTCGTTTCTGAATTTCTTTTCAATGGTCTGATAGAAGGCAGGCAGGTATTTGGCATCAACCTGTTCTTTATAGTTCTTCAGCAAGGCGGCAAAGACCTCCTTGTCAAGGGCTTCGTCCCACTCTTCACTATTGTCGGGAATTTCAAAATATTGCTTTTTTTCTTTGTCCTGCGGACCTTTCAATTCGAAGCCACCGGTATTCACGCGCATGGCTCTTGTCACCAGTTCGTTGGTACGATTGAATGTTTCTACCCAATACATAAAAGCACGATCCGACTCAAAGCGGTTGCTGTAGAGCTTTTCTAATTTCTCGAAATCGAGTTCGTCCTTCAGGTAACCTGTCTCTTCCTGGAATTTTCTGATACGTGCCTCATGTTCTTGTTTCTGTCGGATGATGCCGATGGAATCGATACATTTATTCATACCGATAGAATTCTTCCAATAGTTGGAACTTTGGGCATATTTACTGTCGTATTTGATACGGACGGCCTCACTGGCATTCATGTGGCGTTTCATTATCTCCTGTTTTATGCCACGTACCTGTACACGGGTGGCATTCTCTGCATCGCGCATCTCACGGATACCATAGGAAGAAAGATATCGGTTGGTACTTCCGGGATAGCCAATGGTCATGGAGAAATCACCGTCTTGGTAACCCTGCATGCTGACAGGAGCCCATGAAGCAGGACGGTAGGGAACATTCTTTTCAGAGTATTCCGCAGGACCATTGGTCTGTGGGTCGGCATAGATACGGAACACGGAGAAATCGCAAGTCTGACGGGGCCACATCCAGTTATCTGTCTCACCACCAAATTTTCCCATTGACTTGGGAATAGCAAACACCAGACGAAGATCGCGGAATGTCTGGTAAGTTGTTGCGAAGTAGGCATTACCTTCATAGAAAGGATCGATTTCGACATGCAGGGTATTGTCAATTTTCCGAATACTGTCATTCATCGCCTGCTGGAGTGAGTCGATAAGGAGTGTCCAATCGGCTTCATACGCTTTGTTTCCTTTGGCAAGAGCCTCTAACTGATCGGTAATATCTTTCTGTTCGCGCATAAAGCTTACAAACATATTTTTGTTCGGAAGCTCCTCCTCATAGCTCTTGGCACAGAATCCGTTTAGCATATAGTCGTGCTCCACCGTGGAATGACTGCGTATTGACTCAAATCCGCAATGGTGGTTCGTAAACACCAGTCCATTGGGCGACACCACCACACCCGAGCAATAACCCGAGAAGTTCACTACGCAATTCTTGATGGCATTCTCACTACTGTACAAGTTCTCATAAGGCAATGTGAAACCTTCTGCCTTCATCTGTTCGTACACTGCCTGTGGCAGATTGTAGAGTGTCCACATGCCTTCATCGGCAGAAACCGTCATGGACATTGTCAGCAGATACAAGGGCAAAATCGCAGATAAAATCTTTTTCATACTAATTATTAATTGTGAATGATGAATTATCAATTATTTAAAGTATTTTCCTATTACGGGGATGTTTGCCAATGGCAAGTCGTGCTTGATGATATACGCCACGAAGACGATAATCCATGCTGTATTGAATATCAGCGTGAGCCACCCAGCAAAACGATCTTTAAAGAACAGTATCATGAAGGTAATAAATGCTGTCAGCAATACGTAGCAGCCCATCTCCTTCATCGGATAAGGGATCGGATTTTTCTTCTGTCCCACGAAGTAGCTGAGTAACATAGACGTACCATAACCTGCCACACCGCCCCAGGCGCATGCCCAGTAGCTGTATTTAGGTATCAGCAGAATGTTCACAGCTAACAAGACAGCGCATCCTGCCAAAGAGAACCAAGCTCCATAGATAGTCTTGTCGATGAGTTTATACCAAAACGATAGGTTGAAGTAGATGCCCATCATGATCTCTGCCGCCATCACGATCGGCACCACATCTAATCCTTCCCGGTAGCCAGCACCGATGATATATTTTAGCAACGGCATCCAACCTATCACACAGACAAAAGCCAGCAGGGTGAAGATCAGGAAATACTTCATCGCGGAGGCATAGTATTCACCTTTATCTGCATCCTTGCTCTTGGCAAACACAATGGGTTCATAAGCATAGCGGAACGCTTGGGTTATCATCGCCATGATCATGGCAATCTTCACGCAGGAACCATAGATACCTAATTGTATGTCGGCTTCAACTCTGTCGGGATAGATCAGCGGGAAGAGTATCTTATCAGCCACTTGGTTTAGGATACCTGCAACACCAAGCACCAGAATGGGCCATGAGTAGCTGAACATCCTGCGCAGCAGTTTCCCATCGAAATGCCATTGAATGCGGAAGAGGTCGGGGATGAAGAAGAAGGTGATAAATCCTGTACACAACAGGTTGAGGAAGAAGACGTAGAATACGGATGTCTTACCCAACCACACGAAGAATATCAGGTTCAGGGCGATGTTCAGGAAGATAAACAACAGCTTCAGCGAAGCAAAGCGGATGGGGCGTTTCTGGAAGCGCAGATAACTGAAAGGGATGGCCTGCACCGCATCCAAAGCCACCACCACGCCCATCATCAGCAGATAGTCGGGATGTTTCTGATAGCCAAGAGCACTGCTGATTGGTGTGATGAAGCTGAAGAGTAGTATCAGGAAGATAGCAGTAAGTGTAGCAACCATGGCAAACGAGGTGGTGAATACGGTATCGGGCCAACTCTTTCCCTGTTGTGCATCAGAAGGGGCCTCATCGTTCGCAAAACGGAACAGGGTTGTTTCCATGCCGAAGGTAAGCAGCACAAGAACCAACGCAGTGTAGGCATACATGTTCGTACTGATTCCATAGTCGCCTGAATCCTTAGGCATATAATGGGTGTAGAGCGGAACGAGCAGGTAGTTCAGGAACCTTCCCACAATACTCGACAGTCCGTAAATGGCCGTATCCTTGGCCAAAGACTTCATATTTGCCATAGCGCTTACCGTTTATCCGAAAAACATATAACAAATGGCGATAGCGGCAATAATTCCAGCAAGGTCGGCCAACAGACCGCAGGCAACAGCATGGCGCGTATAGCGTATTCCTACACTTCCGAAATAGACAGCTAAGATGTAGAATGTAGTATCGGTGCTCCCTTGGAAGATACAGCTCAGACGACCAATAAATGAGTCAGCACCATACTGGGTCATGGCATCCACCATCATGCCACGGGCTCCGCTGCCACTCAAAGGTTTCATCAAAGCAGTGGGAAGAGCACCCACGAAATCGCTGTTGATACCGCAAGCATTGACTGTCCAAGAGATACTGTCTATGAGCATGTCCATCGCACCAGAAGCACGGAACACACCAATACCGACGAGGATGGCTACCAGGTAGGGGATAATCCTTACTGCTGTGGTAAATCCGTCCTTGGCTCCTTCTATAAAGGCATCATATACGTTCACCTTCTTCCACATACCAGCCACAATAAATCCAACGATGATGGTCATCAGCAGGATATTCGCAATACTGGTGCTCACCACATTCATCTGTTCCTTGTCCATCTGAGAGAACCCCCAGATAATACCAGCTACCATCAGACAAATACCTCCCAGGGTGAGTAACATCGTACGGTTTAACAGGTTTATCCGTTGATAGACGCTCGTTACCAATAAACCAGCCAAGGTGGAGAAAAAGGTAGCCAGCAGAATAGGAATAAAGACATCAGTTGGCTGTGCGGCACCCAGCTGAGCACGATACACTAAAATACTCACAGGTATCAGTGTCAGTCCTGAGGTATTCAGAACCAGGAACATAATCATTGAGTTACTGGCTGTCACATTTCTTTTTTTACGCTTTTCTTCATTGACCTCCATCTCTTCGTTCTTCGCCACGTTCAATTCCTGCAACTGTTCCATGGCTTTCAACCCCAATGGCGTAGCAGCATTGTCCAGTCCCAACATATTAGCCGCGATGTTCATGAAAATGCTGCCTGTGACTGGGTGACCTTTGGGAATCTCAGGGAACAGTTTGGTAAAAATTGGACTTAGGATACGAGCAAACACATTGACTACCCCTCCTTGCTCCCCAATCTTCATGATTCCCAACCATAATGATAAGACCCCAGTTAGACCTAATGAGATCTCAAAGGCAGTCTTTGACGAGGCAAATGTTGAATCCATCATAGCGGGAAACACCGTTGTGTCACCTAAAAAAACTAACTTCCCCAGAGCAATGACGAATGCTATGAGGAAAAACGCAATCCAAATATAGTTCAGTACCATAAATATATCGATTTTTTGTCTCTCCTTATTAAAAATATAAGAGATCCCAATTTTTCTGCAAAGGTACGAATAAGTGAGCGAAAGGCCAAATTTATTTGAGCTTTTCCGAACAAGAGTATTTTTGGCGAAGCCAAAGGTAAGGAACATTGCCATCGTGTTTCTATGATTACAAAAGGCGAGTAATAACGTTGAATAAATAAACGAACATCTCATGAAAAATCAAATAAAGCACTGGTTGCAAAAAAAATGCATGCTGGTTGTTGTGACATGGATGAGCTGTCTGTCAACAGTTGTCTGTGCACAAGATCTTTACGTATCCACATCCTTCCACGAACCTGCTAATGAAGGATTGCGTTTTATCTATAGTCATGATGGTATAAAATGGGATTCCATCCAGGGCGTGTTCCTGCGTCCGAAGGTGGGCAAACAGAAAGTGATGCGCGACCCCAGCATCGTGAAGGGTCCCGACGGCACGTTCCATCTGGTGTGGACCAGCTCGTGGCGCGGTGACCTGGGCTTCGGCTATGCTTCATCCAAAGACTTGATCCACTGGACTCCCCAACGGTTTATCGAGACCGGAATGGACACTACGACGGTGAACACCTGGGCACCGGAACTGTTCTACGACGACGTGAAACGGCAGTATCTCATCATCTGGGCATCGTGTGTGCCGGGACGTTTCCCCGACGGACAGGAGGAGCACAAGAACAACCACCGGCTCTACTATATGACCACGAAGGACTTCCGCAAGTTCTCGCAGACGCAGCTGTTCTACGAGCCGGGCTTCTCGGCTATCGATGCGACGCTCGTGAAGCGTGGAAACCAGGACTACGTGATGGTGGTGAAAGACAATACGCGCCCCATGCGCAACATCAAGGTGGCTTTTGCGAAGAGTCCCTACGGCCCGTGGTCGGCAGCATCGGAGCCCTTCACGGAGCAGTTTACCGAAGGTCCCTCCACGGCAAAGGTGGGCGACTGGTACTACATCTACTACGACTCGTACCGTCACAAAATCTACGGGGCCCATCGCACGAAGGACTTCAAGACCTTCCAGGACCAGACGGGCAGCGTGCGCTTCCCCCTCGGACATAAGCACGGCACGGTGTTCATGGCCGACGAGCAACTGGTGGAGAACCTGAAAAAGTATAACCGCGACTGCGTGCACTATACGGGAACGGCCATTGCCCGACCAGAACGCCACGACGGCGGACTGCAGCCCACCGTCGGTGTGCACAACATTCAGACGCTGCGCGGCGAGCGCCCCTGGACCTATAACCACCAGCCCATGATGGCCTACTGGAACGGACGGTTCTATATGCACTACCTGACCGACCCCCGCCATGAGCACGAAGCACCGGGAAAGACCATGCTCCAGACTTCTGAAGACGGCTATGCGTGGAGCAAACCCGTGGAGCTGTTTCCCGAATACCAGGTGCCCGAAGGCTTCTGCAAGGAGGGTTCCACCCTACCCCCGGCCCACAACCTGAAAGCTGTGATGCACCAGCGGGTGGGATGGTATGTGGCCCCCAACGGCAAACTGCTGGCCATCGGCTACTATGGCATTTGCCAGACGATGAAGGATGACCCCAACGATGGAAACGGCATCGGACGCGTGGTTCGTGAAATCAAGAAGGACGGAACGTTCGGTCCCATCTATTTCATCCATTACAACCACGGTTTCAGCGAAAAGAATACAGACTATCCTTTCTACAAAAAAGCCAAGGACAAGAATTTCGTAAAAGCCGTGGATGCCCTGATAGCCGACCCGATGCAGCGCATGCAATGGGCGGAAGAGAGTGACCGCGGTGACGAGATTCTGCCTTTCAAGTCTCCCCTCAAGGCTTTCAGCGGCTATACCTTACCCGACGGACGTAAGGTAGGCTTGTGGAAACATGCCCTTACGTCTATCTCTGCCGACGGCGGAAACACCTGGCGTGAGCCTGCCTACCGTGCTCCCGGACTGGTGAACAGCAACGCAAAGATATGGGGGCAGCGACTGAGCGACGGTTCCTATGCCACGGTTTATAACCCGGCAGAATACCGCTGGCCGCTGGCCATCAGCCTCAGCAGCGACGGACTGGAATACAACACGCTCTCGCTGGTTCACGGCGAGGTGGTGCCTTTGCGTCACGGCGGACAGTTCAAGAGCTACGGTCCGCAATATGTGCGCGGCATTCAGGAGGGTAACGGCACGCCGAAAGACGGTCATCTGTGGGTGACCTACAGCACGAACAAGGAGGACATGTGGGTGTCGAGGATTGCCGTGCCCGTCAGACTGGCGGCCAGCAGCCATGCCAGCGGCAGTTTTTCGCAGTACAAGACCCTGGCCGACATGTCCGACTGGAAC
Source organism: Prevotella sp. UBA3294 (assembly GCA_002361535.1). Classification (GTDB taxonomy): domain Bacteria; phylum Bacteroidota; class Bacteroidia; order Bacteroidales; family Bacteroidaceae; genus Prevotella. The sequence goes on from DETG01000022.1 coordinate 48,691, forward strand.
CTCTATATGCCCAGCCTTTGCCATATCCTCCTGGAGAACGGATGGCTGAATCTCTACGACTGTGACCCCTACGACTATGCCAAGGCCGAGCGTGTGATTCCCAAGACGAAAGAACTGGAAGTGGAATTCGACCTGATGATGGACCAGGATGACCGAGGCGAGCTCGACATCGAGTTCATGGACAACGGCGGAAACGTTTGCTCGCGCATCGTCGTTGACTCCACCCGGATGGTCCGAGTAAAGGGCGGCGCCCGCTACGGCACCCTGCTGAAACGCTACGAGAAGGGTGTGAAATACCACGTCAAGGCCTTGCTTTCCACCAGTCAGCACCGCGCCGTCTATTTCGTGGACGGCAAGAAAGTGAGCGAGCGGCAGTTTGATACGCCCGTGGAAGCCATCACGCGCATCGTGTTCCGCACAGGGAAAATCTTCTCGGAGCCCAACAATGAGACACCAGCCGATCAGGATTTCGACATGCCGCGTGCCGATGAACTGGACCCTGCGGCCGGTTATCATATTGCCAATGTGGTCAGCCGACCGATGGCCGACGGCACATTCCCCCTCCACGGCAGCGATGCACCGACTGTGGCCCGTCATGGCGGCAACATGTTTATGAACCAGCATAACTGTCTGGATGTGCGCAATGCCTCAGCAGGACAGCCTGCCGTGCTCACCACCGACGTCCTGCCAGCCTATGCCGACCGCTTTGCGGCTGACGAGAAAGCTTTCTATGCCCTCGACAAGGAAGAACGGAAAGCCCCACTGCCCGACATCACCAACGAGGATGCCGCCAACTGGATGGCCGAGAACATTCCGCTGTTCGACTGTCCCGACAAGGATTTCAACGACATCTACTACTTCCGCTGGTGGTCGCTGCGCAAGCACCTGAAGCGCACACCTGCAGGCTGGGGCATGACGGAATTCCTGGTTCCCCGTTCCTATGCCGACCGCTACAACCTCATCGCCTGTGCCATCGGTCACCACGTGATGGAAACCCGCTGGCTGCGCGACACCACTTACTTGCACCAGATACTGCGCACATGGTACTACGGCAACAATGGACAGGCCATGACGAAGATGAATAAATTCTCCAGCTGGAACCCGCACGCCATCTATGAGGCCTTCAAGGTGCAGGGCGACACGACGTTCCTGCTCGCGCTCCGTCCACGGCTGGAAGAGGAATATGCCCGCTGGAAGAGCACGAACCGACTGGCGAACGGCCTCTACTGGCAGGGCGACGTGCAGGACGGCATGGAGGAAAGCATCTCCGGCGGACGCAAGAAGCAGTATGCACGGCCCACCATCAACTCGTATATGGCCGCCAACGCCAAGGCTCTGTCAAAGATTTCGCTCATGGAAAACCGCCAGCAGCAGGCTGCAGCATACGACAGCGACTACAAACAGCAGCTACGCCTCATCGAGGAAAAGCTCTGGAACAAAGACCATCAGTTCTTCGAAACGCTCCGCGGCGATACTTCGGCCCAGGTGCGCGAGTCCATCGGCTACATGCCCTGGTACTGTAGTCTGTTTGAAGGACAGGCAGGAAAGGACCAGTATGATGCAGCCTGGCAGCAGCTGACCGACGAAAAAGGTTTCAGCGCTCCCTACGGACTGACCACAGCCGAGAGCCGCCATCCGCAGTTCCGCTCCCATGGAACAGGCACCTGCGAATGGGACGGAGCCATCTGGCCCTTTGCCACGAGTCAGACGCTGACGGGTCTGGCCAACTACCTGAACCAGGGAACCACGGCATCAGGCATCGATTCATCCATCTTCTTCAAGCAGATGAACCTCTACGCCCAGTCACAGCACATGCGCGGCAAGCCTTATATCGGCGAATATCTCGACGAGACGACCGGCTACTGGCTGATGGGCGACCGCGAGCGTTCGCGCTATTACAACCATTCCACCTTTGCCGACCTGGTCATCACGGGTCTGGCCGGACTTCGTCCGCAGGAGGACGGCAAGATAGTCGTCAATCCGCTGGTTCCTGCCGGCACGTGGGATTACTTCTGTCTCGACGGCATCCGCTATCACGGTCAGACGCTCACCATTATTTGGGACCGCGACGGACAGCACTATCACCAAGGCCAGGGACTCACGCTGATGATCGACGGCAAGGCTGTGGCAAACCGGAAAGACATTGGAAGGCTGGAGTTTTTTAAGTGAAGAGTGAAGAGTGAAGAATGAAGAATGAAGAGTGAAGAATTTTCGTTATGACGTCATAACGGTATGAAGTAATGACGTTATAACGATTGAAAACCAAGAAATATGGAACAAAAAGAACATAAAAGGGAGAAAGGAAGCATGAGGATAAGAGTGAAGTTGCTCGGGGCAGCATTCTTCATTCTCTCGCCTCTGGCTGTAAATGCCCAGAGTTACGAAACGCAGTTCACGCGTTCGCTGAGCGATGTGTTTGAAGATGTGCAGAAGCAGTTCGGCATCCGACTGAAATATAATGTGGACACCGCGGGGCTGAAGCTCCCCTATGCTGACTTCCGCATACGGCCCTATTCCGTAGAAGAAACGCTGAAGAATCTCTGTGCTCCCTTCGACTTCGTGCCATGGGATCAAGGCAAGGGACTCTGGAAAATCAAGCCCTACGAATATCCCCGCCGCAAGCCCGAGGACGGAAAGAAACTCATTGCCTACCTCAACACCTTATATAATGATAAGGCACAATGGGAGGCCCGCAAGGATTCGCTCCGCCGCGAAGTGCGTCAACGCTTAGGCATTGACCCCCTGCTGGAACAGTCGCGCGCCCAGAAATCCAAGATGCAGTTAGGCAAGACACGCAAGCACGACGGCTATAGTGTTCAGAATTTCAACCTTCCGACGGTAAACAATCACACCATCAAAGGTTCAATATACACCCCCAAAGGGAAAAAGAATATAGCTCCCTCCCTTTGGGAGGGCCGGGGTGGGCTCCCTTTAATCATCTGCCCCATCGGCCACTGGAACAAAGGCCGCTACAACGAAGACCTGCAATGCCGCCTGTCCACCTTGGCCCGCATGGGAGCCATCTGCGTCACCTATGATATTTGGGGCTGGGGCGAATCGGAGGACGAAGTGGGCACGGAAGCCCATCACACCCCGGAAGCTCACGTGATGCAGACACTCCATGGCATCCGCATCCTGGACGAGATGCTGAAGCGGAAAGACGTAGATAAAAGCCGCGTGGCGGTGAATGGAGGTTCCGGTGGTGGCAGTCAGACCGTTCTGCTCTCACTGCTCGATGACCGTTACACAGCGGCTTGTCCCGTGGTCAGCATGGCAGCATGGTTCGATGGCGGATGTCCCTGCGAGAGCGGCATCCCCATTATGCTCAGCGGCGGCGGCACCTGCAATCCCGAACTGGCTGCCGCATTTGCACCGAAACCCATGATGGTGGTCAGCGACGGTGGCGACTGGACTTCTGAGACTCCTGTAAGTGAATACCCCTATCTGCAGCGCGTCTATGGATTCTATGGAGCACAGGATAAGGTGAAGAACGTGCATCTGCCCAATGAGCGCCACGATTTCGGAAAGAACAAGCGCCAGGCCGTCTATCGTTTCTTTATCGATACCTTCGGACTCGACGAGAGTCAGTTGGACGAAACGAAAGTAACCCTCGAAGACGAAAACACCCTCAGATTTACACCCAAAAGAAAATGAGAGTCCATGAAAACAAATACTGATCCCCATACATGTGAGCAAGCAACGTTTGCAGATCTCTTTACAAAACGTCCCACGACAGGACAGGTTCTCCTCGTTACACTTATCTTGCTGACCGCACTATGCTCGCAAACCGCAAAGGCTGGCAGTCAGCACATGCTATGGTATGACAAACCGGCCATGACATGGACTCAGGCCCTACCTATCGGGAACGGAGTGATGGGCGGTATGGTTTTTGGTACGCCTGCCACAGAACGGATTCAAGTCAATGAAGAGACGATTTGGGCAGGACAGCCCAATCAGGTGTGCCATCCCGAAGCAAAGGAAAACCTTCCCAAGGTGCGCCAGTTGATCTTCGAAGGGCGTTACAAGGAAGCACAAGAGTTAGCCGATGCAAAGGTGATGCCGATAGGCGCTAACCAGAACATGGGTATGCCCTACCAACCTTTCGGGGATGTGTTGATCAGCATGGTGGGTCATACGCGCTATACCCACTACGAACGTTTCCTTGACCTCGACAATGCGCGCATCGTGGTGCGCTATCTTCTTGATGGAGTACAATATGAACGTGAAACCATAGCACCCTTGGGCAGTAAGGTGATTGTAACCCGTATCAAGGCGTCCCGTCCGGGAAGTGTTTCTTTCACCGCTGCTTTCTCCACTCCCCACACCGACGTTCTCATTGGTGGTGACGGCATGGAGGCCACTTTGTTAGGAGTCTCAGCCAAACACGAAGGATTGAAAGGGAAGGTACGTTTCGAAGGACGGATGACAGCACAAGCAGTGGGTGGACATGTCAGTCAGCAAGACGGTCAGGTATCTGTGGTGGGAGCTGACGAAGCGACCCTTTACATCACAGTAGGTACCAATGTCATCAGTTACAAAGATATCTCTGGAGATGAGAAAGCACAGTCTAAGGAGCGATTACATCAGGCAACGGCTCTCGGCTATCAGCAGCTGAAACTCCGTCATGAACAGCTCTACCACCAGTACTACAACCGGGTAAGTCTTGACTTAGGCGACGACCCATACCCTCATCTTTCCACAGACAAACGTATAGACCAGTTCCGTCAGCATGCAGACAACCACCTCGTAGCCACCTACTTTCAATTTGGCAGGTATCTGCTCATCTGTTCATCACAGCCTGAAGATACCAATCCTGCCAACCTCCAAGGTATATGGAACGAAAAGATGTTCCCCTCCTGGGACTCCAAATACACTACCAACATTAACCTGGAGATGAACTACTGGCCATCTGAGGTCACTAACCTCACCGAGATGAACAAGCCTTTGTTCAAACTGATTCGGGAAGTGAGTGAGACAGGACAGGCCATCGCACAACAGATGTACGGTGCCGAAGGGTGGGTACTCCATCACAACACCGACCAATGGCGCATTACCGCCCCTGTGGATCATGCACAAACAGGATTGTGGCCCATGGGGTCGGCATGGCTATGTCGTCATCTGTGGGAGCATTATCTTTATACTGGTGATACAGGATTCCTCCACCGCGTCTTTCCCATCATGCTGGGTGCAGCAAGATTCTATGCCCAAACCATGGTCAAACATCCCAAATGGGGATATTTTGTTGTTTGTCCGGGAGAATCGCCCGAACATGGAGGGAAAGGACGGTCATCGGCTTTGGATGCCGGGGTAACAATGGATAACCAGATTGTTACAGAGCTTTACAACAATGTGTTGGAGGCCTATCAAGTACTGAGGAAATTAGGAAAATCAGGAAATCCAAATGATTTGGTTACATCAGGAGCCGCATCTCTCATAGATACACTCCGTTCCCAGCTCACCCAGTTACCGCCAATGAAGATTGGGCGCTGGGGACAGCTGCAGGAATGGCTCGACGACCTTGATGACCCCAAAGACAACCACCGTCATTTTTCACATCTCTACGGTCTGTTCCCCTCAAACCTCATCTCTCCCTACCGCACACCTGAGTTATGGGAAGCCGCTCGTGTCTCGCTCACGGCCCGCGGTGATGTCTCCACAGGATGGAGCATGGGATGGAAAGTATGCTCATGGGCACGACTCTTAGACGGAGAGCATGCCTATAAGCTCATCCAGGATCAGCTGACACTCACCGCAGATACGTTCCTCATCTTCGGAAGCAACAAACAGCATGGAGGCACCTATCCGAACCTCTTCGATGCCCATCCACCATTTCAGATCGACGGGAATTTCGGATGCACGGCAGGAATCGCAGAAATGCTCATGCAGAGCTACGACGGCTTTATCTATCTACTCCCAGCCTTGCCTTCAGTATGGAAAGACGGATCCGTCAAAGGGTTGATGGCCCGTGGCGGTTTTGAGATAGACATTGACTGGAAAGACGGTGTTTTGGAAAAAGCAGTGATCCGTTCAAAGTTGGGGGGCACCTGTCGTCTCCGTTCTGTGGTTCCCCTTAAAGGTAAGGGACTGAAGAAAGCGAAAGATCATACTCCGCCAAGCACCACGATACTACCCGCAACCCACCTCTACGATCTGTCCACAGTCAAAGGCAGAGAGTACATCGTGTGGCTGAAGGAGGGCGAATAATATCAAACATCATGAATCATCAAAAACAAAGAAAGATATGAAGATTTGGAGTTACACCTTATTATTAATGAGTCTTTTCACCTTTGCGTCCCTGAATGCACAGACGAAAAAGCCTTGGGAAAACGGGAAACTGACAGTTTCTGAGAACCAACGTTATCTGATGCACCAGAACGGTACTCCCTTCTTCTGGTTAGCCGATACCGGATGGTTGCTACCCGAACGGCTCGACCGTTCAGAAGCAGCATGGTACCTGCAGCGCTGCCGTGAGGCAGGATACAATGTAGTACAGATACAGGTCATAGATGGTGTCCCCGCCTATAACATCTACGGACAACCTTCCCATATCGATGGCTGGAATTTCTCGGGCATCAACCGCAAGGGAGTCTATGGTTACTGGGATCACATGGACTATATCATCGACGTAGCCCAGCAGAACGGTATCTATATCGGAATGGTGTGTATCTGGGGCGGTCTGGTAAAGGCAGGGAAGCTTAGTGTGGAAGATGCGAAGAAATATGGCACCTTCCTTGCCAACCGATATAAGAACAAGCCCAACATCATCTGGTTCATGGGCGGTGACATACAAGGCGACATCAAGCCCGAGGTGTGGAATGCCTTAGCCAACACCATCAAGAGCATCGACAAGAACCATCTGATGACCTACCATCCCCGTGGCCGCTACACCTCAGCCAAATGGTGGAGCAAGGCATCGTGGATAGATTTCCATACCTTTCAGAGCGGACATCGTAAATACGGACAGCGCATGGGAAATGCAGACTATCCCATTCCCGACAATACCGAGGAAGACAACTGGATGTACGTAGATTCCACCTGGGCTTATAAGCCTATCAAGCCAGTGCTTGATGCTGAACCCAGCTACGAAGACATTCCCATGGGACTACACGACAAGAACGAGCCCCGCTGGCAAGCTTCCGATGTGCGTCGCTACGCCTACTGGAGCGTGTTCGCCGGCAGCTGTGGTCATACCTACGGTCATAATGCCATCATGCAGATGTTGAAACAGGGCTACCCCACCTCCTACGGCGATGCCGGTGATGTAAAGACCTGGTATCAGGCTCTCAACGATCCAGGTTTCAATCAGATGATATACCTGAAGCAGCTTATCCTTACCTTCCCATACGTTGAGCGCGTGCCCGATCAGAGCATCATCGTGGAGAACGGAAAGCAGTACAACCGTCTCATTGCCACACGCGGCAACGACTATCTCCTGGTGTATAACTACACCTCACGGGAAATGAAAATCGACCTGACGAAGATTTCCGGTGCCAAGAAAAATGTGTGGTGGTATAACGTCAGCAACGGTGAACTGATCTATATAGGAGAATTCACCTCAAAGGTGATCACGTTCCGACCCCACAAGAGCATTTCTGCCGGATTCATCGATGATGGCGTGCTCATCGCCGTTGATAGCAACAAGGATTATATCGGTAAGAACCAGACCGCGATTTCTGCACAGACACTGGCAGGGAAAGCACGTGATCTGAATGAATAGACATCACCATAATTAGATAGCAAATGAGAAAGATTGTCCTTACGATGTTATTGGTCTGCCTCGCTCTCAATCTGACGGCAGCTAAAAAGAAGCAAGGATCCGCCGTGGTGGTAACGGATCTACGCACGGAGCGACTCATTGCTCCGATGAGCATCGATACACCGACACCACGTCTTGGCTGGCGCATCGAGTCAACGAAGAAAGATGTGATGCAGACAAACTATCACCTCATCGTGGCTTCCACCCGTCAGAAAGCCGAAGCCTTGGAGGGTGATCTCTGGGACTCACAGCAGTCAACAGATCAGTCGCAGTGGATCACCTATGCCGGGAAACGGCTCCGTAGTAATACCCGCTGCTACTGGCGTGTCAAGGTCTCTACCACACAGGGGGAGTCAGAATGGAGTGAAGTAGCCATGTGGAACATCGGTCTGCTGAACGAGAGTAACTGGCAAGGACAATGGATCGGATACGACCATGCCATGCCCTGGGATATAGAAGAGGAGCATAGCAGACTGTCTGCACGATATCTGCGCACCACATTTGACACCGAAGACCAGGACATCAGCAGAGCTACCCTTTATATCAGTGGATTGGGAATGTACGAAGCATTCCTCAATGGTGAGCGCATCGGTGACCAGGTGTTGGCACCTGCTCCTACAGACTACCGCAAGACAGTACTATATAATGCTTTCGATGTGACCGACCTGCTGGTACGTAAAGGAAAGAATGCGATTGCCGTGACGTTGGGCAACGGAAGATATTATACCATGCAGCAGAACAAGAAGCCGTATAAGATTACGCGCTTCGGCTATCCCACGCTCCGCCTGAACCTCATCATCGAGTATGCCGACGGAAAGAAGGAAGTGATTGCATCGAACGAAAAATGGAAACTCACCGCCGACGGTCCGATCCGCAGTAATAACGAGTACGACGGTGAAGTGTATGATGCCCGTAAGGAACTGACGGGTTGGACTTCCGCCGCGTATGACGACAGCAGCTGGAAGAACGCCGAGCGAACGGCGATTCCCCAAGGAACGCTTCGGGGTGCCATGGCACCGAACATGAAGGTGCTGAAACAACTGAGTCCCCGTCAGCTGACAAGAATCGGTAACAAGATCATCCTGGACATGGGACAGAACATGGCAGGATGGCTGAAGCTCCGCATCACGTCGATGACTGCCGGAGACTCTGTGGTCGTCCGTTTCGCAGAGAAACTTGACTCCACAGGAAACCTCTGGGTAGAGAATCTACGACACGCACAGAGCACCGACATTTACTACGCCAATGGCACAGAGAGAGGCATCTGGTGGCATCCTACCTTCGTCTATCACGGCTTCCGCTATGTGGAGATATCAGGTCTTCCCCAAGCAAAAACCGACGATTTCATCGGGGAGGTGATCAGTGATGAGATGGCCGAGACAGGAACTTTTGCTTGTGGGGACACTATATTAAATAAGGTGTATCAGAATGCCTACTGGGGTATCCTCTCCAACTACAAAGGCATGCCTGTTGACTGTCCGCAGCGCGATGAACGACAGCCTTGGTTAGGAGATCGCACACGTGGCTGTTTCGGTGAGGCCTACCTGTTCGACAACAACGCACTTTACAGGAAATGGGTACGCGACATTGCTGAGTCACAACGGGAAGATGGTGTAATCTGTGATGTGGCGCCAGCCTACTGGAACTATTACAACGACGATGTGACATGGCCTGCTGCCCTCCCCTTCTCACTCTCCATGCTGATGGGACACTATGGAGATGAACGGCCACTGCGCACTTTCTACCCCCATGTGAAGCGATGGCTGGATCATCTTCAAAGCGAATACCAGCACGACGGGATTATCACCAAGGACAAATATGGCGACTGGTGTGTGCCGCCCGAAGATGAGAAACTCATCCATAGTGAGGATCCTGCCCGTGTGACGGATGGCAGTCTGATCTCCACGGCCTACTATTATTATTGCTGTAACCTGATGAGTGGCTACGCCCGTATCTTCGGGTATGACGAGGATGCCCGTCACTTTGAACAGGAGGCCGCACTGACCAAGCAGGCATTCAACCGTCAATTCCTCACGGTGCATCGGGGAACAAGTCGTGTACCTGGTCATCTGCTCTATCCCGACAGCACATTCTATGGCAACAACACCGTGACCGCCAACCTCCTTCCCTATATTTTTGGTATGATCGAGGATGATTATGTGAAAGGTGAGGTAGAGAAAAATATCATCACGAACCTGATCACCAAGAACGGCGGAACCGTAAGCTGTGGAGTGATCGGCATCGGCTGGCTCATGCATGCCCTCACCCAGATGGGACGTGGTGATGTGGCATGGTTACTGGCCACCAACAAGAAATACCCAAGCTGGGGATACATGGCAGAACATGGTGCAACAACGATCTGGGAACTCTGGAATGGTGACACGGCGAGTCCGAAGATGAACAGCGGCAACCATGTGATGCTGCTGGGCGATCTCCTCTCCTGGCTTTATGAAGATGTGGCAGGCATCGGGGCGGCGGATGTCGGTTTCAAGCATATTGCCATGAAACCCGATTTCTCCGTCGATGAGATGAACCACATCGATGCTTCCTATACCAGTATCTACGGAAAGATTGTCAGTCGGTGGAAGAAAGAGAACGGGAAACTGCACTGGTATGTGGAGATACCTGCCAACACCCGTGCCACACTCTTCCTTCCCAATCAGGAAATCAAGGAATTAGGCTCTGGGACATACGAATTAGTTCGCGACCTGTCCAAGCAGGGACCTCAGGTGGTATGTGATGAGTTCCTGTACCAACAGGCAGATTTCCCACAGTGCCATTCAGCCAGTATTGTAGAAACCCGGAAAGGTGATCTCATTGCCACCTATTTCGGAGGGACGAAAGAGCGCAATCCCGATGTGAGTATCTGGGTGAGCAAGAAGCTGAAGGGATCTTCCCAGTGGACGAAGCCACAGATGGTGGCCGATGGCGTGGAGTTCAAACCCCTCAAGCCGAATCCAAAAGGGGAGGTCAGTCAGGTGACCACCCCACAGAAGCCAGCTTTCGATGGACAGTTCATGCCGATTCCCGAATGGGCCTCATGGAAGACCAACCGCGGTGAAGCGGCCATCGGCAACAACTACCGCGAGGCCTGCTGGAACCCTGTACTCTTCGAAATGCCCAACGGTGAGCTGCAGCTGTTCTTCAAGATCGGTCCCAATGTAGCAGGATGGAAAGGCTGGTACATCACCTCCAAGGACGGAGGGAAAAGCTGGAGTAAGCGCATGCCACTGGCTGACGACTTCTACGGGCCTGTGAAGAACAAGCCCATCCTGAACAAAGGGCGCCTGATTGCACCGACCAGTGATGAGCGGGATGGTTGGAAGGTGTATTTCGAGTATAGCGATGACTTAGGGAAGACCTGGCAGCGCACTGACTTTGTCGAGGCCGATGCAGGTGTAAAAGCCATCCAGCCGAGTATCATCGTCCTGCCAGACGGACGACTGGAAGCTCTCTGCCGCACCCGTAGCCGTCACGTCGGTATCACCTACAGTCATGACAACGGCACGACATGGAGCAAGCTGCAACTCATCGACATGCCCAACAACAACAGCGGACTCGATGCCGTTACCTTGCAGGATGGCACCTTTGCCATGATCTGCAACGACTGGCCCATAGAACCCGACAAAGAGAAAGGGGCACGCACCCCACTGTCTGTCCTACGCAGTCAAGACGGTGTACACTGGCAACACTGGGTTACGCTCGAAGACAGTCCGATCTCACAGTATTCCTACCCCTCCATCATACAGAGCCGCGACGGACACATCCATGTGGTATATACATGGCGCCGCGAACGCATCAAACACGTAGAGTTAATACCTTAGCCCGCAGGATCGTGCTATCGTCTGACAACAACCACTACCAAGAAGAAAGGACAAGAGATGAAGAGATTATTCCTGATGATCATGGCCTTGGCCACCCTGCAACTAAATGCGCAGGAGACATCCATAGCCGGTCTGTATCCCCTACAGAACAGCGGACGTGTGATATACAACTTCAACGAAGGATGGCGTTTCCACTTAGGAGAGGCACAGGGAGCCGAAGCCATCGGCTATGATGATTCCCAATGGGAGGTGGTATGCGCCCCTCACACCTCACGTTTAGAGCCATGCGAGGCCAGTGGATGCCGTAACTACCAAGGTGTCTCCTGGTATCGGAAACGGTTCGTGATCCCGAACGACCTACAGGGGAAGGAGATCACCGTCCACTTTGAGGCCATCATGGGAAAGCAGGAGGTGTATGTCAACGGTATCCTCGTACAGGAACATCTCGGTGGCTACCTCCCCATCACCGTTCATCTCACAGGCAACGACCTGAGCGACCTGAACTTCCAGGCTGGTGACACCTGTCTGATTGCCGTAAAAGCCGACAACAGCGATGACAAGAGTTACCCACCGGGAAAGAAACAAACACAGCTCGACTTTGCCTATCACGGGGGTATGTACCGCGATGTATGGCTCATCGGCACCTCTCCCGTTCATATCACTGATGCCATCGAGCACAACCAGGTGGCCGCTGGCGGCATCTTCCTGCACTACGACAAAATCTCGGAGAAGAGTGCCGAAGTGTTTATTAACGTGAATGTAAAGAGAGAAGACTCACCCCAGCCCTCCCGGCTTAAGGAGGGAGCTGTTACTACAGAGGTGGTGGCTAAGATTAAGACGGCTGAAGGCAAGCTCGTTAAGACAATAAAACAGAAACTTTCACTCAAGAACGGTGAGGACAAAACTGCCATTCTGAGCACCACACTCAAGAACCCACACCTGTGGAGCCCCGAAGACCCATACCTATATAATGTGGAAATAACAGTTTCCCCCCAAGGGGGGATGAAAGGGGAGCGTGACGGTGGCCTCATCCGCATGGGAATCCGCAAGGCGGAGTTCTGCGGCAAGGACGGTTTCTGGCTCAATGGCAAGCCCTACCATCAGTTAGTGGGCGGTAACCGTCATCAGGACTTCGCCTATGTGGGGAATGCCCTGCCAAACTCCCAGCAATGGCGTGATGCCAAACGACTGAAGGATGCGGGCATGACCATCATCCGGGCGGCCCACTATCCACAGGATCCATCGTTCATGGATGCCTGCGACGAGCTCGGACTCTTCATCATTGTACCCACACCAGGCTGGCAGTACTGGAACAAAGACCCGCTGTTCGCTGAAAGGGTGCATCAGAACACCCGCGACATCATCCGTCGCGACCGTAACCATCCCTGTGTGCTGATGTGGGAGCCGATCCTCAACGAGACACGCTATCCCAAGGACTTCGCCCTGGAGGCCCTACGTATCACACAAGAGGAGTTCCCTTATCCTGGTCGTCCCGTGGCTGCCGCCGACATGAACTCTGAGGGAGTGAAAGAAAACTACGAGGTGCTTTACGACTGGGCAGACAATATCCCTGAAACACGGGAGAAACAGGAAGAAGAGAACTATGCCAACGGCAAGTGCGTGTTCACTCGTGAATGGGGCGAGTATGTCGATGACTGGTATGCTCACAACGCCATCAACCGTGCCGCCCGCGGATGGGGCGAGAAGGCGATGCTCACCGCTGCCCTCTCCCTGGCAAACACCTACGGGATGATGTATCATGGTCAGCGACAGTTCATCGGCGGCTGTCAGTGGCATCCCTTCGATCATCAGCGTGGCTACCATCCTGATCCATACATCGGTGGGATCTATGACGCGTTCCGTCAAAAAAAATATGCCTTTGAGATGTTCCGCTCGCAAGTACCACCCCTTGGAGAGGACGGAAGAGGGGCTTTCCTATTTATCGCCCATGAAATGACCCAGTTCTCCGACAACGATGTGGTGGTGTTCTCCAACTGCGACAGCGTTCGCCTGACGGCCTTCGAAGGGGAGAAGACACTCACCCTGCCCGTCGTACACAACCCCAACGGTATCCCCAATGCCCCAGTAGTGTTCAAAGGCTTCTGGGACTTCTGGCAGGCACGTAACCACAGCTACACGCAGCGAAACTGGCAGAGCGTGTCATTCGTGGCTGAGGGTATCATCAATGGGAAAGTGGTATGCACAGAGAAGAAGATGCCATCGCGGAGAAGCACAAAACTTCGTCTGTATGCCGATGAAATGGGAAAAAAATTAGTAGCCGACGGTAATGATTTCATCGTGGTGGTGGCCGAAGTGACCGACGACAATGGTAACATTCGCCGTCTGGCCAAAGAACAGATCCAATTCACCGTGGAAGGTGAGGGTACAATCATCGACGATGGGAATATCATGGCCAACCCCCGTGCCACCGAATGGGGCAGTGCACCGATCCTCGTCAGGAGCACCCACAAAGCCGGCACCATCCGCATCATCGCCCGTCCTGCTTACGAAGGAACATACGCCCCCGCTGCCGACACCCTCACCGTCGAAAGCATCCCCTATACCCTTCCCATGTGCTATCACGAAGTAGCCCACCGTCACGCTCATGCAAACATGGAGAGGAGCCAGACTGGCAAAACGCTTAGTGATGCGGAGCGAAAAAAGACACTCGATGAGGTAGAGCGGCAACAGCAAGATTTCGGTATTCAGTGACATACCCATAGAATACCGCCGATAGCCGACACTCCTTATTCGTTGAAAAAATCGGGACATTGGTTGAACATTTTTGCCCAATGTCCCGATTACCTTTATCTTTGCAGATAATCACAACAATGACTGGTATGAAAAGAATTCTTTTATCTTTGATGGCCTTGGTAGGTGCACTGACAATGCAGGCCGATAGCTATACCTACCTGACATTCGAAACGACAGACGGAAGTAAGGTCTCCGTCAATATCACCTCACTCTCCCTATCTGCCAGCGGCAAAACCTTAACGGCCGGATAGCAGCAGTTCACCCTCACGAACCTCAGCAAGATGTACTTTACCTCGGGCGATATGACCACGGGCATAGAACAGCTACTACTCATCGCCCAAGGGCATCAAGGCCGGTGTGAAGACGGAGAGCGGTAAAAGCTACACCTACAGTGGCGGTATTGTCATCAGCGGCGGCACCATCACCGTGTCCACAAGCGGCAATAACGGCGAAGGCATCGAGAGCAAGAACACGCTCGACATCACTGGGGGACACATCACTGTCAACAGCTTCGATGACGCCATCAACTCAGTTCAGGATCTGACCATCAGCGGAGGGTTTGTCTATGGCTATGCCCAAAATATGCCATGACTTATGGTAACGAAGTGTTTGCTTTCAAGACACCATCGAGCGGTGGAACGACACTCGTTGTTTCTGCAGCATCCACGCCAACACTCATGAGCAACGTCACCATTACCGGCGGTACGGAATATTTCGGCGGTGTAGGAATTATCGGAGGAACCGTAAGCGGAGGTGATAATATCAGTCTCTCATCTTATACAGGTAACAACAATAACGGACCAGGTGGAGGTGGTGGCCCCAATGGAGGTGGCGATCCAGGAAGGAGGTAATTGTTAAAAATCTGAATAATCTTAACGAATTAACTTCGTTTAACGCAAAATACGGGCACGGGGAGAACGAAACGCCCTCTCGGTCGAAATTGAGCGATTCTGACGGGGTTTAGTAAGGTGCTGATAATGAATGTGTTAGTAAAACTCGGCATTTTAGACTTGCAAAAACCATGTTTTTAGAGTCCAAAAACATAGTATTTTTGGGTCAAAAACATAGTTTTTAGTGGTCAGAAACACCGTTTTTGTGAAGTAAAAGAACTAAATGACTCTTCTGGGGGGTGCCCTTACGGGCACCCAGCAAACTTTCAAAAGTAAGAATTATGGTTTTTCGAAGAAACGTCATCTAAGGGTCGTTCCGATCGGCATTTTCACCCGTTCCGACGGCATCTACAAGTGGATGGTGACGGCGGAACGAGGTGTAGATGACGGCGGAACAGGTGTAAGTAAAGTCTGGAACGACCCTTAACAGACTCTACGTAAACATTACGTAGACTCTACTTGGGATCAAAACAGACTTTACTTGCATCCCAATGAGACTCTACTTTGAACCCAAACAGACTTTACTTGCACATAAAGGCACTTTGGGATACTTCTGTACCCTCCGATTGACTCCTACCTTTCAATTAGTTTTCTTTTACAACCGTTAAATATTTGCGAATTATCCTGACAATATTCTTACACAGAGTCAATAGAATTAACAGAGTTTTCACACAGATATTATGATTTTTGTCACACTTTAACTTTGCAGCTG
>DETG01000010.1:0-745 GCA_002361535.1 Prevotella sp. UBA3294
TGTTTGGATGGGAGTATCCTCCTCATGTGTTCGGTGGACTGGCCACCGCAAACTACGGTATTTCTGAAGGCCTGAAGGCACAGGGTGACATTGAGATCGCACTCTGTCTGCCGCATCCGTTCGGTGATGAAGAGCAGCATGCTGCCCGTATCATCGCCATGAACGCGGTGCCTATTGCCTGGCGTGATGTTGATCGCGACTATGTCCAGAGCCGCGTAGGCAACATCATGAACCCTGATTACTATTACAAGCTGCGTGATAATATCTACGCCGACTTCAATTACATGAACGTCAACGACTTGGGATGTATGGAGTTTGCAGGCGGATATCCCTCCAACCTTCATGAGGAGATCAACAACTACTCGGTAATTGCTGGCGTGGTGGCACGCACGGAAGAGTTTGATATTATCCATGCCCACGACTGGCTGACCTATCCTGCTGGTATCCATGCGAAGAACGTGAGCGGCAAACCGCTGTGTATCCATGTACATGCCACCGACTTCGACCGCAGCCGCGGTAAGGTGAATCCCACGGTATATGGTATCGAGAAAGACGGTATGGACAATGCCGACTGTATCATGTGCGTATCGGAGCTGACACGTCAGACCGTTATCAACCACTACCATCAGGATCCACGGAAGTGCTTCACCGTACACAATGCCGTGTATCCTCTCCGTCAGGAACTGCAGGATATCCCACGTCCCGACCATACAGGCAAGGAGAAGGTGGTGACCTTCCTCGGACG
>DETG01000010.1:834-1534 GCA_002361535.1 Prevotella sp. UBA3294
TCGAGGCTGCCAACATGGTGCTGCAACGTACCCGGAACGTGCGTTTCTGCTTTGCCGGCAGCGGCGACATGATGGAGGCGATGATCTATCTGGCAGCCGAAAGAGGTATTGCTGACCGCTTCCACTTCCCGGGATTCATGCGTGGCAAGCAGGTATATGAGTGTCTGAAAAATTCGGATGTCTATGTGATGCCTTCTGTTTCAGAGCCCTTCGGTATCTCACCGTTAGAGGCTATGCAGTGTGGCACACCGTCGATCATCTCGAAACAGAGTGGCTGTGCAGAAATCCTGAACAACTGTATCAAGGTTGACTACTGGGATATTCACGCTTTAGCTGATGCCATGTATTCTATCTGTACCAACGAGAGTCTCTTCAAGTACCTGCAAGAGGAGGGAAAGAAAGAGGTGGATCAGATCACATGGGTGAAGGTGGGCGCATGGATTCGCACACTGTATAGGAGAACCCTTGGATGGGAACAATAGTTAAGTGAAGAATAAAGCGTGAAGCATGAAGAATTTGCTACCGCTATACAGGCAGCTAAAAGCTTCTACTCCAATCTGAGTTCTTCCATGAGAGAAATAATTAATAATCATTAAATTGAGTGAATGTTTTGAGGCAAAAGATGGAAATGCGGAAGCAATTTCTTCATTCTTCATTCTTCACTCTTCACAAAAAAAGTTATGAAAACAATTTGTTTATA
>DETG01000010.1:1646-4589 GCA_002361535.1 Prevotella sp. UBA3294
ATTATTACTACGATGACTACGAGAACGAGCGGAGCATCACCGATATCGCCGAGCGTTCCTATATGCCGGCACTCAACGCCTTCGAGCAGATGATCGCTGAGAACGGCAAGTATTTCAAACTCGCCTTCTCCCTCTCAGGAACGGGTATCGAGCAGTTGGAGATGCATGCACCACAAGTGTTAGAGAAATTACAGAAACTGAATGAAACGGGATGCGTGGAGTTCCTTGCAGAACCTTATAGTCATGGCTTGTCGGCCCTGGCCAATGAGGAATGCTTCGCTGCCGATGTGAAGAAACAGGCAGCCAAGATCGAGGAATACTTTGGAAAGAAACCTACGATCCTCCGCAACTCTTCCCTGATTTACAGTGATGACATCGGTGCACAGGCTGCCGCCCTTGGTTTCAAAGGTATGCTCACCGAAGGTGCCAAGCATGTGCTCGGATGGAAGAGTCCGCACTATGTCTATAACTGCGCCCTGGCTCCGAGTCTGAAACTGTTGCTCCGCGACGTGGAACTGTCAGACGATATCTCACTGCGATTCAACAACAGCGAGTGGGACGGCTATCCTCTCTTCGCCGATGCTTATATCAACCGCATCGCCAATTTCCCAGAAGAGGAGCAGGTGATCAACATCTTCATGGAGCTGTCGGCACTGGGTATTGCCCAGCCACTGAGCAGTAACATCCTGGAGTTCATCAAGGCTCTTCCTGCATGCGCCAAAGAGAAGGGCATCACGTTCTCCACACCATCGGAGATCTGCGGAAAGATGAAGAGCGTGGGCAATCTCGAAGTGCCCGACACCTTGTCGTGGGTAGATGAGGAGCGCGACGTTTCTTGCTGGTTGGGTAATCCTATGCAGCGCGAGGCCTTCAACAAACTGTACAGCATCGCCGACCGTGTGCGCATCGCCAATGATCCGCGTATCAATCAGGATTGGGACTACCTGCAGGCAAGTAACAACTTCCGCTTCATGACCACCAAGCCCAGTAACGTCGGACTCGACCGTGGTATCTATGCCAGTCCGTTCGATGCCTTCACCAACTACATGAACATCTTAGGTGACTTCATGAGCCGCGTGCGCAGTCTCTATCCCGAGGACATCGATAACGATGAACTCAATGCACTGCTCACCACCATCCGTAACCAAGGCGATGAGATCAACATGAAGGATAAGGAGATCACACGCCTACAGGCTAAGGTGGAGAAGATGCAGGCTGAAGAGGATAAGCTGAAGGCCAAGATCGAGAAGAGCAAGGATGCGCCGAAGAAAGCTGCTCCCAAGAAACCTGCCAAGAAGGAGTAATCATGTTTGGTTTTTATCAGTTAAGATGATGAGAAAGAAGATAATAATGGTGGTAGCCGCCATGATGGCTACCTTGAGTGTGAGCGCACAGTCGCGTTTTGAGGCTGGGAGATTTACCGTTCAGCCGTATCTTGGTGCAACGGGAGCTATGTTGAGTAATATGCCCGACATCGCTCCTGAGGATGGCCTCTTCGGCTTGTCTGTCGATGCCACGGCCACCGGTGGCTGTATCTTCGGTGCCGAAGTAGAGTATCGTTTCACCGACAGACTGAGTTTGGCTGCTGGCCTCAATTATGCGGAGGCTGGTTGTGGATGGGACGACATAGAACTCTCTGTCATGGGTCAAAAGGCAAAGATGAAAGACCTGAAGGTGGAGACCAGCTATCTGAACGTACCGCTGACACTGAACTACTATCTGTTCAAGGGCTTTGCCGTGAAGGCGGGTGTGCAGTTCGGATTCCTCACCAGTGCGGATGTGAAGGCCACAGTCTCCACCGGCGGTGACCTTCCCTCGCTATCCATGAATCTCGACGAGGATGTGAAAGACGAGTTCAATAAGTTCGACTTCTCTATTCCTGTCGGTATCAGCTATGAGTTTAAGGTTCCTGTTGTCATCGACCTGCGCTACAACTTCGGAGTCACGAAAGTGAACAAGGAGTCTGAGCCGGGATTCAAAGACAGCCGTAACCAGATCCTTTCACTTACTGTTGGCTACAAACTCGGTATCTGAAAAATCTTTCCATTTTTGCTGTCCAAGGGAGGTGAATAGTCATACTTTTGTTAATAAAACTGACAATTTTTTCCTCCTTGAGAAAGCAATAATTGAGAGAATAATCAATATAAAACGGGCGTTTCAATACAATGAAATGCCCGTTTTTTGCTAAGTAGAGTCTCTTTTGGTTCAAAGTAGAGTCTCTTTTGATACAAAACAGACTCTGTTTTCATCCTTTCCAGCGTCATCTTAGGGTCGTTCCGCCGTCACCTTATGCTTGTAGATGCCGTTGGAACAGGCGGAAGCACCGTTCGGAACGACTGGTAGATGCCGTCTCTTCACATGAAAACACCGTTTTCATTACCTAAATACGGTGTTTTTGTTGCAAAAGTACTATGTTTTTGATTCAAAGTTAGGGTTCTTTTGTGGGTTTTATGCTTCGTTTTTAGCTAAGTTGCTTAATATCAATGTTTTAACGAAATACGCCATTTTGCTGTTTTTATGACCTGTCGACCGTTTTTTTGCGTTGAACGCATTCTGAGAGACTACTTTGTCATGATTATTCACACTTCTATTCATGGGGCGTGCTTATGAAATATCTTGCAATTTTTGGATTGTGTGGTTCAATCTGATCAGCAGTCGGATGGCATTTATCTGCAAGGCATACATCGAGAAGATGCGTGCTGGCAATCCTTATCATCGAGTACTCATGGCGGGGCTTGTGCCTATAGGTCTTTGAACAAAAGCATATAGCAAAGACAACGACTTGCAGCCGAAACGGGCGATGTCGTTGTCTTTTCGATTGATATGATTCCGTCATTCTTCTATTTTGGTTTGCCCTCTCATCAGATGTCGGAGGGCACTGAGGAGTTCTTGAGACTCTTGGACAACACTCAGGAATACGGTCATGGCTTCGATGTTGAGTTG
>DETG01000126.1:0-135 GCA_002361535.1 Prevotella sp. UBA3294
TGGCATTGGGGTTGTGGAAGGAGTTCAGCTCTAAGATCACATGTTTTGCCAGACGGGCGGCAGTAGGGGAGATACCTCCTGCGGCGGTGAGATAGACGTGATAGTCGTTACCTACCTCTTCGATGTCGCACACCT
>DETG01000126.1:233-4004 GCA_002361535.1 Prevotella sp. UBA3294
GACTCAGGTGCAGGTCGTTATAGGGGATTTCGCCCAAGTTGACATGCTTGCGGAAATCGGGATTGGTGGTGTAGGGCGCACGGTACTTAATGGCCTGTGCGTTGGCTAAGTCACCATCGGTGCTTTGTCCTGTGGAGGCACCGGTGAAGATAGCTACCTTAAACTCTCGTCCTGCCTCATGTTCGGCAACGGCAATCTTTGCTAATTCCTTGGTGGTGGCTTTGGCCACACCAGCGGGTGTGAAGCCACTCATGGCGATGTGATCGCCATTTTTAATCAATGCTGCGGCCTCAGCAGCGGTCATACGTGTATAAGCCATGATTTGATATTATGGATTGTGATTGTTAATATTTGGTGCAAAGGTACTTCAAATCAGTGGGATTACAAAATTTATATATATTTTTTTAGATTAATCATGTCACAAATTACGTTATTATGCGTAATAAAGACAAACAAAGTCATGATGACGCAAGAGGAATTCAAACAGGAGGTGGAGCGCATACGACCTCAGCTGATCACCACTGCCCGCAGGTATCTTGATGATATCCAAGAGGCGGAAGACACGGTGCAAGACGTGCTGCTGCGCCTGTGGCAGATGGTGGACACGCTGCGCCTCCCCCTTGACTCCTTGGCAAAGATCCTCACAAGGAACCTTTGTATTGATAAGATCAGACGGCGAAAGCCCACTGTGCGCATCGAGCAGATCGACAATAAAGATGAGGAACCTTACAGTCATGAGTTGTTGGAACATACGATGCAAATGGTAGAGAGCCTGCCCGACATCCAACAGACCCTGATACGGTTGCGGCACATGGAGGGGATGACGATGGAGGAGATCGCACAACTCACCGGCACATCGAACGAAGCCGTGAGGAAGGCATTGAGCCGGGCCCGCAAAGCCCTCGCGAAGAAAGTCATGGAAACCTATAAAAAGAACAGATATGAGTAACCTGCTGAAAATACGAACCCTCATCGATCGCTTCATGGAAGGTGAGACCACTCTGGAGGAGGAACGCGAACTGTATGCGTTTTTCCGAGAAGAAGAGGTGCCCGACGATCTGTTGCCGCTGCGCTCCCTGTTCATGGGAATGGAGGCGATAGAGGTGAAAGAGGAGAGAGGAGAGAGGAAAGAGGAGAGAAGAAAGAAAGAGGAGAGGAGTTGGCTGTCCGTTGCCGCTATTTTCTTACTCCTTCTCTGCGGTGGTGCCCTGCTCTGGCATCAGCAACAGGAGGAGTGCGTGGCGTATATCTACGGGAAGAAGTGTACCGACCGCGAGGTGATCATGCAAGAACTGGAACACAACATCGGTACGATGGTGGAAGGGCAGCAGACCGTAGAGAATCAGTTAAACGATATTTTCAATATAAACTAACCACGGAGATGAAAAGAATAGGTATCATACTTGTTTTGTTGCAGACAGTGTTGCTGCTCCATGCGCAGCAAGGACTGCATGTCAACGAACTGTTCGAAGGGCGAATCGTCCCGCAGGAGCGGATGATGGTGACGAAGGTGCGTGGAAAGATGATTGCCAAGTATCAGTTGTCGTTCTTCCACAGCCTGCGCTTTTATGCTGCTCCCGATCAAGTAAGCCATATCATGACTTTGATAGAAAAAGACAGGACGGGAGCTGGTGTGCAGGATTACAGTATTGCCCAAGCAGGTTACACGGAGTCTCACATGATCCGATTAGCACCGAAAGGTAAAATGAACCGCTACCTCTGTGTGAAGACGGAAAGGAAGACCAAGAAGACCAACGAGGTAGTGGTGATCTATATGGAGGGTACCCTCTCGTCGTTAGAGAAACTGAAAGAGATCTTGAAATAACAAATAAAACATACGAATATGAAAAAGACTATCATGTTATTGTTCGCCACGGTAGTACCCATGCTGACCAGTGCGGAAACGAATGAAAACGACACCATCGTCATCAAGAAGCCACAAAAGGTGACTGTCATCACCGGTGACTCCATCCAGACAATCATTGTGAAGGGAAAAGAGGACGATGACCTGTATGAGTACCGCAACACCATTCAACTGGTGGATAGCAACTACGTGAGTAGTACGGAGATCAATAAGGATAGCTGGAGCCTACGAAGAGTGCTGCCTTCCATCAGCATGTCAGGAAGTGATGAGCACTACACGACAGAGCTAATCCTGGGCGGTTCGCTCCTGATCGGTTTCACGGCTCCTACACATACGGCTCCCGGTACTGATTTCAGTACATTCAGCTCCTGGGAGTTTGCACTGCCTTTCATTTCCTCTCATCATTTCTTTGATAAGAAGAAACGCACAAGCATCTCCCTAAATACGTTCTTTAACTGGCGGAACTATCGCATGACAGGTGACCAGCGATTTATAAAAGGAGAGGACGGGAACGTGATCTTGGATGCCTATCCCGAAGGGGCGAAGCCGAAATTCTCAAGAATCAAGGTGTTCAGCCTGTCTGGTGCCCTGCTGTTCGAGCAGCGTTTAGGCAAAGACTTTGGAATCGCACTGGGGCCTGTGATCAATTTCAATACCTATGCCAGTATCAAGACCCGCTATAAGAAGGATGGTGGGAAGTTCAAGGATGTGGAGAAAGATATCAACCAGCGGAAAGTCACCTTCGACTTCATGGGGGTGATCAAAACACCAGAGATTGATTTGTATCTGAAATACAGTCCGAACAGTGTCCTGAAAGACGGTGTGCGCTTCCGTTCACTCACCTTCGGACTATATTTGTAAATTTCCTTTTGCTTTTCACTCGACTTTTCGTAACTTTTACTTCGTTGAAGTTACTCTCACTCGGAAAAGTAAAAGAAAAAACTCTTTTTCTTTCTCTTTTCTCTCGTTTATTCGTAACTTTGGATAAGTTACAATGCGCTCGGCATAAAAAAACAAATAGATTTGTTTTGTTCTGCTCTCGTTTTTTCGTAACTTTGCAACGGTTTTCTAACGAATTAGAGAGAATATGGAACAGACACTGTTGATTTATAACACCCTTCATCGTCAGAAGGAACGTTTCGAACCGTTGCATGCACCTAACGTTGGACTATACGTATGCGGCCCAACCGTCTATGGTGATCCCCATTTAGGACATGCCCGTCCTGCCATCACCTTCGACATCCTTTTCCGCTACCTGAAGCATCTGGGTTACAAGGTGCGCTATGTGCGGAATATCACGGATGTGGGTCATCTGGAGCATGATGCTGATGAGGGTGAGGACAAGATTGCCAAGAAGGCCCGACTGGAACAGTTGGAGCCGATGGAGATAGCACAATACTACACCAACCGCTACCATCAGGCCATGGAGGCCTTGAACGTGCTGCCACCGAGTATCGAGCCGCATGCCACAGGACATATCATCGAACAGCAACAGCTGGTGCAGGAGATTCTTGACAACGGCTTTGCCTACGAAAGTAATGGCAGTATCTATTTCGATATAGAAGCTTATAACAAGAAATACCACTACGGTAAACTCTCAGGACGTACCTTGGAGAATGTCATCAATGAGAGTCGTGCCCTCGATGGAGTGGGAGAGAAGCACAACCAGGCAGACTTCGCCTTATGGAAGAAGGCATCGCCCGAACATATCATGCGATGGCCCTCACCCTGGAGCGACGGGTTCCCAGGATGGCACTGTGAGTGTACTGCCATGGGACGGAAATACTTAGGTAGTCATTTCGACATCCACGGTGGCGGCATGGACTTGGTGTTCCCCCATCATGAGTGTGAGATTGCACAGGCCATAGCTTCACAGGGTGATGACATGGTGAAGTACTGGATGCACA
>DETG01000126.1:4066-32747 GCA_002361535.1 Prevotella sp. UBA3294
ACCATCAACGGACAGAAGATGGGTAAGTCATTAGGGAACTTCATCACTTTGGAGCAGTTCTTCACGGGTAACCACGACTTGCTGAGTCAGGCTTACTCGCCCATGACCATCCGCTTCTTCATCCTTTCTGCCCATTATCGCAGTACGGTGGATTTCTCGGATGAGGCACTGAAGGCCAGTGAGAAAGGACTGGAGCGCCTGATGAATGGCATCAACGACTTGGAACGCGTGCCGGTATCTGATAAGTGTGACCCTGCTACGGAGAAGTTCGTGAAGGAACTGCGACAGAAATGCTATGATGCGATGAACGATGACTTCCTCACACAGATCGTTATCAGTCATCTCTTCGAGGCTTGCCGTGTGGTGAACACCCTGCTCGACCATAAGGCACAGATATGCGCTGAGTGCCTGAAGGAGTTATCCGACACCATGCGCCTCTTCGCCATCGACCTCTTAGGTCTCCGTAACGACAAGGGCAATAACAACGATGCACGTGAGGCAGCCTACGGCAAGGTGGTGGACATGGTCCTCGACCTGCGTGCCAAGGCCAAAGCTGCCAAAGACTGGGCTACCAGTGATCAGATACGCGATGCCCTCGCCGCCGCTGGATTCGAGGTAAAGGACACCAAGGACGGGGTGACGTGGAAACTGAACGTATAAAAGATGAGAAATGAGAAATCATATCTCTCATTTCTCATTTCTCATCTCTCACTTCTCATCTCTCACTTCTCAGCAATCGTAAAATCAAGTTGTCTTTTTTCGATATTTGCTTTGGCTACCTTGATACGGATGGGGTCGCCTAACATATATTTGTTGTGACGGCGGCGACCAACCAACTGGTAGTTGCGCTCATCGAAATCGTAGTAGTCGTCATCGAGGTCGTGCATGGATATCATGCCCTCACAGTGATTTTCGTCAATCTCGGCATAGATACCATAGCTGGTGATGCCGCTGATATGAGCATCGAACTCCTCACCGATGAAATCGGCCATGAATTCCACCATCTTGTATTTGATGCTGTCACGCTCAGCGTTCTGTGCTATCTGCTCCATGTCGCTGCTATGCTCACAGAGCTCCTCATAATGGTCTCTGTTCGCACTGCGCCCACCGTCTTGATACCGGGTGAGCAATCGGTGAACCATGGTATCGGGATAACGGCGGATGGGAGAGGTGAAATGCGTATAGTAGTCAAAAGCCAGACCATAATGTCCGATGTTGAATACACTGTATTTCGCTTTCATCATTGCCCGTAGCGCCACACTCTCGATCACATTCTGCTCACGCTTGCCGTTCACATCGTCCATCAGTTTGTTGAGGCTCTTGGCAATCTCCTCCTTTGAGCCGGTGGTTTTCATCTTGTAGCCGAAGCCGATGATGAACTGACGCAGGCGTTCCAGCTTCGTGGGGTCGGGCTGGTCGTGGATACGGTAAGGCAGTGTCTTGGCTTTCTGTCCTTTCTTTACCTTACCAACCGATTCTGCCACCTGTCTGTTAGCCAACAGCATGAACTCTTCAATGAGCTTGTTGGCATCTTTCGATTTCTTGTAATAGGCTCGTGTGGGCTTTCCTTTCTCATCAATGTCGAAATGCAGTTCCTCCCGGTCGAATTTCACTGCTCCGTTCTTGAAGCGTTTCTTCCGCAGTTCCTTGGCTAAAGCGTCAAGGGTGATCAGCTCCTTCGCATATTCGCCTTCATACATTTTCTTTGCGGGGGCAGGTTCTCCCGTACCTTCTTTCACTCCGTTCTTTTCCAAGATCTCCTGCACTTCCTCGTAAGCGAAGCGGCGATTGCTCTTGATGACGGTATGAACCAGTCGCCAGTTGATGATATTCGCCTCACCGTCGAGGGTGAAGATCACGCTGTAGCACAGTTTCTCCTCATCGGGACGGAGGGAGCAGATAAAGTTACAGAGCCGCTCAGGCAGCATGGGAATGGTACGATCTACCAGATAGACACTGGTGGCACGCTTCTCTGCCTCCTTGTCGATCACACTGCCTTCTTTTACATAATGTGACACATCGGCGATGTGAACACCCACTTCATAAAGGGGATTCCTCTCTCCTCCTAAGAACTTGATTGATAAAGCATCATCGAAATCCTTCGCATCCTTGGGGTCGATGGTGAAGGTGGTGACATCGCGGAAATCCTCACGGCGGGCTATCTCTTCTGCGGAGATAGTGGCATCGATCTTGTTGGCCGCCTCTTCCACATGTTTCGGGTATTTATACGGCAGACCGTATTGTGCAAGGATGGCATGCATCTCGGTATTGTTCTCACCAATCTTTCCTAATACATCGATTACCTCGCCTACAATATTCTTCGATTCCTTCGAGGGCCACTGGGTGATCTTTACCACAGCCTTGTCGTTGTTTTTCCCTCCTTTCAGCTTTTTCTTCGGGATAAAGATATCATGTACGAACAAGTTGCCGTCGGGAATCAGGAAGGCATAGTCACGTTCCACCTGCAGCCTTCCTACCACCTGATCGTGAGCACGGCGCAGGATCTCGGTCACCATGGCCTCTTTGATGTGATTCTGCCGACGCGCCATCATGGTCACTCTCACACGGTCGCCGTTTAAGGCAAACAGTGAATTGCGCTCTGCCACGAAGATAGGCTTGTCACTGCCATCGGGGATGAACGAGTTCTTGCCGTTGGCTTTGCGGATAAATGTGCCTTCTGTCACTTGTCCCTGCAGGTTCAGACGGTAGCTATTCTCTGCAGGCTTGCTCAGGTAGTCATCCCATGCCATGTCTTCGAGGATATCCACGGCAAGCATTTTCACGGAGTGCGTATCAAGGTGAAGCTGCTTGAATATCTGCTTCATGGTGTATGTCACATTGGGATTCTGCTGGAATAAAGTCTGCAGCATTTCGCTTACTTTGTTCTTCGTGAGACGTTTACCTTTGTTTTTTCCTTTTGCCATAATCGTAAGTATTTGATAGAAAAGATATGCAAATATACATATTTTCCGCGAAAGAAGTGTTTTTTATTACGTTTATTTTGCATTTCATGGGATTTCCACTAATTTTGCATCGCAAATGGAGAAGATATTGATTACTGGAGCCTCGGGATTCATCGGCAGTTTTATCGTTGAGGAAGCCCTAAGGCGGGGGATGGATGTATGGGCAGCTATCCGGAGGAGCAGCTCCCGTGAGTGGTTGCAAGATGAGCGTATTCATTTCATAGAGCTGAATCTGTCATCGGAGGATGAATTGGTGCATCAGCTTGATGGGAAAGTATTCGATTATGTCGTGCATGCCGCGGGTGTGACGAAATGCCTGAAAAAGGAGCAGTTCTATCGTGTGAACACCGATGGCACCCGTCATCTGGTCAATGCACTGCTCCGTCTGCACATGCCCTTGAAGAAATTCGTCTATCTCAGTAGTCTGAGCATCTTCGGTGCCATTCGTGAGAAACAGCCTTATCAGGCCATCCGTGAGGAGGACACGCCACAGCCCAACACCGAATATGGTAAAAGCAAGTTAGCGGCAGAAGAGTTTTTAAAGGAAAAGGTAAAAGGGGGAAGTAATGAATCCGCTACCGCTTTTCCTTACGTCATCCTCCGTCCTACCGGTGTCTATGGTCCTCGTGAGAAAGATTATTTCTTGATGGCAAAGAGCATCAAGCGACATACCGACTTTGCCGTGGGCTACCAGCAGCAGGACATTACTTTTGTGTATGTGCTTGATGTGGTACAGGCGGTGTTCTTAGCATTGGAGCGTGGACAGGTGGGCAGGAGCTATTTCCTCAGCGATGGGGAGGTGTATCAGTCGGCCACGTTCAGTGATCTGATCATCCGTGAACTGGGTTATCCTTGGTGTCTTCGCATCAAGGCTCCGCTATGGGTGCTGCGGGTGGTGACAACCGTTGGAGAGTATATCGGACAGCTTACGGGTAGAATCTCTGCTTTGAACAAAGACAAATATCATATCCTGAAACAGCGAAACTGGCGTTGTGATATTCAACCCGCCGTTGATGAACTGGGCTATCATCCTCAATACCAGTTGGAGCGTGGGGTGAAAGAGACCATTAAGTGGTATAAGGAGCATGGGTGGATATAAGGAAATTGATCATTGACAACTGATTATTGACAACTGACAATTTTAAAGAGCATATTAGGATTGAAATGAGACAATTGTTTAAGATAGAGAAGAAAGCGGAAAAGGGCTTGTTCGCTTATGAATGGGTAGTGGTGGCCTATATGGTGCTCACCTTTGCCATGATTTTCTTCTGCTATACCAAAATACCCAATGCCCAGGCTATGATCTGGGGGCGCGTGCGAATCATCCTGATGATGGCCGCCGTGTATCTTGTCTATCGTATGATGCCTTGCCGGTTTACTCGTCTGGCACGTGCTGTCTTGCAATTGGCCCTGCTCTCCTGGTGGTATCCCGATACGTATGAGTTAAACCGGATCTTCCCCAATCTCGATCATCTCTTTGCCCAGTGGGAACAGGATCTTTTCGGGTGCCAGCCAGCCTTACTGTTCTCGCAGTTAGTACCTTATCCATGGTTTGGCGAACTGATGGATCTGGGCTATGCCTCCTATTTCCCTATGATCGTGGCGGTGGTGTTGTTTTACTTCTTCTGTCGCTATGGGCTCTTCCAGCAAACCGTATTCATCGTGATCGGCTCTTTCTTTATATATTATGTGGTATTTGATTTCCTGCCGGTTACCGGACCGCAATACTATTATGGTGCTGTAGGGTTTGACGACATCGCACAGGGCGTATTCCCTAATATCCACGACTACTTCAATCATACCATGGAGCGTGTGGTGAGTCCAGGCTATCCTGATGGTTTCTTCTATCAGCTGGTAGAAGATGCCCACGAATCAGGGGAACGTCCAACAGCAGCCTTCCCCAGCAGTCATGTGGGTATCAGTACGGTACTTCTGTTCCTTGCTTGGCGAAGTGGCAGTCATCGGCTGTTCTATATCCTCCTCCCTTTCTTTATCCTGATGTTTTTCTCTACCGTCTATATTCAGGCGCACTATGCCATTGATGCCATTGCTGGGTTGATTTCGGGTGTCATTCTCTATTTCTCACTCTTGTTCCTCAGTAAGAGGATTTGTTGTTGTTAACAATTTTTTCATGGTATGATGTGGGTGAAATTTGGAGGAAGTGTTTTTTTACCGTACCTTTGCATGCAAATAGGATTCAAATGAAGAAGTTATATATAGAGACCTACGGATGCCAGATGAACGTGGCCGACTCGGAAGTGGTGGCATCGGTGATGCAGATGGCGGGCTACGAGGTGTGCGATCATCTGGAAGAGGCAGATGCCGTGTTCCTGAACACCTGCTCTGTTCGTGATAATGCCGAGCAGAAGATCTTTCACCGTTTGGAAGAACTGAACGCATTACGTAAAAACAACCTCAGGCATTCCTCATCCCCTCGTTCCCTCGCGCCCTCGCGTCCTCCTCTTATCATTGGAGTCCTGGGCTGTATGGCGGAGCGTGTGAAAGACGATCTGCTTGAGAACCATCATGCTGATCTGGTGGCAGGTCCTGATGCCTATCTCTCGTTACCCGATCTCATCGCACAGTGCGAAGCGGGACATAAAGCCATCAATATCGAACTCTCTACTACAGAGACCTACCGCGACATCATCCCCCAGCGTTTACATACAGCCAAGGTGGGAGGCTTTGTGAGTATCATGAGAGGCTGTAATAACTTCTGCCATTATTGTATTGTGCCCTATACCCGAGGAAGGGAACGGTCGCGGGATGTAGAGAGTATTCTCACTGAGGTGCGTGATCTTCAGCAACGGGGATTCAAGGAGGTGACGTTGTTAGGACAGAACGTGAACAGCTATGGTCTTTCGCCTGCAGGGAAGCCCGTACCAGGAGGTACGAGCTTTGCGCAGTTGCTGCGGTTGGTAGCCCGCGAGGTGCCGCAGCTGCGTGTGCGCTTTACCACCTCAAACCCCGAAGACATGAGCGAGGATATCCTCTATGCCATTGCCGAAGAGCCTAACCTCTGCCATCACATCCATTTTCCGGCACAGAGCGGCAGTAACCATACACTGAAACTGATGAACCGCAAATATACACGGGAGGACTATCTGAGGAAGGTGGAGGCTATCCGCAGAATCATTCCCGATTGTGGATTATCCACAGATATCTTTGTGGGTTATTGTGATGAGACGGAAGAAGATTTCCGGCAAACGCTATCTTTGGTACGGGAGGTACAGTTCGACTCTGCCTTTATGTTCAAATATTCCGAACGGCCAGGCACGTATGCAGCCAAGCATCTTGCTGACAATGTGCCCGAGGAGGAGAAAATCCGCAGGCTGAACGAATTGATTGCCTTACAGACGGAGATCTCCGCCCGGCGCAATTCACAGGATGTGGGGAAGGTGTTCGATGTGCTTGTGGAAGGGTTCAGTAAACGCAGTCGTGAGCAACTCATGGGGCGCAATGAACAGAACAAGGCAGTGATCTTTAATAAAGACGGGCATCATATCGGAGAAACTGTGCGGGTGAGGATCATCGATAGCAGCAGTGCCACCTTGAAGGGAGAGGCTGTGCCCAGCTAAATGACCATCCAACCTTAGGTAAAAGTGAAACAATGATTCATTAATATAGCTTAAATAGTGCGGATGATAAGGAGAAAACAGAGAAAAACGCTTTTTTTCTTTGAGTTTTCATGAAATTGCACTACCTTTGTGGCTGAATGCGAGAATTCCTGAAAGTCCTTCGCCGTTTTGTGCCGCCTTATAAGAAATATCTTGTGCTGACGGTGCTGTTCAATATCCTGAGTGCGATATTGAATATTTTCTCGTTCATGGCTATCATCCCTATCTTGAATATCCTGTTCCAGACAGATCCCGGCATGCGGGCTGTTGACTGGATTCCGTGGAGTGAGCTGACACTCGGTAACTGCACGGATGTCCTCAGCAACAACACGAATTATATCGTGCAGGGATGGGTGCTTGAATGGGGAGCAACCACGACTTTATTGATTATCGGACTGTTTTTGGCATTCATGACATTCCTGAAGACTGGTGCCTATTTCCTGTCATCGGCAACGATGATACCGATCCGTACCGGTGTTGTCCGTGATATCCGTAACCAGCTGTATCAGAAGATCACTTCATTGCCCTTGGGCTTCTTCAGCGAGGAGCGTAAAGGAGATATCATTGCAAGGATGAGTGGTGATGTGCAGGAAATCGAGAATTCCATCATGGCCAGTCTTGACATGTTGTTCAAGAACCCCATCCTGATTATCTCCTATTTCACAGCCTGTCTGGTCGTCTCGTGGGAACTCACTCTGTTCACGATCATTTTCGTGCCCCTTTTCGGATGGTTCATGGGCTTTGTGGGCAGGAAGCTGAAAGCGAAGAGCATCAAGGCACAGTCACTGTGGAGCGATACGATGAGTCAGGTGGAGGAGACCTTGGGCGGTTTGCGTATCATCAAGGCCTTTAATGCCGAGGAGAAAATGAACAGACGCTTCGACCGCGTGAACTCTGCTTACCGCAGCGATATCATGCGTGTCGCCATCCGGCAGTCGATGGCTCATCCGATGAGTGAGTTCTTAGGCACGGTGATGATTGTCATCGTACTGTGGTTCGGCGGTATCTTAGTGTTGAACAAAGCCGTACTGAGCGGTCCGGTGTTCATCTATTACTTGGTGATGCTCTATAGTGTGATTAATCCACTGAAAGAATTCTCCAAGGCCAGCTATAACATTCCCAAAGGCTTGGCATCTATGGAACGTGTAGATAAGATCCTGTTGATGGAGAATTATATCAAGGAACCGGAGCACCCGAAACATATTGAGAGTTTCGAGCACCAGATCGAGTTCCGTCATGTCTCGTTCAAATATGCGGAACAATGGGTCCTCCGCGATGTCAACTTGGTGATCGAGAAAGGAAAGACCGTGGCCTTGGTAGGACAGAGCGGTGGAGGAAAGAGCACGTTGGTGGATCTGATCCCGCGTTACTATGATGTTCAGGAAGGCGAAGTGCTGATTGATGGCATCAATGTGAAAGATCTGGGCATTCACGACCTGCGGCAGTTGATAGGTAACGTGAACCAAGAGGCTATCTTGTTCAATGATACATTCTTTAATAACATATCGTTCGGTGTGGATAGCGTCACACAGGAAGAGGTGGAGCAGGCTGCACGTATCGCCAATGCACATGAGTTCATCATGGCCTCAGAACAAGGCTATGATACGAAGATCGGTGACCGCGGCGGTCGTCTTTCCGGAGGACAGCGTCAACGTGTGAGCATTGCCCGTGCCATTCTGAAGAATCCACCAATCCTGATTCTTGATGAGGCTACGTCCGCCCTCGATACGGAAAGTGAGCGACTGGTGCAGGATGCCTTAGAGAAGCTGATGAAGACCCGTACCACCGTGGCCATCGCCCATCGTCTGAGTACCATCAAGAACTCGGATGAGATCTGTGTGCTTCATGACGGACAAATCGTGGAGCGAGGCACACACGACGACTTGATGTCGCAGGACGGCTACTACAAGAAGCTCCACGATATGCAAAGCTGACGAATATGAAACGTTTCCGACTCTTATCACCTCTGATGGCCGTGCTATGCAATCTTTTGATGGCCTATGTGGTTTATTTCATAGCACGGGTGGTGTTCCTCATAGAAAATTACGGACTGTATGCCGACACGCTCACCACATCTCATCTCTTGGAGCTGTTGCGGGGCGGTGTGGTGTTTGACACCACGGCCATCCTCTATACAAATGCGCTCTGGGTGGTGATGATGCTCCTTCCCATAAGCAGGAAGGAAAATCCCGTCTATCAACGTGTGTGTAAATGGGTGTTCATAGTCATCAACACCGTGGCACTGATCGTGAACCTCTGTGATACCGTGTATTTTCAATACACCCTGCGACGTACTACCACTACGGTGTTCAATGAGTTCAGTAACGAGAACAACCTGACAGGAATCTTTGGACAGGAGGCATTGAGCCACTGGTATTTCTTTGTGCTCACCGCTGTCATCATCTATGCGCTGGTGAAACTATATGTGATGCCACGACTTGATTACCGCACACTGAACTGGAAAACATACGCCGTGGCAACTTTCCTCGAACTGCTTGCTTTTGTGCCTTTCTGCATTGCAGGCATGCGCGGCGGATGGACACGCGATGTGCGTCCCATCACGATCTCGAACGTGAATAACTATTGTGACCGTCCCACAGAGGCCGGCATCGTGCTGAATACACCGTTCTCATTGATCCGAACCATCGGAAAGAATCTTTTCGAGGTGCCCGACTATTTCAGGAACGAACAGGAGATGGAAGCGGTCTTCACACCGATTCATCAGCCTGAAGTTACCGATTCTTTAAGTCAAACGGGTACAGCCGGTAATACCGGTAAAAAGAGGAAGAATGTGGTAGTCATTATTATCGAGAGCTTCGGCAGAGAATACATTGGTGCCTACAACCATCATTTGGAAGGAGGTAAATATAAAGGTTATACTCCTTTTGCCGATTCCCTGATACAACATTCGCTGACCTACCGTTACTCCTATTGTAATGGCAGGAAGAGCATTGATGGCATGCCTTCTATCCTCTCATCAATCCCGATGTTCGTAGAGCCCTTCTTCCTTTCACCTTATTCTAATAATGCCATCTCAGGAATTGCCGACTGTCTGCGAGGCGAAGGCTATAGCACCGCTTTCTTCCATGGGGCAGAAAGAGGGTCCATGGGATTCATGGCTTTTGCCAGGGCTACCAAGTTCGAGAACTACTATGGACGGGAGGATTATGTTGCTGACAAGCGCACCCAAGGAGATCAGGACTTCGATGGCTGGTGGGGAATCAGTGACGAGCCTTTCCTGCAATACATGAACCTGAAGCTCTCAGAGATGAAACAGCCGTTCATGGCCGCTGTGTTCACCTTGTCGAGCCATCACCCTTTCCGTGTGCCCGATCCGTATAAGGATGTATATCATGAGGAGGAGCTGCCCATCCATAAGGTCATTCGCTACACCGACAATGCCTTGCGCCGTTTCTTCGACAGTGCACGGAAGGAGCCGTGGTTCAAGAATACGATCTTTGCCATCACCTCCGATCATACGAACATGTCGAACCATGATGAATACAAAACCGATTTAGGCGGTTTCTGCTCCCCTGTCATCTTCTATGACCCGACGGGTGAGATGGGCGTCGGCATGCAGGATGCCATTGCCCAGCAGATTGACATTATGCCCACCATCTTGGGTTATTTAGGTTACGATAAGCCCTATCTTGGTTTCGGTATAGACTTGCTGAAGACACCGGCAGAGGACACCTGGGCCGTGAACTATCTGAATGGTGTCTATCAGTATGTGAAATATGGCTATGTGCTCCAGTTTGATGGGATGAAGACCAAGGCCGTCTATCGTCTTGATGACCGCTTGATGAAACAGAATCTTTTGGGCAGAGTGAAAGAGCAGCAGCAAATGGAAACAGAGCTGAAGGCCATCATCCAGCAGTATATGGAGCGTATGACGCAGAACCGGCTGACCCCTAAGAACTGAAACTATCAACTAACTTTCGCTTGTTTCAAACATTCTCTTTTGATGGTATAATCTGAGCAGATGGCATGCTCTTTTTGTCCAGTCGTGTGGTATCACTAATGCTGGTACGTTGCACACTTTGTGCAGATGCCTTGCACACTTTGTGCAGATGCCTTGCACACTTTGTGCAAACGTCTTGCACTCTTTGTGCAACACCTCTGCACTATTTCCGCAGTAATTTGCTTTCTGAAATGCTCCTTGCTCCACATTTCACAAGGACTTAGTAAGAGGATCTTGAGTTAACGTTTCTTCTTCCTTTCTGCCTCAAGCTGGCGGAGACGTTCTGCCTCTTCACCTTTGGGGATCACCTTGCCGTTGATGACCTCAAACTTTTCATTGAATTCCTCACGGGTGCGTTTCCAACGGTTATGACTCCATAACCAGTAGGCTGGATCCTTCCTGATGCTTTCTTCAAGCATTTGGAAATAGCGGGTGGTAATCTCGTATTCGGGCAACTCCGTGGGCTTATAGGTGATAGGCTTGAAGGAAGCCTCGTAGTAGCCGCGCCTGATGCGATGGATATCCAGATAGAATACGCTATGGCCTAACTTTCTCACGATACGCTCCGTACCTGTCAGTACGGGGGTGTCATGATGAAGGAAGTCACAC
Source organism: Prevotella sp. UBA3294 (assembly GCA_002361535.1). GTDB lineage: Bacteria > Bacteroidota > Bacteroidia > Bacteroidales > Bacteroidaceae > Prevotella. Next base: position 15,217 of record DETG01000126.1, read on the forward strand.
CAGTGATGGATATTCCGCCAGTGTGGCACCTGATCGCTGATGTAGCCAATGACTATAGGCTGATGCTCACTGCGGTAACGGAGGATCTCGCGCAGCGTGTCGTTCATGGGTATGCATACGGCACCCATCCGTTGACGGATTTTCAGGAAGAGTCTGTCGAACTCTGCATTTTCTATGGGGTGATAAATCTGCCCGCATTTCACGTTCGGCGTCACCCAATAAGGCAATGAGGTGACCCATTCCCAGTTGCAGTAATGCCCTAAGTAAACTGCACAAGATTGTCCCCTCTCGATGGCATCATCTATCAACTCCGTCCCTTTGAATGTCATGCGGCGCATCACCTCTTCTTTGCTGAGGGTCATGAGTTTAATACTTTCTACCAGATAGTCGCAGAAGAAATGATAGAACGCCTGTTCTATCTGTGAAATCTCTTTCTTGTTCTTCTCAGGGAAAGATTCCGTGAGATTCTTATGCACTACCTTTCGCCGGTAGCGCAGGATATAATAGAGCAGGGGTTCAAGCAGGTCAGACCCTATATAAAGAACACGCAATGGTAATAGAGACAGCATGTACCATAACGGATAGATGATGTAATACAGAACTTTCATGCTCTTCGTTTTTTTCTTCCGCAAAGGTAAACGTTTCGTGGTGAATACACAAATATTTGTCTTATTATTTGTCCGTTTGACGGGAAATAACTACTTTTGCAATATGTATAAAATCAGATTCATGCCGTATAGGGATAGTCTTGCCCCTATCATGCACCGTCAGACAAAAGGGCATTCGCTGCGATCTTTAGACGGGCGATACCAGTTTTTTCTTGACGAGCAGTGTGAGGAGCCTGACTTCTGGGTGGTTCAAGGTAAGGGCATACGCCATGATCAGACTTGCCGGGTGGCACCAGAAAACACGATCATGCTCACCACAGAACCCCGTTCCGTGTTGGTCTATCCCGAGAAATACCTCAGGCAGTTCGGACTGGTATGTACCTGTCAGGAACAAACACGCCACCCGCATGTCCACTTCGGCCCTGCCATTCTCCCCTGGTTTGTAGGTTATACGGAAGGAAAGGATGGGACATGTCGTTACACACTTGATTATGATACTTTGTGCCAGCCGTCGGACCCACACGACAAGACGAAGCTGATCTCTGTGATAACCAGTAACAAGGCTTTCACACGTGGACACTTAGACCGTATTCGGTTTGTGGAGAAGCTGAAGGAGCATTTTGGCGATCAGTTAGATATCTTTGGCAGGGGATTTCATGACTTCGACGATAAATGGGATGTGTTACGCCCATACAAATACCATATTGTGATAGAGAATTCCTCACAACGTTATTATTGGACAGAAAAGATTTCCGATTGTATGCTGGCAGAGACGTTCCCGTTCTATTATGGCTGTACACACCTCGAAGACTATTTCCCGCAAGAGTCATTCCTTCCCATTGATATCCGGCATCCCGATGAAGCTATCTCACGGATCGATGAGGCTATCTCCAAGAAGCGTTATGAGCAGTCGGTGGATGCCTTGGCGGAAAGTAAGCTGAGGGTGCTGAATGAATATAATATGTTTGAGTATGTAGCACATCTCTGCGATAGCTTGAATCCTGATGCGCCCAAGAAAGAGGTAACCCTCCATCCTTGTCATTCAGGACTTGCCTGGGAGAACTTCTTCAATTACACCTTCAAACGGCATTATTACGAGATCTTAACGAAGATCCATGATCAGGTACATGGCAATGTCCTGAGGAAGTAGGATGGGCAGTACGAGTGCGCGAAGACTCGAAGGTGCGAATGGAGCGAATGTTACATAAGTTCCTTGGGCAGGAGTTCTGTGGCCCGTTGAAAATCCTCTGGGGTATCCAGCTCGTATGAGAAATAACGGGTGGTATCGATCACCTTGAATGTGAAGCCCTGGGGTATCAGACGTTCGAAAGCTCGTTCATAGAAGATGTCTATCAGTCCCTCTTCTTCAATCATCTGATCCAACTCACGGAACAAGGCTTCACTGTAGTCGGAAGTCATCTTCTCAATACCCACCGATTCACCCACAGCATCTTCTACACGGCAGGTCTTACTGATTTCCGTGATTCTGTTGTTGGCATCCACCACGATCTTCATCTCCTCTTCACCTAATTCATGACGATTCAGGGCTAAAGCCGGCTCTTGCTGCATGGCTACTTCTGCCACAGCTTTCGGATCGCATAGGATGTCGCTATCCATCAGCAGGAACTCCTTGCCGCGAACGATCTGTCCGGCCATCCACAAAGAATAAATGTTGTTGTTGTGCTCATAGTCGGCATTATGGAGGAAATGGAAATGCAGAGGGGAGCCTGTGGAAGGGAGAGAGGAGAGGAAGGAGCGAATCATGTCGGCACGATAACCTGTCACAACGACAAATTCCGTGATCCCTGTGGATGCCATGGCTTCAACCGTGCGCTGAAGGAGCGTACGGTTGCCAACGGTAAGTAAACACTTCGGCTGGGTATCTGTCAGCGGACGCAGTCTTTTGGCCATCCCGGCAGCTAATATCACTCCAATCATATCATTCCTTTTTTAACGTCAACAATAACGTTGATGGTGACTGTTTTCCTACACCTCACTAAGAATGAAGGTCAATGGTAGGGTTCCCGTTGGCCTTCACGTTCTTATAAACCTCAAGGATGGTATTGCATACAGTCTGTGTCTGCTCTTTCCTTCCTAACGTAATGCGCAGGCATGATTCCAGTCCTTTGTCGGTCATGAACTTAATCTTGTAATTCTTCTCGGTCAGTGCTTGGAAAAGCTGGTCTTTGATCTCCACAGGATATTTGATCAGGATAAAGTTGGCCACCGACTTATACACTTTGAATCCGGGAAGCATTCCTAACTCCTTCTTGTACAACTGACGGCCCCATTCCATGTCATCAGCTACCTTACGGTAGTGGTCATCACTGTCGAGGGCTGCTAATGCCACAGCCTCGGAGAAACGGTTATATCCCAAGTACTTGTTGATATAGCTCACGAAATGTTCATGCCCCTTGCCGATGAAACCAAAACCACAGCGTAACCCTGGCAAGCCATAGAATTTCGAAAGGGTACGTGAGATGATGAGATTCTCGTATTTGTTCACCAACGGAGCGATATAGTCGGTATCCGAGGTGATGAAGCTGGCATAAGCCTCATCGATCAGCACCATTGTATCGTTGGGGATATGCTCCATGATCTGTCCGATCTCCTCTGAGGTAAGACTGTTTCCTGTGGGGTTGTTGGGAGAAGCCAGCAGCAGCATACGGGGGTGGATACGGTTGGTATATTCTATTACCTCCTCTACATCGTAAGAAAAGGTGTCGGCCTGTTCATGGAGCGGGTACATCTCGAAGGTGCCGCGGCACTCACTGGCCACCTTATTATAATACCACCATGAGAACTGGGGTATCAGGATGGTTTTGTTCTCTCCTTTCATCAAGTAGTAATGAACGGCATTCTTCAGGATGTCTTCACCTCCGTAGCCTAACAGCACCTGCTCCTCGGGTACGTGATAGATCTCACTCAGTCGGACAGAGATCACGCTTTTCTTTCCCTGATCGTAGATACGGGTATAGAAACAGAGTTCCTTGGGGTCGAAGTTCCTGATGGCCTCTACCACTTTCTGACTGGGTTCAAAATTGAACTCGTTTCTATCAAGATAGTTCAGTTGCTTTACCATTGTTTTGAATTTTGGTGCAAAGATAGTCCTTTTTTTCGAAAGAAGTGTGTTTTTATTCCTTTTTAATACGTCCGAAGGTCTTGATACTGGTATATTTGCGCCAAAGATTCAGTTTACGGTGGGTGGGAACACCATGGCGGCGGATAAAGTCGCGTGCTCCTTCCAACATGCGGTGTGCCACCTTTCCGTCTAAATAGGGGTCATAATTCTGGATGACCCATTGGCGCAGTTCCTTCATCTTATCATCCTTCATCACTTCTTCGTATGCCTGGCACAGCTCCTCCGGGTGTTGCATGTTACGCCAGTAGATATCTTTGGCTACGGCTCGTAGGGTGATCACGGGTTTGTCAAGGAGCAGGAACTCATAGATGGTGGATGAGGTATCACTGATCATCGCATCTGCCATCAGCATATACTTCGTCACGGTATAGTCGTCTATCCATACCATTCCTTCCGTTTTTTCCGCTAAGGTGCGATATTCATCCATGATCTCAGGTTTCGTCAGTGGGTGGAATTTCAGTATCAGCAACACATCTTTCTGTTTGACGAAATCCACCAGTGCCTCCTGCATATAAGGGAGAGAGGTGAGCGAGGGTGAGAAGGTGGGTGCATAGAGCACGATCTGACTGCGCCCGCTCTCCTTGAGGAGTCGTTGCCGTTCCTCGTCAAAGGTATGCAGGTTACGGAAGATCCAGTCTTGCCGCGGCCATCCTGTCTCTAACACTTCAAAGTCTTTATATTTCTTTGCCAGGCGTTCAAAGCCGCGTGTAAAGAAAGGTCCTTGTGTGAAGTAGGTGTCGAAGTACCGGCGGATCACCCAGTGGTCTTTCTTTTCTGCTGCATATCCGTGGAACACTTGGATCTTCACGCCGGGAAGATAGTAGGGGACGATATTCCCTGGTACGAAGATCGCTTCCGGACTGAAGTCATAGATCTGTTGGATATCATACGTCCATTCCACCTCTCCGTCAAGGGGGAAGTCACTGATCCGCTTACGGTGGATATACCACAGAACGTTGTTGCCTCCTTCCCTCAGCGCCTCATCATGGATGGGCTTGAGGATATCGATGGCATATTTGTTTTCGCAAAATAATACTATTCTCATTTTTCTATCTTATTATCTTATGTGTTATTGTTTCTTCTTGTCAGAGCCACAGATAAAAGCATCGATAACAGGAGCGTGCCGAAGATCACACAAAGGGAGACCACGGTTGACACCTTGATATGTGGCATGGAAAGGGGGATCCCCACCCAGCTGAGTATGTCGTTGATATACTCATCCATGGCGAGCAGCATCTTGATTCCCACAAAGATCAGGATGATCCCCAATCCGTATTTCAGATACTTGAAATATTTCGCGATGGCAGCCAAGGCGAAATAGAGGGCGCGGAGCCCTAAGATGGCAAAGATATTACTGGTGAGGATAATGAACGGATCCCGTGACACACTGAACACAGCGGGAATGGAGTCAACGGCAAAGGCCACGTCGGAGGCTTCGATGACCACTAAGGTCACGAGAAGCGGTGTGGCCATCAGCCGTCCCTTCTCGCGAATCAGGAAGTGGTCGCCATGAAGTTCCGTGGTGACGGGGAAGATCCGTTTCAAACCTTTCACCACGATATTCTGTGACGGGTCGGCCATCTCCTCGTTGTCATGTCCGAACATCTTGGCTCCAGTATAGAGCAGGAACAGTCCGAAGAGCCCTAACACCCATTCAAAACGTTCCACGATGGCTACTCCGGCGAAGATGAAGAAGCTGCGTAGTACCAAGGCCCCGAATATTCCCCAGAACAGTACCTCATGTTGGTATTTGCGCTCGATGCTAAAGAAAGAGAATAGCATGAGGAACACAAAGAGGTTGTCCATTGACAAAGATTTCTCGATGAGGTAGCCGGAAAGGAACTCCATGGCTTTGTCGTGACTGTTGATGGGGTAGAAGAGGTAGATGCCCAAGCAGAATATGAGAGATAAGGCTATCCATACCCCGGTCATAACCAGCGCTTCCTTGATGCTCACCTCATGTTGTCCTTTCTTGCCGAACATTTTCAGGTCGGCAATGAGCATCAAGATAACCAGGATATAAAAAGAGATCCATCCCCACAACGGGATGATTTCAGTGTGCAGTACACTGGTGATGATGAGTTGGGTTATCATGACAATTCTGATTCTTTTAAACGTTGGCGACAGTGTTCCAGGATGGGCAGCAACTCTTCGAGTGTGTTTGCCCTGAGCATGGCAATGCGTGTCTGACGGAAGTCGGGAATCCCTTTGAAGATGGGTGTGGCTGCCAGGTGCCGCCGGGTATGAAGGATGCCCCGATACTCGTTTTCGCGCATGTCGCCTCCTTTGATGGCATTGATACGCTCAATATTGATATGCAGCTGTTCGATGAGGATGTCGAGTTTATCACTGATGGAAAGAGCCGGCGTCTCTGTTCTCTCGCCTCCTCGTTCCTCTGCTCCTTCGCTTTTCTGCCGAAGATACTCCGTGATCTCCTTAAAGACCCACGGACGACCGAAGGTTGCCCTGCCGATCATGACGGCATCCACACCATACCGTTCAAAAGCCTGTCGTGCCTGTTCTGGTGTGGTGATGTCACCGTTGCCAATGATCGGGATGTGGATCCGCGGGTTCTGTTTCACCTCTCCGATCAGTGTCCAGTCGGCATCGCCGGTGTACATCTGAGAGCGTGTCCTCCCGTGGATGGTCAGTGCCTGGATGCCACAGTCTTGTAACTGCTCGGCCAGTGTGGTGATGATCAGTTGTTCCTTGTTCCATCCTAAGCGTGTCTTCACCGTGACAGGAACCTTCACCGCTTTCACCACCTCGCGGGTAATCTCTAAGAGCAAGGGGATGTTCTGCAACATTCCGGCACCGGCTCCTTTGCCGGCTACTTTTTTGACAGGACAACCGAAGTTCAGGTCAATGACATCAGGGTGTGCTTCTGCCTCCACGATCTGTGCGGCTTCCACCATTTGTGGCACATCCCTGCCGTATATCTGAATGCCCACGGGCCGTTCTGCATCATCGATGGTGAGTTTGCTCACCGTACTCTTGATGGAGCGCACCAGTGCCTCGGCACTCACAAACTCGGTATAGACCATGGCGGCCCCATAGCGTTTGCACAGATGACGGAAGCCGATGTCTGTCACATCTTCCATTGGTGCAAGGAACAGGGGGCGTTCCCCCAAATCGATATTGCCTATTTTCATCTTTCTTTTTATAATAAATGGTAAATACCGCCGGCTAATGTCTTCACCACTCCTTTCATTTCCATCTCGAAGAGCAGTGTCGTGAGCTTGGCAATGGGAATATTCGAGAGGATGGCAAGTCGGTTGATTTGCAGGTCATTTTGTTTGTGCAGCGTATGGAAAACAACGGTTTCATCGGGTGATAGTGTAGGGAATATTTCTCTTTCTATACCTTGTTGCTGTGCTCTCATCAGGGTGGCATCATCGTTCCATCCCATCGCGTTCACAAAGTCGTAGGCATTGTTGATCAAGGCTGCACCGTTGTCACGTATCAGGTTGTTGCATCCCTCCGAGTACTGATCGTTCACACGACCAGGAAAGGCAAACACATCCCGGTTGTATTCCCGTGATAGTCGGCAGGTGATTAGTCCTCCTCCCCGTGCGGCACTTTCCACCAAGATACAGGCATCACTCATCCCTGCCACGATTCTGTTTCTTCTCACGAAGTTGATCTTATCGGCATTTGTCTGGGTAAAGAACTCCGTGAGCAGTCCTCCTTGTGTGAGCATCATATCGGCAGTGGGTTTATGACGGGGAGGGTAGAGGTAGTCAAGACCGTGTGCCAGCACCGCCACCGTTTCATATCCGTTCTGCAGAGCCTGTCTGTGTGCATGGATATCCACGCCGTAGGCCATGCCGCTCACGATGAGTACTGCAGGACATCGTTGTTTCAGTTCTCTCACGAAGTTCCGGATCAGATCCTGTCCGTATGGGGTGCAGTGCCTTGTTCCCACGATGTTGATTACCCGTTGCTGGTTCAGGTCGGCTGTTCCTTGGTAGAACAGCATCAGCGGTGCATCATCACATTCTTTCAGCCGTTGCGGATAGCGGGCATCATTCATGACGATCGGCTGTATCTGATGTTCGATGTCGAAGGCCAGTTCCGTCTCAGCCCTCTTCATCACACTGTCGATCCCTTTCAGTCCTTCGATCAGACGGGGTGAGGCATCCGGCAGTACATCGCGAAGATGATTCCTGTTCTCTACTACAGCTGTAGCACTTCCGAGCTCTTGATACAGCTGGGTGAGTCCCGCAAGATTGAAATAGTTGATGCGGGTAAGTGCCATGGCATAGAGAATCTCCTGTTCATTCATACTCTCACTCCTCTTTTCTCTCTCCTCTCTCCTCACATTTCTCTTTCTCTTTCCTCTCTCCTCTCTCCTCTCCTTGAATATACGCCTCAAATGCCTTGTCATAGTCTTCACTGGTGCCCAATTTCCCATTCACCAAGCACACCAGTTCAACGGAGGCACGAAAGCACAGCTTGTCATCGCTGGCTCTATGAATATGGTGGGAGAAGATATATTTGATGCCTTCTTTCTTCAGGTTGAGTCGTGAAAAGAACTCATCATCACATCGCAGTGGTGTTTTGTATTGCAGGTTCATGCGTGCCACCACGGCATCCACTCCTTTCCTGTGCATTTCGGCGAAACTCAGTCCGCATGCTTTCAGGAACAGGTGTCGTGTATGTTCGGTGTAATGCAGGTAATTAGCATTGTTCACAATGCCTTCGATGTCGCATTCATAGTCGCGAACCATCATCTTTGTTTCGAAGATATAATCCATATATATAATAATGTGTGTGCAAAGTTACGTAAAATCGAGGGCAGAACAAAACAAACTCGTTTGTTTTTTATGCCGAGATGCAGTAACTTATCCAAAGTTACGAATAAACGAGTGAAAAGCCAAATGTTTTGAGCTTTTCCGAGTGCAGAGTAAGTTCGGCGAAGTCAAAGTTACGTAAAATCGAGTGCAGAACAAAACAAACTCGTTTGTTTTTTATGCCGAGATGCAGTAACTTATCCAAAGTTACGAATAAACGAGTGAAAAGCCGAATATATCTCTCATCTTATTCCCGGACTTTGTTCGCCTACCCATAGTCTTTTCTCTCTCCTCTCTCCTCTTTCCTCTCTCCTCTTCTCAAGTACTCAAATCCTATTCGGCACCTCAGACAGTTCTTTTTGTCGCAGTATTCCTTTTTAAGTTGAATCAGCGCCTGACTGTCTCCGGCGTTCTCCACTTCCAGTCCGCATCCCCGCCACATCCTTGTGATGTAGTTGTTCTCAGCCTTCAGCTGTTCCAGCAGGTCAAAGGCTCTGTCGCACAGTTCTTCTTTCAGATGATGTCTTCCGTAGGCGAACAGCATGGGGATGGCTGTATTGATCATGAGCAGGTTCAGTGACGATGCCGACAGGTTCTTCTCCATCATGCAGCTTGTGCTGCCGAAGGTGTAGTGTGTTTCCCAGTAGGGTGTGACGTTGGTCGTGAGACATGCCTTGAGCTGATCGATCGTCTCGCAGGCAATCAGCTGACTCAGTCCTGCCTTTCTCTCATAATAGAGTGTGGCTAATTGTGCGATGCGTATATGTGGGAAGTTCTGTGGTCTGAGCCGCAGGAATTTCCACATTGTTCCGTCCATGGGCCTCAGTGAGAATTTATGTTGCAGATACAGATATTCCTTTCTCAGACGGGCAAAGTATCCCTCCTGCAACGCATCCTGTTGGTAGCGTTCTGGTATCATTTCTGTTTCCAACAGTCCTGCCTGTCCCATGAAGATTGCTTCAATCTGAAACAGGTCGTCGCGATGATGGGCCACCTCTTTCAAAGGCACGTTTCTTGCCCATCGTTCGAAGGCATCGCCATTCACGCCAAAGCCGAAGTTCCGTGCCAAGGTCACAAAGTACCCTGCCTCCCACGACCCATCGCATTGCTGCACCCGTTGGCGGATAGCCTCGGTTTTCTGTTCCAATCGTTCCGTTTGCAGGGCACTCATCCACGAGTGTATCATCAATCGTGTCAGTGACGGGATAATCTGATAACAGGGAGGATACTGGTCGATGGAGAGCAACTCTTCGTAGTGCTCCCTCACCGAGACGGGAACATCGAGTCTCATCTGTGGCACAAACTGGCCGTTGGCCATCCTCACCTCGGCATCGATGGTTGTTGCCACATGGAGGATCACATTGTCGTATGCTTTGTCATGGTCGTGACCATGAAGATACCAGTCGCTCGACTTTTCATGTATCTCCACGTTCCCCACCCACAACGTACCGCTGATCCTCACCTTCGCATTGAAGAAGTCAGGTCCTGCATGCCGATTATGCAGTCCTGGGTCTATCACTTCCACCGCTTGTCCGTCGGTGGTTCTCAACTCCCTTAGAGGGAGCATTTTGTGTTTCCAACAATAGTGAAGTAATATTTCCATAATATTCGGTGTTCGTTAACAACCGTGCAAAGCTACAAATTTCTTGTCAATCCTGCAAAAAAACATTCAAAAAATTTGTTTGATTCAAAAAATTAGAATATCTTTGGGCATCCCTTTGATGGGAAGACTGCTATTAACGAATGAAGATATACATAAAAAAACTGATCGTATGCCTTTGCAGCCTCTTGTCTCTACCTGTTGTTGCTGAGGAAACCATACACTTTGACTACATAGACACCAAAGGGTACGAGGTGTTTTGTGTCTTCCGCGATACCGATGGCATTGTGTGGCTCGGCACGTCCAACGGACTCACCACCTATGCGCAGCTCGAAGGCGGCTTCCCTTTCAGCTATGTGCGGCATCCCCGACTGAACGATATCATCAAGCGTATTGATCAGGATAACTTAGGACGGCTCTGGTTAGAGACACAGTCGTTGGATGTCCTGATCTACGATTCCCATACCAATCAGCTGATCTCCACGGTCGATCAATACCTGCGCACCTTTGGCATCTACGTCAGCGATCGTTTCTCTCACAAGTCTGATGTGCAGGGCAGGGTATGGATCGGTGAGAACAACAAGGTATATCTGCGTGACTTCAAGAAAGGCAAGACAACCCTGTACCCGCTTCCTGCCTCCTATGGTAACGTTCAGGAGATTGAAGTGAACGAGCAGGAGGCTTTGGTAGCCACCAATAAGTGTATCTTCTCCATCCCCTTCAGCGGTGGCAAGCCCCGTATTGTTGCCCCCATCCCCCTCGATCCCACCTTCAGCAATCTGTTCTTTGGCAGGGACGGACGACAGAACCTGTTCCTTGCCACCCCCCTGCAGTGTTTCCGCTACGACAGCCGTCAGCGACAGTGGTCACGTCTGTCAGTGAAGTCGATGGTGGTTGATATCACCCCTGTGCCCAAAGGAAGAGTACTGGTGGGAACCTCCAACGACGGTACCTACACCTATGATTCCTTTGGAAATCTCATCGAGCATTTCGTGGGATCGGAGCCGAATACGGGCGGACTCCCCAACAGTCACCTTGAACACATCTATTTCGACAAGGCGAACGACATGGTGATCAACACCTACCACAAGCGGGGCATGTCGATTTATGACCATACAGAGAATCCCTTCCAGATACATCATATTGCCGTAGCCGAGCGGCAATACAGGAGCGAGGATGTGATTTCTTTAGCTGATGCCGGTAACAACAGTTTCTGGGCGGGCACTGAAGACAATGGTGTTTACCGCATCACTGCCGATGGCTCCAATCAGATACTTGAGAACTTTTTCCCCAACACTGCCGCCACCATGGTGTTTCAGGACTCCCAGAAACGAATGTGGGCGGGTCTTTATGGCACCGGCTTGTTCTGTAGTGACGGTCGTAGTTTCTTCCCCGAGAGTTCGCCGTTCTCTATGGTGGAAGATGCCCAAGGACGGCTGTATGTCTCGCTGATCGGAAAAGGACTGTATCAGCTGGATCCTTATACTGGAGAAACCACCCCGGTGCTTACCGGGAATATCTGGATGATGCAGATAGCCTATTATAATGATAAGGTGTATGGCTTGTCAGGCAATCACCTGTTAGCGGTGGATTGTTCTACGTTGAAGATCGATGAGATTCCCATCAGTCTCTTCGGCGAGAACCCCAGTATCTCCGTGGGAGCCAAGGCTCTGACCATCGATCACCGAGGCTGGCTGTGGATGGTCAGTCACCGCAATCATGAAGAGGTGCAAATCTACGACATCCCCCATCAGAAGGCCTACCGTGTTGATCGGATGGAACGGTATATTATCAGTGCCATCTCTGAGGGCTGCGATGGCGATGTGTGGTGCACCACCGACTTAGGAATGGTGCGTATTGTGCCCATTACATCGGACCAAACACCCACTTTCAAACTCTATTGCTATCGCGGGAACCAGAACAGTTCGGATCGTTACTACAACGCCAGGGCACTGATTTGCCTGAGTAACAACCACATGTTGTCGGGAACAGCCGACGGCTACCGTTTGGTTGATACAGAGCAACTGCCCCATGTGCTCCGCAAGTCGCGCCCCCATCCCGTTATCACCTCCTTGCGTATCAATGATCAGGATATAGCTCCTGCCGACACCGCCGGTCGCATCAACTTCCACTGTGATATCCTCTATGCCAAGAAATTGGTGCTCGACTACAACGAGAACAATATCTTACTGGAGTGTCGTCCGCGTGGATTCCACCAGCATGTGGCAGGTCTTTTCTATTACCAGCTCGTGGGACTGTCGGATCAATGGATACCGGTGGATAATTACGTCGTACGACTGTCGAACCTCTCGCCCGGACAATACAGGCTGCGACTGCGCTGGCAGGTGGACGAGCTGGATCAGTGGGAAGAGTTCGAACTCCTCACCATCCACATCCGACAGCCGTTCTGGAACACTTGGTGGGCATGGGTGATCTACTTGCTCTTAGCTGCTGCCACTTTCTCCGGTCTGTGGAACTTCTTACGCCGCCGTCAGGAATATCAGCGCAAAGTGCGGGAAATGGAGCTCTTGGCATCCCACGAGAAAGAGATGAATGACATGAAGGTGCGCTTCTTCACCAATGTGAGTCACGACCTTCGTACGCCGCTCACCCTGATCATGACACCCGTGGAGGAACTCCTCAATAGGAAACAGCCGGAAGAAACACGGAAGGTGTTAGAGGTGGTTGACCGTAATGCACACCATCTGTTCTCTTTGGTGAACCAGATCCTCGACTTCCAGCGTTTGGGTAACCTGCAGAATGTGCTGTCGCTCGACGTGGTGGATGTGGTGAAGGCCATCTCCGATGAATGCGAGAAATACCGGCTCATGGCACAACAGCGGGGCATGGACTTCCACTTCAATGCCTCTGCTCCCCATCTGTTCATGATGGTGGATGCCGACAAGCTGCAGAAGGTGATCAACAACCTCCTCTCCAATGCCTTTAAGTTCACCCCCGACGGCGGTTCCATCGAGGTGGATGTCAAGAAAGAAGACCAGCTGATGACGCTACAGGTGAAGGATACAGGACGTGGCATCGCCGAGGCTGACCTCGCCCATATCTTCGAACGATACTATGTCTCGAAGAATCAGCAGTTAGGAAATGTCAGCACCGGTCTCGGACTGAATATCGTGAAGCAGTATGTGGAGATGCATGGCGGCACCATCTCCGTGTCGAACAACACACCCAAGGGCACGGTCTTCACCATTCAGATGAAGAATGTGGAGAATATCGTGTCCGATCAGAAACAGCCTGATCCGCAAGCACCCGAGGTGGAGAACTTAGAAGGCGAACATATCCTGTTGGTGGAGGATAATCCCGATATGCTGACGTATATGAGCAGTGTGCTTGCCGCCGACTATACTATCTATCAGGCTACCGATGGGCAGCAGGCCCTTGGCATCATGCAGAATACCGATATCGACCTGGTGATCAGCGATGTGATGATGGCAGGAATGGATGGCCTCGAATTGGTGAGGCGTATCAAAGAGGATGTCAACATCAGTCATATACCCGTGATCCTGCTCACAGCGAAGGCCATGGCAGAGGATGAGCTGCGGGGACTGCAGATGGGAGCCAACGACTATATCACGAAACCGTTCAACTTCGACATCCTCCGTCTGCGCATCCGCGAACAGTTGGCACGACGGGAGGAATCGCATCAACGATTCATCAAGAGCACGGAGGTGAACCCCTCGGAGATTACCATTACCACTGTTGACGAACAACTGCTGAAGCATGTACTCGATGTGGTGAACAAGAACATGGGAAATCCCGATTTCAACGTCGATCAGCTTGCTGCAGAATTAAACATGCACCGCACCGGACTGAACAGGAAGCTGCAGGCTGTCACCGGACAGAAACCGATTGTCTTTTTACGTACCATGCGACTGAAACGTGCCAAGCAGATCCTTGAGGCCGATCCTTCCATGATGGTGTCGCAGATCGCCTACGAGGTGGGCTTCAATAACCCCAAGAAGTTCTCCAAGTACTTCAAGGAGGAATACGGCATGTATCCCAGTGAGTTCACCGCTTCTCTTACGGAAAATAATGGATAGGATGGCTCGCTTTCACGTGTTCACGTGCCTTCGTACTTACAAATGTTGAGCGATACGCTTTATTCAATCGCTCAACCTTTGTGTGCGTGAACACACGAAAAAATAACAAATGATGGGTAATATTTGATGAAAATCGGGTATCGTTTTGAAGAATGAGAAGTTTTTGAAACTTTTCGAAACGTTCTCCTTTTGCATAATTCAAAAACAAATCCTACTTTTGCAGCCGATTTCTAACGCAATGCGCCGATTTGATGTGTGCGCTAACAATTATCAACTATTCGCTCATTTTAGAGCAGCAACAATTTTATTATCAACTATTATGCAAAAGTATTTACTACTATTGGTATGCTTCATCGTGAGCATGAATGTGCATGCCGGAATCACAGTCGTTCCTCCAGAGGAGTCTGAGAACGGATCGTATGTGCTGACGTTTAACAATGAGACAGCAAACGGAACTTCCATTTACGACTGGAACTCTTTACCTGATTATGTAAAGAATGCTACAGCCATCACAATTGTAACAGCCGACGAATATACGTTGAGTCATGCTGACATGGTTCAGATTATGGGTGAAAACTCACAATCTTTTTTTACCAGTTTGCAATCATTGGATATGGGTGATGCCGTCCTCTCCAACAATAATGATTTGGGACTGATGAGTTGTGCTAAAGATAGTCAAGTAGGTAATGAGAAAGGATTAAATCATCTCAAATATTTCGTTTTCCCTAAAACCACTACAACCATTCCTGCGGGAATGCTTTCGGGAAACCAAACCATCCAGGAAGTGATCATGTTGGAACCAGATAAGATTACTGATCCTCATCTTACTGTTATCCCAAATGATGCTTTTAAAGAATGCAGAAATCTTTCAAATGTCCGTATTCCTGATGGAATAACAGAAATCCAGTCAGGTGCTTTCGGACATTGTGCCTTTGATAATATTTCTTTTCCTAACACACTAACTACCATTGGACCTAATGCCTTTGAGTATTGCAGTAATCTGAAATCTGTCACAATCCCGTATTCAGTCATTTCTATTGGTAATAGTGCTTTTCAGCACAATTACAGCATGACTGATGTATATGTTTTGGGAGATGAGGTAGAGATTAAAGATGGTGCCTTTAATCAAGATGAGACTTATAACTTCAAGAATCATGCCACCAGCGATATAGACTTCTCTGATTGGGAACCGCAAAGTGGTAATGGAAGTACTGACAAGCCTCTTCTGTTACACATTCCAAATAATCCAACGGCAACAGAGCATTATGTGAATCCTTACCTCAGAATGCTGAATGATCCCGAAATGGAGGAGTTATTCGACAGAGTAAGTGAAGCTTATAGCCCAGGAGAGGTACAAGATAATATGAATGCACTATTTGAAAAGTATGGAATCTCTCCTCAAAATGGTAACTATCCATACGAACCTTTTAAACGAGAAAAATGGGTGGAGATGCCATCTGTTGACGGTTCTATCAAGAAATTTTTTAGAGAAGCCGGAAACTTTTTCAATGCTCCAAAGGAAGTGGGAGCAAGTGATTATGGTGGTTGGCGTAACTTTATGCTTGTTAATGGTGATATTGACAAGAAGACCTGGCCTGACAACCGCCTGATTGAAAGCCGCTGGTATTCGGCTGTGTTCCCCTTCGATATGTCGTACAACCAGGTGATGACCACCTACGGCAACGGTACGGATGTGCGCGAGTTCACCTTCGTGAAACAGTATAAGGTGAATGGAAAGGATAAGCGAACCGTATGCTTCAATACCCCGGCAAGTATCCCGGCTGTTTCTACGATGGCCAGAAGTGTCGATAAAAACAAAGCTGGGTATATCGTCAAGGGCCGTCCGTATATGATTCACCCGGGAGTACGCTCGGAGCCGATAGAAGTGAACGGCAAGACAGTCTATCGAACCATCGCCGGCGTGGATGTGGATGCTGCCAATGCCATTGTGTTAGCTAACAGCGATTTAGAGACGGTTTACCGCAACTTGGTGGATGCCGACAATAACAATGCAGCGATCAAAGAAAACGCTTACTATTTCAAAGGTTCCTACCTGAAGCAGGATATGCCTGCCGACTGCTTCTATTTAGGCATGTGGCCTGACAGACCAGAGACCTTGGCTTTCTATGTGAATACCTCGGTGGAACTGGATAAATGGAGTGCCTTCACCTCCGTGGTGCAGAAGTCACCGAACAATACCACTGAATCCAAGACGATGGATCTTGACTTCAAGGTGATCCTGCCGTTCGAGGAGGAGATGGGTATCGCCACCCGTATCGATGCTGTCAGCATGCCGAACGGAAAGTCCGATGGAATGGTATATAACCTGAACGGACAGGCGGTTCGTGAGAACAACAGCCTGAATGGTCTGAACAAGGGTATTTATGTAGTGAACGGTAAAAAGATTGTAGTACGATAAATTAGAAAACAACAAGATGAAAAAGATATATGTAGCCCCGGCATTGGAAGTGTTCAATACGGAATCGGAGCAGATGATTTGTGCAAGTAACGACCCCAATGGTGTTGTGGGTGGTAACGGAACAGCACAGTTTGATGATGAAAATCCCAACAGTCAGGGTGGTCAGCCCGGCTTCGGTGGATATGTAGCTGGCAACGATGCTCCCCCTTCCACTGCCAAGGAACTTGACCTTTGGGGAGATTTCGAATGGTAGTATTGCCATGCCGACATATGAATGTGAGCAAATAGGTTTTTTATCATAGATCATTTTGAATGAATTTGTTTTGTTAGTTATGTTTTGTGTAATAGACTGAAAAATAGTAAATAGCTTTTCAATACTTGAGTTAATTGTGGAATGGAGCTTGTCGGGAGGACAAGCTCCATTTTTTTGTTGAGGCTACTGCCTTATGAACCACTCATTTCCAATAGCCGAGCAGGTGTAATGCCAGTAGAATACCGTATTCACAACCCAAAAGAAAGGTCTTTCATCTTCATAGAAAGGGAGGATGCTGGAACAAAACAATTTGTTTTGTTCCCTTAAAAGACCGTTTTTACACCTCAAAGTGACGTTTTTTCGAGAACAAAACAATTTGTTTTGTTCCCCTGGGGCTATGAGTTATGGGTTTGAAAACAGTGTTATTCTACTCTAAAAACCGTGTTTTCAATTGATTATGTGCTGTTCAATGGGATGTTTCCTTAGTCTTATTAAAAGATAGATACTGACCCCACCCCTTGCCCCTCCCCTACGATGGGAGGGGAGCTGCTGGCGCTGTGGAAGCCTACCCCCAACCCCTCCCAAGAGGAGGGGAGCTGCTGCGCTGAGTACACATGCTTCAAAGTCCTATACGATGAGTCCGCATGGCACCCCCTCC
>DETG01000126.1:32859-45338 GCA_002361535.1 Prevotella sp. UBA3294
TTGGGAGGGCAGGGGTGGGCTCCCTATCCGCATGGTACTCCCTCCCTTTGGGAGGGCAGGGGTGGGCCTCCTGTCCGCATGGCACTCCCCTCCCATCGTAGGGGAGGGGCAAGGGGTGGGGTCAGTAATATTCATACATGTATCTTCATATCTTTTTGAGAATTCCATGCACAAAAAAGGAGCAGCCTCACGACTGCTCCCTAACATATTTAACTCAAAAATATAAAAAAGTTTATTACTTCCTTGTATAGATTCGTTATTCTCCGTCTCCCCAGAGATCCATGTTACCTGTGTCCGTTCCCCAAAGATCGCCGATTTCATCGTCGAATTCCATATCGGTGTTCTCCTTGGCAACGAACTGATCATCAAGACCTGTGCTATCCGTATTCATCAGACTCTCCATGATGGTGGGAACCTTCACTGTCTCTGGTTTTACATATATCTTTTTCATTTCTTTTCCCTTTTCGAATTGCTATAGTTTTTATCAAGATGTTATCTATTTCACATAAATTTTCTTACCGTTTCGGATATACACACCCTTCGTGGTGGGCTTAGCGACCCTCACACCTTGCAGGGTATAAAAGGTATCGTTCTTGTATTCCTCATTCTCGTTGGCTTTCTTGATCTCTGTAGCCACACCTTCACCGAACACGTCCTCTAACTCCATGTCAAATACCATAGATATTTTTGAATACTGTGAAGGTGCTGCACCATTAGTGGCATCCTGTGAAGCATGAGTAGTTTCATCTTTCCAGTGGAACATACTGGCAGGAAGCCGTTACCGGGCGCATACACCCAACGACACGGGCAAAGATTTTGAAGAATTGATAAATATTCGTTTTTCATCAAATCGTACCCCATTTCGTAACAAATAGACCCCCTAAGACCTTTCCTTTGAGGTCATGACGGCTTTATTTCCCCGAAACTGCCCCTGGCCATTTTTTCTCCTTAAAATCAGGGGCTATGCGCCCAATGATCGCGTTGCTGGGTGTCGAAATGTTGCAAAATGGGGCACGTTTTGTAGAACGGCCTCATTTTGTGCGCCTTTACTCTTGCAGGAAATGGAATTTGTTGTAAATTTGCAGCAGAAATAGATTTCAAGTAGGTGTTAAAAGATATCACAATTGACCAAGTTTTGACGGGGATTCGTTTTAGCAGTTAGTTTAAAATACAATGTGTTATGCAGAACAGTTTTGATATTGCAAAGGAATAATAGCTTTTCAATAACTAATAGTTTATGTTATTATCAAAAAGGATTTGTCGGGAGACAAATCCTTTTTTGTGCTTGTGCGGAATCATATTAAAATTGCAATTATGTTTAAAAAAGATGTATTTATTTTGATATGTGACTGATTTACACTACTTTTGCAGATCATTAAATGCAATTATTATGAAGATAGCTTTAATCGGCTACGGTAAGATGGGCAAAATGATTGAAGAAATCGCCAAAAGCCGCGGCCACGAGATCGTTAGTATTATCGACATTGACAATCAGGAGGAGTTCGAAAGTGATGCTTTCGCTTCGGCTGATGTGGCAATAGAGTTCACGGCACCACAGGCTGCCTATGGTAATTATCTGAAAGCTTTTGCCAAGGGGGTGAAAGTGGTTTCGGGCAGTACGGGATGGATGAAGGAGCATGGTGATGATGTAAGGCGGATGTGTTCGGAGGAAGGCAGGACACTGTTCTGGGCTTCCAACTTCTCCATCGGCGTGGCCATCTTCTCGGCTGTGAACCGTTACTTAGCCAAGATCATGAATCAGTTCCCGCAATATGAGGTGAGCATGGAGGAGACACACCATGTGCATAAGCTCGACCATCCCAGTGGTACGGCCATCACCTTGGCAGAGCAGATCATTGAGAATATCGACCGTAAGAAGGAGTGGGTAGTAGGGAAGGTGGTGAACCCCGATGGTTCAGTAAACTGCTGTCATACAGCAGTTAATGGGACAGAGGGAGAGCAGGCATCCGATGCGCTGACCATCGACAGCATCCGCCGCGGCGAGGTGCCGGGTATCCATACCATCCGCTACGACAGTGATGCCGACATGATCACCATCACCCACGATGCCCACAGTCGCCGTGGCTTTGCCTTGGGTGCCGTGCTTGCTGCCGAATACACGAAGGAGCATGAAGGACTGCTCACGATTAGCGATATGTTTAATTTCTGAGAAATCTGAATATTCCGAATAATTTGAGAGTAATGGAAACAAAGAAGAAACTGAATCCGACAGTGCAATGGGCGAAGTTCATCGCCGTGCTGGTGCTCTACCTGCTGTTCCTCTATTGGGTGAAGAGCTGGTGGGGCTTGCTGGTGGTGCCTTTCATCTATGATATCTACATCACGAAGAAGATCAAGTGGCAGTGGTGGAAAGAGAGCGAAGGTCCTGTGAAGTTTGTCATGTCGTGGGTGGACGCGCTGGTGTTCGCTTTGGTGGCAGTCTATTTCATCAACCAGTTCTTTTTCCAGAACTACGTCATTCCATCGAGTTCTTTGGAGAAGTCGTTGCTGACAGGCGACTACCTCTTCGTATCGAAGGTGTCGTACGGTCCGCGTATCCCGCAGACACCGCTCACCATGCCGCTCACACAGCATACGCTGCCGGTGATCGGATGTAAGAGCTATATCGAATGGCCCCACTGGGACTACCGGAGGGTGAAGGGCCTGGGCAAGGTGCAGCTCAACGACATCGTGGTGTTCAACTATCCCGCTGGTGACAGTATCCTCACGGAACAGCCGTTCCAGACGGAATACTACAATATGGCGTATAACTACGGTCAGCAGATCTATGTGAAGGAATATGGGAATCCTGATTTCTCCACCATGTCGGATACGCTGATCTATGACTTATATAATAAGGTGTATGCCTTGGGAAGCAGTTATCTCCACGAGAACTCCATGGCACTGAAGATGGGAGAGGTGGCAGCACGTCCCACCGACCGGCGTGAGAACTATGTGAAACGCTGTGTAGGACTGCCCGGACAGACACTGCAGATCAAAGACCGTATCGTCTATCTCGACGGTAAGGCCAACAAAGAACCGGATGAGGTGCAGTATTCCTACTATGTGAAACTGAAACAACCTCTGCCCGAGGAGGTGATGAAGGAGTACCAGATCAGTATGGAACAGCTGCGCGACCTGAATCAGCTCAATTACATGCCGCTTACACAGTCGGCCAGGAAAGCCTTGGAGAGTAGGAAAGACTTAGTGGAGAGTATCCGGCTGAATACCGATGCCCCTGTGGGAGAGGTATATCCCCGAAATGCTAACACGGGGTGGACACGTGATAACTACGGTCCGGTATGGATTCCTGCCAAAGGGAAGAGCATCCAGCTGAACATGAAGAATATCGCCGTATATGAACGCCCCATCCGTGTGTATGAGGGGAACGACCTGAAGGTGGAGAACGGAAAGATCTTCATCAACGGGAAAGAGGCGAAGGAATATACCTTCAAGCTCGACTACTACTGGATGATGGGTGATAACCGCCATAACTCTGCTGACTCCCGTTACTGGGGATTCGTGCCAGAAGATCATATCGTGGGAAAGCCGATCTTCATCTGGTGGAGCTCTGATCCCGACCGTGGCGGTATCGGCGGCATCCGATGGAATCGCCTGTTTCGGTGGGTGGATAAGATCAAGTAGGTGAAAAATGAGGTGAAAGGAGAAAGGATGAGCGTTGAAAGATGATGAAGGACGTACTGAAGTTCATGGTGGTGCTGGCAGCAGCTGTCATGGTGATGCTGCTGGTAAGGACGTATGCCTTCACTATCTACCGGGTGACGAGCGATAACTTGGCACCACGGGTGATGCAAAGCACCAGGGTGATGGTGAACAAGCTCTGTAAGAATGCCTTCGAACGGGGCGACCTGATCGTCTTTCATACCGACTCCTCATATATCGGTGTCATCGAGCAATTGCCCGGTGATACCGTCATGATCAATCATCAAGAGTATGTGTTGCCAGATAACTGCAGCTGTCATGACTGTGACTGCTTAGAGAATAACTGCTACTTGGTGAATCAGGGTAAGGGGCAGACGGTGGTGCGGCAGCAGGAGATCGTGGGTGCTGCATACGTCTTGCATTTCAAATAAGCAACGAGATGACACAGAACAAAGGGGTGCTGCTTTCTTCCTGCTACTTCGGACCGGTACAGTGGTATCAGAAACTGTTCCGATATGAGGTGGTATATATAGAAAGGTGTGAGAGCTTTATCAAGCAGACATTCCGTAACCGCTGTGTCATTGCTACGACCAACGGGCCGCAGGCACTGAGTATCCCCGTGAGCTATCCGCCTACAGAGCAGGAAGGAGAGGCTCATCCTCTCATCCACATGCGTATCAGTGACCATGCCAACTGGAGACATGTACACTGGAACGCCCTGCAGAGTGCCTACGGCGACAGTCCGTTCTTTGATTATTATGCCGACGACCTGCTGCCGTTCTTCGAGAAACGATGGGAGAATCTCTTCGACTTTAACATGGAGATCACTTATAAGATGTGCGAGTTGTTGGACATCCACCCTAAGATCTTGTTTACCGAACACTACCAGCAGGAGGCTTCTTCGGGATGTTCCGACTTCCGCTATGCCATACGTCCCAAACATCCAATGCCCGATCCTGACTTCATGGCGAAGCCGTATTATCAGGTGTATCAGCAGAAATGGGGATTTCAGCCCAACCTGAGTATCCTCGACTTGCTGTTCAATATGGGTAATGAGAGCATTCTATATCTGTAGTCATCGTTAAGTCTTTTATTGTGTAGGGTCCACTATCCGCATGGCGCTCCCCTCCCATCAAGGGGAGGGGCAGGGGTGGGGTCTGTAATGGAACGATATGGTGTCGCTCTTCCGTGACAGGGAGTACAAAACAGCTTTCTTCCCGTCCTTTGGAAAAACAATCCGTTATGAACAACAAGGCGATCATCCTTTCTTTTCTTTTAGGCTGTCTGTTCCTGAACATCACGGCAGCACCGAAACCGGTACGTGAGGTCTATGTGCCCATGGACTATTCCACCTGTGGCTATCATGCCTCAGAGACCATCATCCCCTATGTGAGGAATGTCGTGAGGGTGGATGCTGCCGAGGGCGATTGTTCCCCAGCTATCCAACAAGCCATCGATTATGTGTCA
The DNA here is from genome assembly GCA_002361535.1 of Prevotella sp. UBA3294. Lineage (GTDB taxonomy): Bacteria > Bacteroidota > Bacteroidia > Bacteroidales > Bacteroidaceae > Prevotella. The sequence continues at coordinate 37,990 of DETG01000126.1, forward strand.
AACCTGAAGCCGGATGCCAACGGATTCCGTGGGGCTGTATTGCTGACAGAGGGTACATTCTACCTCGATGCTCCGCTGAGGGTATCGCAGTCGGGTGTCGTCATCCGTGGTATGGGAAAGCAAAGTACCATTCTGGTGAAACGCGGCTTCGACCGTGGTGCTGCTATCTATCTTGAAGGAAAAGGAAACATTGCCGAGACGGAGAACCCTGTCATCGCGGAGGTGCAGACTTTTACGAAAGCAGGAAGTACGGAGCTCACGCTCTCCCAGACGAAGGGTATTGCCGCAGGCAGTCGTATTCAGATCATACGTCCCTCTACGAAGGAATGGATCGCCTCGTTGCAGATGACGGGTTTTGGCGGTGGTTTAGACTATACGGGATGGCATCCTACCGACATTGATATCACTTGGGAACGGGTGGTGACGGCGGTTCAAGGTAACCGTATCACTCTCGATGCTCCGATCACTGCTTCGCTCTCGCCCGACTATGGCGGCGCACAGGTGAAGATCAGTGAAACAGCCGGTGAAATCGTGGAATGTGGCGTGGAGAATCTGACACTGATGTCCGACTATAACAAGCAGGTTGCACAGCATGCCGATGAGGATCATTGCTGGGATGCCATCTGGATGAATCATGTGAGGGATGCCTGGGTGAGACGAGTGGATTTCAAACACTTCGCAGGATCGGCGGTGAACCTGCAGAAACAAACCAGCCGTATCACGGTAGAAGACTGTATCGCCTCGGAACCTGTATCCGAGATCGGTGGATGGAGACGTAACGTGTTCCTTACCCGCGGACAGCAGACACTCTTCCAACGCTGTGTGTCCCGACAGGGTATCCACGATTTTGCAGCGGATTTCTGTGCTGCCGGACCGAATGCCTTTGTGCAGTGTGAAGGGGAGGAGTCGTTGGGCTTTAGTGGCAGCATCGGCTCATGGGCCACAGGACTGCTCTTTGACATCGTGAATATTGATGGTAATGACTTGGCTTTCCGGAATTTGGAACAGTTCCAGACGGGTACGGGATGGAACACGGCCAATTCGATGTTCTGGCAATGCACGGCTTCCACATTATATTGTTATTCTCCAGATGCTGATAACCGCTGCAGTGCGCATGGATGCTGGGGCACGCTGACAGGTAACGGTGAGTGGACGAGTAGCAATGATCATGTCAACCCACGTAGCCTCTTTTATGATCAACTCAGTAAACGGGTGCCGCAAAGTACGGTGAATCCGTTCATTCTGCCACGAAGCTTAGAGGCTTCCACCTCGCCCACACTGGAACAGGCCATGCAGTTGGCACAGCTCTCTTTGCAGGAGCCAAGGCTCACCATGGAGATGTGGATAGACAGTGTGATGATGAAAGAGCCGGTAGTTATAGATAATGTAGATAAGATCGCAACAATAGACAGGATAAGAAAAAGGGGGAAAGCGGATCCAGCAGCACCGCAGACATCACCATCCTTCGAGATCGTTAACGGCCATCTGACTGTGGATGGGATGCTGCTGACGGGTAACCTCTATGATATCCCTTGGTGGAACGGACGGGTGAAGGATAACTTTGTGGTAAAAGGTGCACGTCCTGCCATCACCCGCTTTGTGCCGGGAAGGATAGGAACGGGATGGACAGATCGTCTTGATGACGTGGTTGACTTCCTGCACCAGGGGGCGTATGCGGCTCTTGACCACCATTACGGACTGTGGTATGATCTGCGCAGAACGGATCATGAGCGTGTGCGCCGTGCCGACGGTGATGTGTGGGCTCCTTTCTATGAACAGCCGTTTGCCCGTACAGGACAAGGAAAGGCATGGGACGGCTTGAGCCGATACGACCTGACGAAACCGAATGAGTGGTACTGGCAACGACTGCGCACCTTTGCGGAAAAGGCTGCACCGCAGCATATCATGCTCTACAACCACCATTATTTCCAACACAACATCCTTGAAGCGGGTGCCCATTGGGTAGATTGTCCGTGGCGGCCCGTGAACAATGTCAATGGCACGGATTTCCCCGAACCGGTACCCTTTGCCGGAGATAAGCGCATCTTCATGGCGGAACAGTTCTATAACGTGCAGAATCCGGTGCTCCGCCCCTTACATAAGCAGTATATACGGATGTGCTTGGAGGAACTGAAGGACCAGCCCAATGTGGTGCATCTGATCAGCAGCGAATATACAGGACCGTTGCATTTCACCCGTTTCTGGCTGGAGACTATTGCCGAATGGGAACAGGAGACAGGCTGTCATCCGCTGATCGCACTCAGCTGTACCAAGGATGCTCAGGATGCGCTCTTAGAGGATCCTATATTAAATAAGGTGGTAGATATCATCGATATCCGTTACTGGCATTATAACACGAAAGGTCTGTGGGCCATTGAAGGCGGTAAGAATATGGCCCCCCGACAGTGGATGCGCAAATTCCCGGTTGGGAAGACGGATTTTGAGGAGGCATACAAGGCTGTCAGGGAATACCGCGAACGCTATCCCGACAAGGCAGTGACCTTCTACTCTCAGCAGTATCCATCGTATGGATGGGCTATCCTGATGGCAGGTGGCTCCATGCCTAACGTGGTGATTGCCGACAGTAGGCTGCGTAGTGATCTGTGCAGCATGCGTCCGATGGACGGTGAAGGCTGCGTGGCGTTAGGTGATGAGGCTACGGGTTATCTGGTCTATGCGACAGCCGACCAAGTACGTATGCCAGTAGCCGATGGCACCTATCAGGTGTCGATCGTCCATCCTAAGAGTGGAGAGACTAAACTTTCGATGAAATCGGTAAAAATGAAAGGACAGTCGTTTGTGGTGAACGATGCCGACCAGCACCGTATCTATTGGCTGAAAAAGGTTAAGTGAGGGCAGATCATTGCCCTCACTTTTTGATGTCCACACCAAGACTCATTGACTTAAATCAAGTGAAAAACCTGTTTTTTTAATTGAAAAACCAAATATTACCAGTTTATTTTAGGAATCACACCTATCTTTGCACCAGAAAACCTACGGGTGATCATGTCGCCCCTACTTGAAACTATCTTCTAATAACAAACTAAGAAATGATTGACTTTACAACACTGTACGACAAACACATTGATAACCTCTTCGCATTCGGTTCACGATTCACTACCGATAGAGAGATGATCAAAGACTGCATACATGATGTGTTTGTGAAACTCTACACTAAACGCGACAGTCTGGGTGTCGTGGAGAATATCGACAGCTACCTGTATGTGTCCCTCAGGAACCGTATCAATGATGAGTTCCGCCGCAATGTCCGTCTCTGCGACAGTGAGATCAACGACTCACGGATGCAGACCATTGCTGAGGAACAGGAGGCTCACCATGAGATGGTGGAGAAACAGCAGCTGCTCACTGCCAGCATCCAGGAGTACTTCCATAAGCTGTCACCGCGCCAGCAGCAGATCATCAACTTGTATTATGTGGAACAACGTAAGTATGATGATATCTGTCAGATCATGGGCATCAACTACCAGAGTGTGCGTAATTTGATGCACAGATCTATCAGTAGGTTGCGCGAATATGCAGCACGGACGCCGATAGCTGTATAATGACTGGTTACATCGCCATGTCTTTACCGTCTATATATTAAAGAGGTAAAGATGCGACGAGATAAGTCAATCATAAAACGAGCAGAAAAAATTGTAAAGACGTACATCTGTAAAGTACGTCCTCTGACGGATGAGGAGAAGGAACAACTCCGCATCCGCATCGCCTTGTCTATAGAACACGCTAAATAAAGACATCAAGAAAAGGTAACCTGCTGTGGGTTACCTTTATTTTAGAATCATGAATAAGAATAAAAAGAAGAGGGTATGTCCCTCCTCTTTCAATTAGAACAGTGAGCTCTTTCCGTTCAATGTATCATGGTTGTTCTTGACATCCGTCCAGTCGATCTTCTCTTTCGTACTGATTCCATTGATGTATTTCTCGATATTGGTATAGCCGTCACCGGTGCAGTCTTTGTTGGCATCGCTGGCATCGTTGGGGTTCAGTCCGTTGGCACGCTCCCATTCGTCGGGCATTCCATCGCCATCGGCATCTTTCCAGGCTGTCCATTTCTTATATACGGGATAGCCGCCCATCTGTCGGGGATCCGTGATAACACCCTGCTTGTAGCTATCTTTAGGCAGACGGCGGTATTTGAACAGGCCATCCTCGTTCTTTGACTGTTCCCGCAGTCCCCAAGTGCTACCATAGGGATACTGAGGCTTCTTGGTCTTCTTCTCTATCTTCTGGAGACCTTTCTCGTAGTCCTGTACGTAATAGGCAACACCTGTGCGCACCTCTTCGCAGATACGCTGATCCACGATGTCACGGCAGGGGAGGGTGGCTCCTACATTGGAGAGAACCCAGTTGAATGCTTCCTGTGCACCCATGATGGTGACGGGAGCCATCACGAACGGTTCGTTGCTACGCATCAGGGCGATCTCCGTTTCATTCATCTCTCCGTCTTTATCCGCTGTTTGGATACCTCCGTTCCAGTTGTCCTTGGTAATTTCGGGATAACCCTCCATGATGTTTCCTTTGGCATAGACCCTTCCGAACTGCTTGAAGGGGAAGAGGTTCACGCTGCGGCTCTCCGATTTCACGATACGATGTCCCACGGGAGTATCTTTGGGAGTGAGTGGACCGGGTTTGTAGTAGTTGTTGATGAAGTTCGACATGGTGGTGTATTCACCACCGTCGGCGGTACGATGCACCCAGTTATATACCACGTTGTTGATGAAGTTGAACACGCCACCCCATCCGATAGAAGGATTACGTCCGGTGTTGTCAGCCCAGAGGTTACGCATGAACGTGGTGTTCTCGCCGCCGATGGTTGATCCGAAGGCATGATTCCAGGTGTCGAGAGCCTTGGCAGAGATCGTATTCTGGATCGTTACGTTCACGGTAGGCTCCTTGCGCTTTGCCTTGCCATCACCCATGTCGAACATGTGACGGTAGAACGAGATGTTCTCATCCAGTCCCCATTCGCAGGAGCAGTGGTCGATCATGATGTTTCCCACGGGGTTTCCACCGAAGGAGTCTTCGCGGTGCCATACCAATGTCTCACCACGTCGGAAGCGCATGTGGCGCACGATCACATCGTGGGTATCTACCTGAAACGACTCACCGGCAATGATCACACCTTCGCCGGGAGCCGTCTGTCCGGCAATGGTGATATACGGTGCCCTCACATAGATCGGCGACTTCAGCTTGATGATACCGCTTACGTTGAATACAATGATACGGGCTCCACCCTGCTCGCATGCCCAACGGAATGAGCCGGGACCGTCGTCGTTGAGGTTGGTGACGGTAAGAACCTTACCACCACGACCGCCGAACGTGTACATACCACCTCCCTCTGCTCCGGGGAAAGCGGGAATCTTTGCCTGTCGGAGATCGTAGGGACGAGCAGCCCAAGGCACATAAGGCCGTCCTTCCTTTGCTTCTTTGATGACAATGGGGAAGGCCACTTGCCATGCCGAGTCGGAATGTTCTTTCCAGCGGTTCTGTAACGAGTCGATGAGTTGCTTGGCCTCATCGGTGATTTGTGGATACTGTGCCAGGCTTTGCATGCTGAAGCCCAAGGCCAGAATCACAATAGATACGAGTCTTTTATTCATAATGATGATTTTAGTCGTTGCTTTTCTTATAGACTCCCAGGTGGCTTGATTGTACCCATGACATCTATTCCCGTTTGGTCACAACCGCAAACGAATAAAAATTTTGTTACAGCCATTTCGGTAGTATCCAGCGTGGACGTTGGATGGTGGCCAATGTGCTGAACTGGCGTGGTGATGATATCATCGGTGGTGGTACCAGTCCTCTGATCTGCTCGACAGGTGGTTGGGGCGGTGGTTCCATCAATCAGGACTTTGCCCACAAGATGCTTGAAAACGATGGTGACAGCTATCGTCGTAAGGCCACTTTCCTCACATCCGATGAGTTCTTCTATGATGAGCAGCTCTGCGGTTGGAAGAGTGATGCCACTTGTAAGACCCGTGAACAGAAAGAGTTCGATGCACAGCGTGGTATCAACAAGTCTGCCGGTTCTTTCTCCCGTAGTGATGTGATGGAGGTGAAGATGATGTGTCATCCCAAAGATGTTGACCTCTCTGTGGGTGATAACTGTAACAACACCAACCTGTGTATCGATCTCTTTCTACGGCTCTTTCAGAACCCGAAACGGTCTTCTTCAATACTAAGTACTAAGGACTCTTGGTACAAAACAAATTGTTTTGTTCTCTAAAAAAGCATTCTTTCGAGTGCAAGTAATGGGCTTTTACACAACAAAACAATTTGTTTTGTACCAGTATGTCATTTCTTTCCTGTTTCGATAACGGCTTCTTTGAACGTGTGGAGGCCGTTTTTAACGACGTGTGTCTGCTGACTATACGGCAGTTGGATGGTGGCTTCCCTACCAGTGGGTACCTCCACATTCAGCACGAAGGTATCCCCTTCGAGACGCCAGTCCGCCTTGATGCCATCCATCTGTCCACGACACCATGTGAGGTCACCCACGGGATGAGGTGCTATGGTGATATGTTCTCCGTCACGCCAGATACCTAAGAAATAAGGTATGAGCAGGTTGTTCAGATGTCCCATCATGAAATGGTTCATCGAAGCACCGTACTCAGGGTTCCATTGCTCCGTCAGCGTGGTATATCCGAGTTTGATCTGATAGCCATACCCCGGTACGTCGTAGTGGTTCAGCATCTTGTAGAGCAGTTCCTGTTGTCCATGATGGATCAGGACATTGAAAAGATAGCGATTGCCAACGTCACCAGTCGTCAGACGGTCGCCATGGGTGTGGATGTCGTTAATCAGTTGTTGCAATACAGCCTGCCGGTCTCCCTCTGGCACAAGATCCATCTCAAGGGCTATTGCCTGAGCACACTGGCTGCCCGTCGCAAACTGGTGGGTAGCAGGATGATAGAACTCCTTGATGAAAGCCGCCTTGATGCTGTCTGCACGTGCCTCACCCATCAGGCGGTTCCACCAATAGTAGTGTGCCGTTGATACCAGTGGCATTGGTGTGTTCTGGGCAAAACCCGCACGCCCCGGTCCATAGTCGTACCAGTCGCCCAGTCCCTGACGAAGAATATAGCAAGAGTCCTGAGTGGCGAGATAGTCCACATAGCGTTTCATCTGCGGACGATAGCGAGTGATGAGCTGATCGTCACCATAGAACGCTTGATAGAGGAAAGGCAGGGCGATGAAAGCACCTCCCCATTCGGGTGACTCCAGGAACGGAGGAGCCCAAGAGCCCTCGAATATAACGTAGTTAGGTGCTATCTCAGGCAAGGCACCATTAGGATATTGTGCGTCAGCGATGTTCTGCATGGTCTGTT
>DETG01000026.1 GCA_002361535.1 Prevotella sp. UBA3294
TCCAACTTCTTGGGGGCACTTCATTTTGACACACCCTCATCTCCTCTTCCATCCTTCCAACCCAAAAAGTGAAATTGGTAAATTGGTAAATTGGTAAATTGTATAAAAATGTGGCTCCCGAACCCAATGAAATAGGTTAAGAGCCACTTGATACTATGTAAAACACGATGCAAAGATACACATTATTCATATTTCTCTTCTAACCCCGTGCTATGCCTCCTTGGATAATGTTTAATTGATCCTAAATGGAAAGTTTTCCAAAACAAAAAATTAAGTAATTGGTTCTTAGCGACTTGACACTTTTTAACACGATAAAAGTTTTCCAAAACGGATCACTTATATGTTTTTTATTGTATCTTTGTACCATCTTTAGCAAGATGAGAACTACAGTTTACAGGAAAGACAGTCTAAGATTAAAAACAGCATAGAATTATATCAATCGTTAACTACTCATGATACAGACAGTTGTTAAGAGAGACGGACGTATCGTTGGATTCAACGAGCAGAAGATCATGGCAGCCATCCGCAAGGCCATGTTACATACCGATAAAGGTGAGGACGAGCGCCTCATCCAGATGATCACCGACCATATCAACGTGCACGGGAAGTCGCAGATGACCGTGGAGAACATTCAGGATGCCGTGGAGATGGAGCTGATGAAGAGTGCCCGCAAAGATGTAGCACAGAAATACATCGCCTACCGTCACCAGCGAAGTATTGCCCGAAAGGCCAAGACACGAGAGGTGTTCTTGGAAATCATCAATATCAAGAACAACGACGTGACCCGCGAGAACGCGAACATGAATGCTGACACGCCTGCCGGTATGATGATGAAATTCGCCTCGGAGAGCACCAAGCCCTTTGTGGATGACTACCTGCTGTCGGAGGAGAGCCGTGATGCCGTGAGCCACAACTACCTGCATGTGCACGACAAGGACTACTATCCCACCAAGTCGCTCACCTGTGTGCAGCACCCGCTCGACAACATCCTGAACCACGGATTCTCTGCAGGTCATGGCTCCTCACGTGCTGCCAAGCGCATCGAGACAGCCAGTGTGCTGGCCTGTATCTCCATGGAGACGGCACAGAACGAGATGCACGGAGGTCAGGCCATCCCCGCCTTCGACTATTATTTAGCACCTTATGTCCGTGCCAGCTTCATCGAGGAACTGAAGAAATTAGAAGAGTTCAACGGTGCCGACTACTCCCATCTGTATCATAAGAAGATGAACGACTACATCGAGCTCCCGTTAGACGGTCTGACAGGCGAAGACCGCGTGCTGCAACATGCCGTGAACAAGACGGTGGCACGTGTGCACCAGTCGATGGAAGCTTTCATCCACAACATGAACACCATCCACTCTCGCGGTGGTAACCAGGTGGTATTCTCCAGCATCAACTACGGCACCGACACATCGGCCGAAGGACGTTGTATCATGCGAGAAATCCTGAAAAGCACCTACGAGGGTGTGGGTGACGGTGAGACCGCCATCTTCCCCATCCAGATATGGAAGAAGAAGAGAGGGGTGAACTACCTCCCTGAGGATCCGAACTACGACCTCTACCAACTGGCCTGTCAGGTGACGGCACGACGGTTCTTCCCCAACTTCCTGAACCTCGATGCCACCTTCAACCAAACTGATGAATGGCGAGCCGACGACCCACAGCGCTATCTCCACGAGGTGGCCACCATGGGCTGCCGCACCCGTGTCTTCGAGAACCGCTTCGGGCCGAAGACCAGTGTGGGGCGTGGAAACCTGTCGTTCTCCACCATCAATATTGTCCGCCTGGCCATCGAGTGCATGGGCATCGATGACAAGGAGCAACGCATTGCCACGTTCTTCGCCAAACTCGACCACATGCTCGACATCACGGCACGGCAGCTCGACGATCGTTTCCGTTTCCAGAAGACGGCCTTCGTGAAGCAGTTCCCCCTGCTGATGCGCAGTCTGTGGATCGGTGCCGACAAGCTGAGTCCTAACGACACCATCGAGCCCGTGATCAACCAAGGTACGTTGGGCATCGGATTCATCGGACTGGCAGAGTGCCTCGTAGCCCTCATCGGTAAGCATCACGGTGAATCGGAGGAGGCGCAGGCTTTGGGATTACGTATCGTGACCTACATGCGCGACCGTGTCAACGAGTTCTCAGAGAAATACCAGCATAACTACAGCGTGCTCGCTACCCCTGCCGAGGGTCTGAGCGGAAAGTTCACAAAGGTGGACCGCAAGGACTTCGGCTCGATACCGGGTGTCACCGACCGCGATTACTATACCAATTCCAACCACGTGCCCGTGTATTACAAATGCAGTGCACGCCATAAGGCTGAGGTGGAGGCACCCTATCACGACCTGACACGCGGCGGACATATCTTCTACGTAGAGATTGACGGCGATGCCACACACAATCCCAAGGTGATCATGAGTGTGGTGGACATGATGGACCAGCTGAACATGGGCTACGGCAGTGTGAACCACAACAGGAACCGCTGTATGGACTGCGGTTATGAGAATGCCGACCCCACCTTAGAGGTCTGTCCGAAATGCGGCAGTCGCCATATCGACCGTCTGCAACGTATCACCGGTTATCTGGTGGGCACCACCGACCGCTGGAACCACGGGAAGCTGTGTGAGCTGAACGACCGTGTCACCCATATCGATGGGGGGAACCAACTGCCACTCTTCGAACGTCTCTAAACCCTGTCCGACGATGCTGTCTATACTGAATATCATAGAAGACACGATGGTGGATGGTCCGGGATTCCGCACAGCCATCTACTGCGCAGGCTGCCACCATGCCTGTCAGGGTTGTCATAACCCACAGTCGTGGGACATCCGAAACGGCCATCCCATGAACGTGGAGGATCTGATGGAGGTGATCATGGCCGACAGATTTGCCGATGTCACCTTCACGGGTGGCGACCCGATGTATCAAGCTGAGGGCTTCACCGAACTGGCCAAGGCCATCCGTCGTGACAGCAAGAAAACAATCTGGTGCTATACCGGCTTCTCGTTCGAGGCACTGATGCGGCAACCAGTCCAACGGGCTCTGTTAGAACAGATCGACGTACTCGTGGATGGACCTTTTGTGCAATCCCTGCGCGATCCCGACCTGCAATTCCGAGGCAGCAGCAACCAGCGCATCCTCGATATGCCTGCCTCGTTACGAGAAGGGAAAGCCGTAGTATGGCACGATGAAATGCGACAAGCTATTTAAAATATAATCATTATGGTAGATTTCATTTATTACACACCGACAGAGGTGGCCTTCGGGAAAAACTCCGAGGAACAGACCGCCCGCTTAGTAAAGAAATACGGAGGTACGAAAGTGTTACTGCATTATGGCGGACAGAGTGCCGTACGCTCCGGCCTGATCGACAAAATCGGCAGTCTGCTGAAAGAAGAGGGTATCCCCTTCATCACCTTAGGCGGCGTGGTGCCCAATCCTCGCGTATCCTTAGTAAGGAAAGGTATTGAGCTGAGCCGTCGGGAGGGAGTTGACTTCGTGCTCGCCGTAGGTGGCGGTAGTGTGATCGACTCGTCGAAAGCCATTGCCTACGGACTGGCCTACGACGGTGACGTATGGGACTTCTTCGAGGGGACAGCAGTGCCCAAGGCATGCTATCCCGTGGGTGCTGTGGTGACATTGCCGGCAGCCGGCAGTGAGATGAGCGACAGCTGCGTGATCAGTGATGATGAGAAGAACCTGAAGCGCGGCGTAAACAGCAACCTCGTACGTTGTAAGTTCGCCGTGATGAACCCCGAGCGCACCTTTACGCTGCCACCGTTCCAGACGGCCTGCGGTGCCACTGATATCATGATGCACACCATGGAGCGTTATTTCTCAAAAGATGTGGATATGACCCTCACCGATGAGATTGCCGAAGCCCTGATGCGCACCGTGAAAGAGAGTGTATTCTACGTACTGAAAGACCCCTGCGACTACCGCCATCGTGCACAGATCATGTGGGCCAGCAGCTTGTCGCACAACGACCTCACCGGCTGCGGCACCCGTCGTGACTTCGCCTCGCACAAGTTGGAACATGAGATCAGTGCCCTGTTCGATGTGGCTCACGGTGCCGGACTGTCAGCGATCTGGGGGTCATGGGCACGTTACGTAATGAAAGAGAACGTGTCGCGCTTTGTGCGTTTCGCCGTGAATGTGATGGGTGTAACCAACGACTATACCGATCCTGAAGGTACTGCCCTCCGAGGCATCGAGGCGATGGAGCGGTTCTATCATGCCATCAATATGCCCACCTGTATCACTGAGCTGATCGGAAGGAAGTTCACCGAAGAGGAACTTGACCAGCTGGCAAGGCAGTGCAGTCGTGACGGCTCCATCACCATTGGCGGCTTTAAGGTACTGCACCAATCAGAGATGCGCGAGGTGTATGCTCTCGCTAACCATTGATGCCCCTGTCCACGATGAAAGTACACGCATTCGACTTTGACGGTACACTGACACGACGTGACACCTTGGTGGAGTTCATCCGATATGTGAAAGGCGACAAGGAGTTCCTGAAGTGTTTCCTTTGCTATTCCCCACAGTTGGTGGCGATGAGAATAGGGCTATACCCCAACTGGAAGGTGAAACGACAGGTGTTCACCTATTGCTTCGCAGGGATGAGGGAAGAGGTGTTCAATGAGCACTGCCTCCGCTTCGCAAGAGAAAAGTCATCGTTGATGCGCCCCGCAGGACTGGAGAAGATCCGCACGCTGCTGCAAGACGGCTGTCAGGTGGTGGTAGTGAGTGCAAGTGTAGAAAACTGGGTGCGCCCGTTTTTCGGCGACGTCTCCACAGCCATACAGTTCCTCTGTACTCGTGTGGAGGTGAAAGACGGAGTGCTGACAGGTCGTTTCCTCACGAAGAACTGCTATGGTAAGGAGAAAGTGGCGAGGCTTCGCACACTGTATCCTGACCGCCGTGCCATAGAGCTCACCGCCTATGGTGACAGTCGTGGTGACCGGGAGATGCTTGATTATGCAAATGAAGGATATTATAGACCGTTTCGGTAAGGAGCGGTTGGGCGAGGTGATCCGTTTCGGTGTGGTGGGTGTCATCGCCACACTGATTCAGTTTATGGTATATTGGCTGTTGATCCGCTGGCTCAACCCCAGTGTCTCCATGACCATCGGCTACGGGGTGAGCCTGGTGTTCAACTACCTTGCCTCCACCTATTTCACTTTCCGCGTAAAAGCCAGCGCCCGAAGAGGTGCCGGCTTCTTGTTCTCGCATGGTGTGAACTACCTGTTGCAGATGATCACACTGAATTTCTTCCTGTGGCTCGGTGTCAGTAAGGAACTGGCACCGATCCCTATGTTCTGCGTCTGTGTGCCCGTGAACTTCCTGCTGGTAAGATTTTTCTTGAAACGATGAGGGAACTGCTACAATCTTTCAAGATACGGCGAGAGGAACGCATACTGGCCTTGGCAGTCGTTCTGGTATTCATCTTGTTGAATGCCCTGACGATCAACAAATACGGGAATGTGTTCATGCACCCCACAGACGACTACTGGAAACTGTTCATCGGACGGTTCCGCGTGTCGGGTTACGACCCGATTACCTACTATGTGCTTTCCACCTGGGAAGCCCGGTATAATGTCTATCGCCACCCGTTGCTCGCGTTCTTCATGTATCCCCCCTACCTCATCAACCAGGCTGTGATACATGCGACCGGAATAAACGGTGCACAGGTCATTACAGCCATGATGTTGGTGGCCGCCTCCCTTTATTCGTTTCTGTTCCTCCACCGGATCTTCCGTGAAGTGATACGCGTGGGAAAGGGGGATGCCTTGCTGCTCACAACCCTTTACTTCTCATTCGCATATATCATGGTGGCAACGATGGTACCCGACCATTTCATTCTGTCGATGATGATGATCCTGCTGACGTTGTATGTGACAGGACGGCATCTGCGCGAAGGCAGCAGCATGGGGAGGAAACAGACCGTCTGGCTCTTCATCCTGACAGCAGGTATCTCACTGAACAACGGTATCAAAGTGTTCCTGGCCAATTTGTTTGCCAACGGGAAACATTTCTTCCGTCCCAAGAACCTACTGCTGACCGTTGCATTGCCCGCCATCCTGATGTGGACCTTCTGCCGATGGGAGTATCACACCTTCGTCTTAGAGAACGAGCAGGCCCGTCATGCACTGAAGATCAAACAGAAGAAAGAGAAGAAACAACGGGAGATCGCTTTACAAAAGGTAAGAGAACGGCAGGACTCCCTACAGCGTTCAAAAGGCGACACCCTACCCTCCACGGCTACTAAACCTGTTGTGAAGAAGAGCCGTCGCCCGGCATATACGGGGAAACCTCTCGGAAAGGGTGAATTCATGCGATGGACGGATATCACCACATCGCGGTGGGACTCTGCCGTAGAGAACCTTTTCGGAGAGTCGTTGCAGCTGCACGAGAGTCATCTCTTAGGGGATGTGTTCCGACGACGACCGATCATCGTGAGATACGATCATGTGTGGAACTACCTCGTGGAAGTCGTGGCGGTATTCCTGTTCCTCTGGGGTATCTGGCGAGGGCGACGTGACCGATTCCTCTGGCTTGTCCTTTCCATGATGGGAGTCGATATGGCCTTGCACATGGGACTGGGATTCGGCATCAACGAGATCTATATCATGTCACCCCATTATCTGTTTGCCATGCCTGTTGCCATGGGCTATCTCCTGCTGAAGAGCAAGGGGAAGACACTCCTCTGTGTCAGGATGGTGATGCTCCTGCTTACGGTTTATTTGGGGATGCACAATGGATGGCTGCTCACACAATACATGCTACAATGAAAAGAATCTGGTGCATTCCCCGTGAGGAACGATGGCCGATGGTGATCGTCTTTCTCTATTTCTCCCTCCTCAATGGGTTGTTCGTGGTGAAGTTCTTCGACAAGATAAGTCCGAAGCTGCATGGCGGACTGTGGTACTATTTCATTCGCTACTTCCACATTTCCGGCTACGATCCCAAAGCCTACTCCATGATCACACGGTGGAGCACGGAATATGACGTGTACCGCCACCCGCTGTTCAATTTCTTCCTCTATCCCTTCTACTGGCTTGACCAAGGACTGATGCGGCTGACAGGTGTGAACTGTGTGCAGTGGATCTGGGCCGTGTGCCAGGTGATCCTCGCCTGTGTGGCCTATCACTACCTGTACAAAATGCTCCGTGAGGTGCTCAAGTTGTCACAGACAGACACGATCCTCCTGACGGGACTGTTCTTTTCTATGGCATATATCCAGTTGGCATTTGTGGTGCCCGACCATTTCTCATGGTCGCTGCCCCTGCTGCTGATGGTTCTGGAGAAAGGAGGAAAGCGCATGCTCGCAGGAGAGCCGTTGAAAAAAGCAGAAACAGGTTTGCTCTTCCTGCTGGTAGCAGGAATCACACTAACCAATGGCGTGAAGGTCTGGCTGACAGCCCTTTTTGCCAATGGCCGTTCGTTCTTCCGTCCTACCTTCCTGATGACGGCAGTCGTTCTTCCCGTATTCATCTTGGCTGCCGTCAGCCGCTATGCAGATGTCACCTTCGCACAGCCCCGTGCTTTAGATTTGTTGAAATCAAAGAAGAAAACTCTTGTCGTGCCCCACGCGGAGAGTCCTAAGGACCATGTCAAGAAGTGGATAGACACGGAGACACCCCGCGTGCCCTCATTGGTAGAGAACATGTTTGGAGAGTCGGTTCAGTTCCATCAGGAATATTCCTTGGGCGATATCTCTAATCCGAAACATCCACGTCCTGTTTTTGTGAGCTACTCCCATCTATGGAATTATGCGGTAGAGGCAGGATATGTCTTTCTCTTCCTCTTTGGCCTGTACTGCGGTCGCCGTGAACGGTTCATGCAACTCGTCCTTGCCTGTTTCTGTGTGGAGCTCTTGGTGCATGTAGTCTTGGGATTCGGACTGAAAGACGTATATATCATGTCAGCCCACTGGCTGTTTATTCTTCCCATAGCATATAGCTACATCCTGAAGCGGCACGAGGTGTGGTTACAAAAGGGAGTACGCGGTATCCTTCTATTGCTCACCGTCGGACTGTGGCTATATAACGGAAGTAGGCTTGTCAACGAATGGATGTAATATGAGAAGATTGAAAGAAATGTGTATGATCAGAAGAGATGAACGATGGCCGGCGGTCTATGCGCTGACCTTCATCCTCTCATATCAATACCTGATCATCTCAAAGTTCTTCCCTTTATTTGCTGACTACAGTGAACATTCGTGGCGCGTGTTTATGCGCAACTACCACATGTCGGGTTTCGACCCCATCACCTACAGCGTGCTCTCAGACTGGCACTTAGGATACGATATCGTGCGCCATCCTCTGTTAGCCTTTATCATGTACCCACTGGCATGGCTCAACAGCATACTTGAACAGTTCACCTCCGTGAATTGTGCACAGTTCCTGATGGGAGCACTGTTGGTGTTCTGCGCATTCTATACTTTTCTTTTCTTTCATCGGATCTTGCGAGATGTGATCAAGATCCGACGGCTCCCCGCTCTCCTCCTGACAGCGTTTTTCTTCAGTATGGCGTATATCTGGTTAACGATTCTCGTTGCCGACCATTTCTGTCTTTCATTATACCTTCTTATATTTATACTCTATAAATCTGGGATGAAACTGCAACGCGGGGAATATTTCGGTATCACGGAGACCGTGTTGTATTTCACATTGGTGGCTGGTGTCACGTTGAGTAACGGAGTTCTTGTCTTCCTCTGTGTATGGGTAGTCAACGGACGGTCACTATTCCGTCCTACGTTCTTCTTGAAGTCGGTAGTGTTGCCCTCACTTGCTATGCTGGTCTTTGCCTTGGCTGTCAACACCACCACCGACAAAGCCCCCTCAGAGAAAGAGAACCCGATCAGCGAACAGATGGAATGGGTAGATGACACCGTCTCCAAGGCAGAGGTGCTGACAGAGAATTTCTTTGGAGAGTCGATACAACTGCATCGAGAACACCTGTTAGGGGACATCCTGATGAAACGTCCTGTCATCGTTCGTTATACGTGGAAAATTCAATATGGAGTGGAGGCACTGATCATCCTACTGTTCCTTTCAGGTGTCTGGCGTGCAAGACATGAGCGGTTCTTGTGGCTGCTGATGGGAATTCTCGCCTTTAACATCGCCCTGCACATACTCCTCGGCTTTGCCATCAACGAAGTGTATATCATGTCTGCCCACTGGCTCTTCGTCGTACCCTTGGCCATTGCCTACCTGTTCACCACAGGGTATCGGAGATTATATGACTGTTTGCTGGGGACAGTAGCACTCCTGACTGCCTATCTGCTGCTCTACCACGGCTATTGGATTCATTATTATCTCACCTGGCCCTTGGCACAATAGGATCAGGCATGTTTCTTCTTCCCCGTCCACTTGCGAATACGGTTCATCAAGGCTTTGCTGATTTGCTTGAACCGACCATAGCGCAGGTTCAGGAGAAGTTCCTCGATGGAACGCCCCACTTTAATCCAGGGATGCCCCCAGGCATTCACACGATAGAGACGTTCCTGATAACCAGTGTCCTCAATGACATGATTTGGATGACGTAAAGGGAACTGCAACTCATGACGGCTCATCGTGAAGATACGGCGATAGGCACGTGGAGTAGTATAGATACTACCGGTAAAATGAGTACTGTCGGCAGTGAGTCCCAGGTTATTGATTAGATTTCGGGTAGGCATGATAGCCAAGGCATTGTTAAGGATCATGCTTGACCAGAAAATACTCTCATAGTATTCTTTTCCCGAGGCACGGTGGTCATAACACATCTGGATAAACTCTTTTCTGTATTTCCTTGTGTTGACCACACCGCGAAGACGTTGCATAGCATAGTCGTCATCCAAGAATGAATACTTCCCATCCCACTGATCAATCACCCGTCGCCATGAAGCCCATCCCCAGATGTTACAGGTCTGGGTGAAGAAATAGTCATAAGGGGTATCAGGTGTTACCTCATCAATATTGAACCCTGAGATCATCCAAATGCGTTCATCATGTTCGTAGCGGTCGAGGAGTTCTTTACAGAAGGGGAAGAACGATTGTGAAGGCACATCATCATCTTCCAACACGATACATTTGTCAACAACGCTGAAAGCCCATTTCTGCGAGAGATACTCTGAGGGGTCACAGCCATAGTTGCGTTCCTGATAGTTCCGGTGCACCTCACATTCCCAGTCAATATCGCACACCACCTTCCGACAAGCCTCAATACCTGCCATGTCACGCTCACCCCGCGGTCCGTCTTGGTAGAGGAACAACTTTGTAGGGCGGGCTTTCCTCACCTCGTTGAACACCTCTTGGAGATGATCGGGACGGTTGAAGAACAGGATTAAGACGGCAACGTCGATCTTTGCTGGATATTTCATGGTGACTGTTATTTGATTTTCGACAAGATAAACTGTGTACACTCCTTCAGGATCTGTGCCCCAGAGAGTCGCATGATACCATAATAAAGGATAGCGGCAAGGATCACTCGGGTAATGAGGAGCGGAACGAGATGATGAATGCCTTGAGTGATCAAAGCAACGAGAGCCATCGTGCAGAATGCCGCCAAGGCGAAAGGCACGATATCTTTCAGCAGAGAGCGGAAACGGTATCCCGTCAGTCTTCTCACAAACCAGTGCCATACCATCAGCCACATGATATTCAAAACGACATAGGCGATGATCATGGTGCGGATACCCAAGGGATAAAATGCGATGAGTAGGACAAGCTGACAAAGGCCCAGACCGAGCGTCCCCCACATATAGGTGCCGGATTTACCCTTGCTGATAATCATATTATATAGTAAAGTGCTGAGGGGCATGAAAGCTCCAGCAATGCAAAGTAGCTGCAAATAGCTGGCGCTGGTGCTCCATTTCTCACCTATAGCAAGCACAATGAACTCATGCGACACCATACCGAAACCAAAGAGAAGGGGAAAAGAGAGGAAGGCTGTGAAGCGCACCAACTTTCGCAATGCACGAAGCTGACGTTCACCATCACCTTTGAGATCCACAAACACGGGTTGTGCCACGGTCTGTACCATGCCCTGTAAGAGGTTGAAACATTTGAAATCCCACTGGTAGGCTTGATTGTAGTTTCCTGCATCCTTCGGTGAGTAGAATCGTCCGAGAAGAATATTCAGTACATTATTATTGACTTGTGTGAGAATGGCGGAGAGCATAATTTTACAACTAAAAGGGAACATCCGCCGAATAGGTCTGAAATCCCAGTGGAAAGTGGGACGCCAGTCGGAGTAATGCCAATACATCAGCATACTGACAAAGATATAGACAATACTCTGTGTTGCAAGCGACCAGTAGGAAAAGCCATGCCATGCCATCACGGCACCCACGACATTCGAAAGGATAATGGCCGTCATGCCACTCTTGGCTTGTTGCTTGGTTCGAAGATTTTTGTAGAGATAAGCCGACTGTGCCTGTCCCAGGCTGGAGAAGACAAAGCCCAAGAAGGTATAGCGACAAAGGGAGGTCAGTGCCGGCTGGTGATAGAAACTGGCAATGAGCGGGGCTGAGAAGAACAAGACGACATAGATGAAAAGGCTCACCACGACGTTGAACCAAAACACCGAATTGTAATCATTGGCTGTTGGGTGCTCCAAGTTAGCAAGAGCCGTTTTGAAACCGCTGCTCTGTAATTCGATGGCGATCACTGAGAAAATGGTGATCATGGCGATCATGCCGAAATCATCTGGCGAAAGGAGACGTCCAAGGATGATGCCGAACACCAGTCCGATGATCTGTTGCACACCGTTGTTCATGCCACCCCAGAAAAGTCCTTTGGCCGTTTTCTCTTTTAATGTCTCTGTCTCGTTAGTCATAAATCTCTACTTGGTCGGTGTGGAGCTGGAGATTATCCAGATTGGGCAACTGCATATAGTCACCATAGATACAGCGCAGATGATGGTCATAGTCGTGGGGCACCGGGAAAGAACGGTCTTCAAACACATGAGCACCTAACGGAAAGATATCTTTCTCGAAACGTGGATTGTGAAAAGGAATGCCTAGTCCGCTGGTGATAACAGAGCCGGCAAACAACTTGTTCAGGAACCGGATGAC
Organism: Prevotella sp. UBA3294; assembly: GCA_002361535.1. Classification (GTDB taxonomy): domain Bacteria; phylum Bacteroidota; class Bacteroidia; order Bacteroidales; family Bacteroidaceae; genus Prevotella. Next base: position 12,068 of record DETG01000026.1, read on the forward strand.
GGGAAAGACAAATCTTCTATTGATGTCGAAGATCGTGCGCACCCGGCGGATACTGCGCTGGTCATCACGACTGGTACGCCAAATCTTGTACATGTGACCGACGCTTTTCTCCGACAGGCGATGTAACCAAAGGTTCTGTTTTTCCATTGGGAAGATATCGATATAGATACCCTGTTCTTTCCAGGCACGGTCGTAGTTGTTCCCCTCATTGATCTTTGAACGGCGGTCACGTACCTTCGCATAAAAGAAAAAATAGTTCGCATCAGTAGTGTAACGCTGTAATGCCAGCCAGTCAGGCAGTTCCCTCGGCAGGACATCCATCAGCCGAAGATAGTCGCTGCGCAACATCTCAATATCCAGATCATCATCCCAAGGGATGAAGCCGTCATGCCTGACAGCACCGATAAGTGTACCACTGCTCAGCCAATATGGAATCAGGTGACGTTGGCAGATCCTGTCGATTTCCACAAGGATCTCCAACATACGCAGCTGTTGCCGACGGAGCAACGAGCCATCGGGGTTGAAACGTTGACGCAGACTATGATGGTCAATAGTTGTTATCGGCATATTGTATCATTTGTTGTCCCCACTGGCAGATAAGATCCATGGTGGGGGTATCAATATTTCTTTCTTTCGCCATACGACACAAGAGGTTCAAGCCATAGGGGAAGTCCTCTGTGAAATAACGGCTTCTGAGATCTGGCACGAAACCTGCCTCCGTCTCCTTCATCGGAGCCATGATGCCCTGAAAGGCCTCGATCGACCGTAGCTTGCAGGTGAGGGAGGCTGCATCATAACTGTCGTAATAGTCGAGAACAGTAGGCAGACAATTCGGTGTCACTGGCAACACCTCTATCAGACGATGCAGTTCTTCGTCCATCAGAATGTACATCTCCGATGCTTCTTCCGTCCATTCTCCGTAGAAATGACAATTCCGCGGATAGGTAATACCAGGTTTCCAGTCTTTCCATAACGTGTAGAGTCGTGCTGGGTGAAGGATGGGATTACTGTTACTGATACTGGCCTCGTAGTAGCTTGACAGCACCTCAACAGGAACGCCGAAGAGCAGTTCGAGCTGATCTGCTAAGGCTTGTTTGTCATTCACATGTTCTGTACCGATACGCATCAACTTTCGGCGCCCCAACAGACTGGCAGAGTGCCCATAACTCTCCAACCGCGAGATGAAAGGGACCCGCTGAAAACCAAAGAGAGGGGTGCTGGCAGGCAGCAGGCGCAGTGCCTCTTCAAAGAACCCGGTACTGGAGACAATACTACCCACAAGGGTATGGGGCGATAGTGAGTGACCTATCTGTTGTAACACACTACCAATAGAAAAGCCTGGAAGACAAAGCAACACGATATCGGCACCGATCACCACATGATCGGGATCAGAAGAGACGCCATGGAGAGTACCGTGGAGATCGATCCCTTCGGGAGTATGGACAACAAGCTCTTGCGACCACCGTTCGGGATGACGTGTCAGCAAGTCCACTTCACAATGTTGCTGCGAAGCGAGATAGCCCGCTATGACGTGGCCGAGGTTGCCGCCACCGCAAATGCACACTCTCATATTTCCGCCAGTTCTTTCAATGCCTGTACCAGTCGGTCATTGTCCTCTTGGTTACGCACCGAGATTCGTATGTAATTCTTTCCTTGTAGGAACTTTTTCGAGTTGCAATCCTTAATCATAATATTGTAACGCTCCAACAAGAACATTGTGAGTTCAGCAGATGTAAATTTGTCTGTCACCTCACAGCAGAAATAGTTAGCCTGTGAGGGCAAAATACGAAGATAGGGTATGGCATCAAGGCACTCACGGAACCTCCTACGTTCTGCTATAAACTTATGACATGCCTTGTTGTATTCCGCTGTATATTTACTGAAAATCTGCATATAGAACTCCGCAAACGAGTTGATATTCCAAATAGATATATCTTTTTTCATCCAGGAGATCAACTCTATATCACTACTGGCGAGGACGCCCAAACGGAGACCAGGCACGCCATACGACTTCGAGATACTCTTCATCACGACAAGATTAGTATATCGTTCCAAGAGGTCATTGCGTAAAAGGGTGTTCTTTTCGAAGTTATCACTGAAATCCACAAACGACTCATCCACCACCAGACGGATATTCCTTTCACCACACCACTCCGTCAGGTGTACAACATCTTCCAAGGGGATGAAGTTACCTGATGGGTTATCGGGATTAATGAGCAAAAGTGTCTGAATATCTTTGTCATCAAAGAAATTCTGCAAGTCGTCTGCCCCATACGACAAGTCTGCGTTGTCAGGATAATAAGAGACTATCTGTTCTTTCCGTAGCCGATTAGGATATTCCTCGAAAGTTGGATAGACTACGCCGATGCGGCCTTCAGTTCGCTCCATCAGACTCTTGATAAGTTCGGCAGCACCGTTGCCCACGACCGAATAAGCTTGTCGGATGCCGAAATACCTCCCTGCAAGGAGAGAATTGACAAACATTCCCGATGGATACTCCGTCAGCAGGGTGTCGAAATTCGCCCTCAGTTCCTCTTTCATCTGCCTCGTAGGGAAATAGGGATTCACCAGATAACAATAGTCGAGCATCTTCGGAAAGCGCCAGTGCCCCCCATATCGGTAGTTAAAACGCCGCATCATTTCTTCGTTCTCTGCAAAGATGGTCTCAGCAATGTCGAGATCCTGGACATCATCAATCTCGTACCATTTCTCATTGCCGATATCCAATGCTTTCAGATTACTGTTGTCAAGGAGAGTAATCACCCTCAGAACCTGTTCATAGTACTCGTTGTTACCCAAAGCCTTACAATAAGCCTCAAGGAACGGCACATAAACATTACGGGAGAATTCCCTTGAGAACTTATAGATATTCACCGTTTTGTAATAGTGATCCACATCCGCATAGTTAAAGGCCTTTTTCGGGACGAAGTTCACAATGTTACGTTCTGCATCAATGCGCACCATCGTCCCATCCATCCAGCTCTCGAACTTCGCTACAAGCGCAAGGTTCGGATGTTTGTCTTCAAGGATCATCGTGAAAAGACGGTCACTGAAAATCAGGTCACTCTCGATGAGGAGCGTGTCATCCTCTTGTAACTGTTGTTTGGCAAGAGAAAGGGAGTAGATATTGTTGGTCTTATCGTAAATAGGATTCTCTACATACTCGATGGTGAGCTCACCTTCGTAGTGAGCATCGAGGTAGCTTTTAAGGTTATCGGCTTGATAGCCCACAACGATAACAACACGACTCAAAGACAGTCGGGATAGTTGCCGTAGCAGTCGGTCGATGAGACGCTCCCCACCCACCTGCACCATACATTTGGTATTGTCACGGGTGTATTCTCCGAGTCTGCGACCCATCCCGGCCGCAAGGATAATTGCCTGCATAATAGTATGATTCTACATCAACAAGTTCAAGATGGAGATTAACGGATGAAGTGCATGGGTTCCCAAGGTTCACGGTCGGGCGTACTATTATCCCCGTCGGCATGGATTTTCTTCAGGAGCCATGCCATATTGTTGGCCAAAGTGCGCATGGTCTGCATGCCTTCCTTGTCAAGGGCAGCTTCTCCTTCAGCCCGTCCGTAGGCGATATTCCAATATTGTGAGGTGACCAAAGGCATATTCATCATCTGAAACGGCATATTAAGTGTCTCAAAGGCTGCGGTGGCCCCGCCACGACGACATACGGCAATACTGGCAGCAGGTTTGTTCTGTACCTTTGCTCCTGCCGAGTAGAAGAGACGCTGTATCAGTGAGAGCACCGATCCATTAGGCTGGCCATAATAGACAGGTGATCCTACGATAAGGCCGTCAATACCTTCGAGCTTCTCACCAATTCTATTGCAAATATCGTCATCAAATACACAACGGCCTAACTCTTTCGTCTTACACTGATTACAGGCAATGCAGCCACGCACGGGTTTCACACCAATGCTCACAATCTCGGTCTCGATGCCATTCTGCTCCAACGTCTTTGCCACCTCGTTTAAAGCAGTGAACGTATTCCCTTTACGACGCGGACTTCCATTAATGAGTAATACTTTCATCTTGTTCTTTCTTTTAACATATTGAGTTGAGTGACAAAGGTAAGGGTTTTCCATGATATTTGCAACATTGGACATGGATTTTAAGCTTTGTTTGTTAAATATTCGTAAATTATCGTTTCCAAACAAAGCCATAGCAACGATATTTCGAGAAAAGCCTTACCTTTGCAACCCGATTCTACGTGGGGCCGCATGAACCCCCGAGGGTAGCGTGTAAATAGCAGCCATTACAAGAATGTGATCGTTGTGGTTTGTGAATCGCTGCTCACTGGCAGGCGGAGAGTCTGCTCGCTTCCAGGTGCGTGAAGCCAGGCGCGGTCGGATGGCGACATATCCGGTTAAAGAAAACGTTTTTATATTTACATTAAACAATGGACACTTTAAGTTACAAGACTATTTCCATTAACAAGGAAACAGCGAAGAAGGAGTGGGTGGTTGTTGATGCTACCGATCAGGTAGTGGGCCGTCTCGCTTCTAAGGTAGCGAAGTTGATTCGCGGAAAGTACAAACCCACGTTCACCCCGCATGTTGACTGTGGTGACAACGTGATTATCATCAATGCCAAGAAAGCTTACTTCACCGGTAAGAAAGAAACCGACAAGGTCTATACCCGTTACACGGGCTACCCTGGCGGTCAGCGCTTCAACACACCTGCACAGCTCCGTCAGAAGGAGTTTGGAATGGATCGTATCTTGCGCCATGCCGTAAAAGGTATGCTGCCCAAAGGTCGCCTGGGCCGTCAGCTCCTCGACAACCTCTATGTATATAATGGCACGGAGCATCCGCATACTGCTCAGAAGCCGAAGGCAATTGATATTAACCAGTATAAATAATATAAGGTAAGATGGAAGTAATTAATGCAATAGGTCGCCGTAAGAGTGCAGTTGCACGCGTTTACGTAAGTGAAGGTACAGGCAAGATTACAATCAACAAGAAAGATATCACCGAGTATTTCCCATCAGCCATCCTTCAGTATGTGGTGAAGCAACCGCTGAACCTGTTGGAAGTAGCCGAGAAGTATGACGTCAAAGTAAATCTCGATGGTGGTGGTTTCACAGGCCAGAGCCAGGCTCTGCGTCTCGCTATTGCCCGTGCACTGGTGAAGATCAATGCCGAGGATAAGAAGAAGCTGAAGGATCAGGGCTTCCTGACACGTGACAGCCGTGAGGTTGAGCGTAAGAAGCCAGGACAGCCGAAAGCACGCCGTCGCTTCCAGTTCAGTAAGCGTTAATCTTTTCTTCGAACTTCGTTTCTGGAATTTGAACCATTCGATTTCCATAAAGGACGAAGTACGTGAAAGAAACTGAGCAGTTTAGTATCTAAACTAATAGGACTCTGTCTAATACTGCCAATGAGACAGTACGAATAGACTACCTGTTAGTTGATCTAGCAAAGATTAAAAAGAAAGTAAACAACAAACAATTAAAGCATTAAGAAAATGGCAAGAACAAATTTTGACATGCTGCTTGAGGCAGGTTGCCACTTCGGTCACCTTAAGCGCAAATGGAACCCCGCCATGGCTCCCTATATCTTTATGGAGCGCAATGGTATTCATATCATCGACCTGCACAAGACTGTGGCAAAGATCGACGAGGCAGCAGATGCCTTGAAGCAGATTGCCAAGTCTGGGAAGAAGATCCTCTTCGTTGCAACAAAGAAACAAGCTAAGGATATTGTAGCAGAGAAGGCCACCGCCGTGAACATGCCGTACGTGATCGAGCGTTGGCCGGGCGGTATGCTCACCAACTTCCCCACCATCCGTAAGGCCGTGAAAAAGATGGCCAGCATTGATAAGCTGATGAGCGACGGTACCTATGGTAATCTTTCAAAGCGTGAGATCCTGCAGATCAGCCGTCAGCGTGCAAAACTGGAGAAGAACCTCGGTTCTATCGCCGACTTAACCCGTCTGCCTTCAGCTTTGTTCGTGGTTGACGTGATGAAGGAGCACATCGCCGTTAAAGAGGCTAACCGCTTAGGTATCCCCGTATTCGCTATCGTGGACACCAACAGTGATCCTAAGAGCATCGATTTCATGATTCCTGCTAACGATGATGCCAAAGACTCTATCGAGGTCATCCTCAACGCATGCTGCACAGCTATCGCTGAAGGACTCGAAGAGCGCAAGGCAGAACGTGCTGATGAGAAAGCTGCCAAAGAGCAGGCTGAAGAAGCCAGTGAGGTAAAGCCCCGCGCCCGCAAGGCTCGCAAGGAGGAGACTCCCGCTGAGGTAGTGGAAGAGGCACCCGCTGAGGAGGAAGCTCCCGTTGCAGAAGAAGCAGAAGAGGCTCCCGCTGCAGAGTAAAACTCGTAATAACGTAATATCGTAATAACGTTTAAAGAATAATACAATGGCAATTTCAATTGATGATATCAAGAAACTCCGCGCTATGACCGGTGCAGGTCTCGCTGATGTGAAGAAGGCACTGACTGAGGCCGAAGGTGATTTCGACCATGCCAAGGAGTTGCTTCGTGAGCGTGGCTTGGCCATCGCCGCTAAGCGTAGCGACCGCGAGACTTCTAATGGTTGCGTGCTCGTAAAGGTAGAGAACGGCTTTGCTGCTACCATCGCACTGAAGTGTGAGACAGACTTTGTGGCTAACGGTGCAGACTTCATCGCACTGACACAGAGCATCCTTGACGCTGCTATCGCCAACAAGTGCCAGACACTCGATGAGGTGAAGGAGCTGACGCTCGCCGACGGACAGAAGGTAGCCGATGCTGTAACCCAGCGTTCTGGTATCACTGGTGAGAAGATGGAGCTTGACGGCTACCTCACGCTGACAGGTGAGAACATTGAGGTCTATGACCACATGGGTAAGCACACTTTGGCAACTATGGTACAGACCAACAAGGCTGCTTCCGAGGCAGGTCACAAACTGGCTATGCAGGTAGCTGCCATGAAGCCCGTTGCACTGGATGAGAAGAGCGTGCCCCAAGCTGTTATCGACGAGGAGTACAAGACTGCTGTTGAGAAGACCAAGTTGGAGCAGATCGAGAAATATGTTGACTCCGTACTGAAGAAGAACGGCATCAACCCGAACCTGGTTGACAGCGAGGATCATATCGAGTCAAACATGAAGAAGGGTTGGCTGACTGAGGAGGAAGCTCAGAAGGCTCGTGAGCTGAAGGAGAAGGCTGCTGCCGAGAAGGCTGCTAACCTGCCTGCCCAGATGATCGAGAACATCGCCAAGGGTCGTGTACAGAAGTTCTTGAAAGAGAACTGTCTGGTTGATCAGGAGTTCCAGTTCGGTGATGGTGACAAGGCTACTGTTGCTCAGTGGCTCGCCGCTCAGGACAAAGAACTGAAGATCGTTGACTTCAAGCGTTTCACACTCGTTGCAGAGTAACATAACACTTGTTTTTGAGTTTACAATAGGGGCATGCTCGTTGGGGCATGCCTCTTTTTTTTCTTCCATCACTACTGGCCAAGGACAAATTTGTCGTGAAAAAGAATCGGTTGTGTTTCATAACAGCGTAGAGCAAGAAGAGGATGTGAGCGTGCACAAAATCGTATTTTTGTGCATATCAATATGTTAAATCGACAATAAAAACTGTTAATTGAATACCATTCTAAGATTTTTTTTCCTATCTTTGCAGCGATTTTTGGTAAAACCGATAGTTGGTTCTATTTTGTCGGCTTTCCACATCACACTATTAACCGCCTGTTCCTGGCGATAAAAATTTGATTATGCGAATAAAGAAAACAATAAGAACATTTGCAATGACAGTCGTATTGGCTCTGGCCGCAATACCCGTAATGGGACAAGACCTTTTGGCCCGTCAGGCACCAATCGACAGAAAAATGAAAGCAGTGGACACCGTTGCTCTGCGCCACATCATCCAGCGCGAGCAGGCACAGTCGTTATCCTCACAGCTTTATACCGAATGGAGCAACAAGTACGCACATCATGCCACTACATTGCCCGACTCTTTCAAGATCGACCTACGCGGTTTCCACATGCCCACGCCAAGTCGTGTAATCACCAGTAACTTCGGTCGCCGGTGGGGACGTATGCACAAAGGACTCGATATCAAGGTATATATCGGTGACACTATCCGTGCCGCCTTCGACGGAAAGGTACGCGTAGCCAACTACGAGGCTGCAGGTTACGGAAACTATGTGGTGATTCGTCACAACAACGGACTGGAGACAATCTACGGTCACATGTCGAAGCGCTTGGTTGGCGAGAACGAGCCGGTGAAGGCTGGCGATCCGATTGGTCTCGGTGGAAACACGGGACGTAGTACAGGTTCCCATCTGCATTTCGAGACACGTCTCTGCGGTGTGGCTCTCGACCCTGCCTTGATGTTCGATTTCAAGAATCAGGATGTGACTGCCGACTATTATATGTTCCGCAAGAATAATGCAAAGCGTCGCACCACCACCATTGCACGCAACACGATGCCCAAAACTGAGGCACAGGATGTTCCCGTGATTGGTGAGCCTAATGAGCAGACAGCCGTGCTTCCCACGGCGAAGAAAACTGTAGCCAAGGCACAGCCGAAGGCCAGTTCTTCTCATAAGGTGAAGAAGGGAGAAACCCTTTACTCTATTGCCAAGCAGCACGGTATGACTGTTGACCAGCTACGTAAAGTGAACCGCTTAGGTAAGTCCACCAACATTAAGGTGGGACAAGTACTGAGATTTTCGTAAAAGAAACATTATGTTCATGGATCCTTTCATGATCATTTAAATGTGTTGATTATATTGAATTGCCCATCCCCGGTCGTAACGACTCGGGGATGTTTTTTTTATACCCATTCACTTTGTCATTTCAGGAAAAAACATTACCTTTGCGAAAACAATCAACGGATTCACGTATGGACAAGAATAGAAGTGCCAGACTTAGATTTGCCATCTTTGGCAATGTTTATCAGGCAAAGAAGTCGGCCAGCATCCAAAAGATACTCTCCTATCTCTCCGAGAAAGGTGCTGAGGTGGCAATAGAGCGGGAGTTCTATACCTTTATTACAGAAGGGCAGCACATCGATGCAGGTGGGGCCCAGGTGATAGAAGGTACAGACTTCGAGGCCGATTTTGTCATCTCGATGGGTGGCGACGGAACCCTTCTGAAGTCGGCACATTTCGTTGGTGCCAAGGACATTCCCATCATGGGTGTGAATATGGGGCGTCTGGGATTCCTCGCCGATGTGAGTCCAAATGAGATAGAAAGTGCCATTGATGCGTTATATAGCGGATCCTATGAACTGGAGGAGCACACCGTGATCCAGGTGGAGGTAGAAGGACAAACGTTGGAAACCTGTCCAAGGGCTTTGAACGACATTGCTGTCCTGAAGCGTGACAATGCCTCGATGATCTCTATCCGCACCTGTATCAACGGCGAGTATCTGGTGACCTATCAGGCAGACGGCCTGATCGTAAGTACCCCTACTGGCAGTACGGCCTACTCATTGTCAAACGGTGGACCGATCATCGTGCCCCAGGCAGGCATTCTCTGTCTGACACCCGTGGCACCCCACAGTCTGAATATCCGCCCCATTGCTATCAAAGACGACAGTGAGATCACCATCACTGTAGAGAGTCGTTCCCACCAGTTCCTCATCGCCATTGACGGACGATCAGAGAAGTGCCAGGAAGACTCCCGACTAACCATCCGAAAGGCACCCTATGCCATCCATATCGTGAAACGACAAGGGCAGAAGTATTTTGCCACGCTGCGCGAGAAGATGATGTGGGGAGCAGATCAGAGATGAAAGATGAAAGATGAAAATAGGTGACTATTTCAAACGTAAGGAAAGCAAATACGGTGCGAAGTCCATTCTGAAATGGCTTTGGCGCGCATGGCGTGGCAATCAGCTGCAAGCAGTGCTGAATGCCACTCTGGGATTGTTGGGCGTAGCCGTAAGCCTCTCACAGGTATGGGCAGTTCAACATGCTATCGACGTGGCCTCTCATACCGTAGAGGGATCACTCTATTGGGCGGTAGGCATGATGGGTTTGCTGGTCTTAGCCAATTTCGCCATCAGCATCAGCAGTATCTGGGTGCGTAACATCTTAGGTATCCGAGCACAGAACCGAATGCAGCAGAAGATGCTTGATCGGATCCTCCGCTCTGAGTGGCATGGAAAGGAGAAACTACACAGCGGTGATGTCATCAACCGTCTGGAAGGTGATGTGAACAGTGTCGTGAATTTCCTCACAGAAACCCTTCCTGGTGCGGTATCTACATTGGCCTTGTTCCTCGGTGCCTTCTTCTACCTGTTCTCCATGGACAGATGGCTCTCCATTATCATCATCGCGATGTTACCTCTGTTCATCGCTGTCAGCAAAATCTATATCAACCAGATGCGCCATTTGACCCGTCAGGTACGCGACAGCGATTCAAAGGTGCAGAGTGTTTTGCAGGAGACAGTGCAGAACAGGATGCTTATCAAGACACTCGAGAGTGATACGATGATGGTTGACCGATTAGAGAACACCCAGAGTGAGCTGCGGCAGAATGTAGTGAAGCGCACGATGTTCTCTGTGTTCAGCAACCTCATCCTGAACTTCGGCTTCGCCCTGGGCTATCTCATCGCCTTCCTCTGGTCGGCCTTACGGATGTCAGAGGGTACCCTTACCTTCGGTGGAATGACCGCTTTCCTTCAATTGGTAAACAAGATACAAGGTCCGGCACGCGGTCTCACCAAGTTAGTACCAGCGTTCGTGGGTGTGTTCACCGCTGCTGAACGACTGATGGAACTGGAGGAGGATCCCTTAGAAGAGCAAGGAGACCCCATCGAGGTGGAAGGACCGTGCGGCATTCGTTTCGATTCAGTGACCTATGCCTACGACACGACCGACGGAAAGGTCATCGACCAGCTGTCATTCGATTTCTACCCAGGCAGTTGCACGGCAATCCTCGGTGAGACCGGAGCTGGCAAGACCACCATGGTGCGTCTGATCTTAGCCCTTTTACACCCCCAAGAGGGAACGATCCAACTCTATAACCGAACCAGTGCCAGACCCATCTCTCCCCGCATGCGCTGTAACTTCGTCTATGTGCCGCAGGGGAACACCCTGATGAGTGGCACCATCCGCGAGAACCTACGTTTAGGAAAGCTGCATGCCACCGATGAGGAGATGCGCGAGGCACTGCGCATGGCATGTGCCGACTTCGTGCTCGACCTGCCGCAAGGACTGGACACCCCATGTGCCGAGTCGGGTGGCGGTCTCAGTGAAGGACAGGCGCAGCGTATCGCCATCGCCCGAGCCCTGTTGCGTAACCGTCACATCATGCTCTTCGACGAAGCCACCAGTGCCCTCGACCCCGAAACCGAGCGCCAGCTGTTGCATAACATCCTTCAGTCGCACGATAAAACCGTCATCTTCATCACCCATCGTCCGGCGGTGGTTGACTATTGTGATCAGACATTGTCTATTAAAAAGATTTATTACTGTCCGCTAAACATTGAGTCATCCGACAAAAATTAGGGCTGTCACCACTCAAAGGTGTCAGCCCTTTTGGTTATCTTTGCAGTCGCCAAACATAAACAAACATAACCATGGGCAAAAGTACACATTTTTTCGGACAGCCGGTGTATGGTCAGATGATAAAATCACTCGACCGTGATAGAATTGTTGGAATGAGCCGCAAAAACGGCGGTGAGAAGTACGTGAAGAGTTTCAACGGGTTCACTCATCTG